>DATJUF010000288.1:0-4512 GCA_035502655.1 Binataceae bacterium (SeqCode)
CGCGCACAGGACAACCCCCAGCCCCAGTCATCGGTTGCGGCGCCAGATAACGGTGCCGCTACCGATGACTGGGAAGCTGTCAGGCGGGAGGCTGACACCGATGACGGCGCTAGCCGCCCGCCTGACGCAGGCGCGAAGACGAGCGACGAGGCGGCTTTCACCGCTTCCGCGCGCGTCTTCGTTGCTTGCGGCGAGCACGCCACCCTTCCATCCCCCGACGTCGCCGCCATCGTCAGCCGTATCAACCAACTCTGGACTGCACACGTCCGCGTCTACCAGACCGTCGCACCGATTGGGCCGCATGCTAATGCCGGAGGCTGCATCTTCTACAACCGCGAAGCACTCCTCGCGCTGATGGGCAATCGTTTCCAGGTCTACGACGCCCAGATTGCCCGGCCGCTCCTGTACGCGATCTTTGCCCATGAAGTCGGTCATGAGCTCCACCACGATCTCGATGCGTCGCGGGCCGGCGTTCCCAGCCAGGTAAAGGAACTCGAGGCTGATCGCTTCGCAGGCTTCACCATGCAAAAGCTCGGAATCCCCGCCTCCGGCCTGGCCCCTTACTGGAGTATGGCTGGAGACGAGTTCGGCAGCGGGCCGTCGCACGGCAGCAGCGGCCAGCGCGTCGATGCATTCAGGCAAGGATGGTCGCTGGCAGAATGGAATCGGCCGGAGACGTCTGGCACAGTGCCAGACGGCGCGGCACAAAACAGCGACACCGCAGACTTCGGGTCCGTCGCTCCCGACGAGCCTTCAGGCGCGCCCTGATCCATTCAACTCGTCTGTATTGCCCTTAAGGCAATTCGGCATTTCGGCCTTTGGATTGCGCCAGCATTTGCTATTTGCCGCTTGGACAAGGAAAGACATTGTGAATGATTTCCGTCTTGCTCACCGCTTCCGCAACCATCGCCTCGATATCGAACACTGCCTCGGCATCCCGCACCTGTTCGAGGCGCGCGCGGGTCTCCGGATGGGCTGGGACAAAGAGCGAACAGCAATCCTGATCAGGCAGGATTGAGGTCTCAAACGTGCCAAGCTGCCGGGCTGCCGCGATAATCTCATTCTTGTCCATCCCGACCAGGGGGCGTAGCAGCGGCAGCGTGGCCGCCGCTTCAATGACCGCCATGTTCTCCAGCGTTTGCGAAGCGACCTGCCCGAGACTCTCACCGGTAATTAGTGCCGCCGCACGCCCCGCTGCCGCCAGCGCGCTGGCAATCCGCAACATGAAGCGGCGATAGAGTACTACTCGCAATGGGCGCAGTGTACGCGCCACGATTTCACGCTGCACCTCTGCGAAGGGCACCAGCGCGAGGCTTGAACGCGCCTCAAAACGCGTCAAGTGAGCGGCAAGCTCGCGGGCCTTTTCGATACTTGCTTTGGAAACCAGCGGATGGCTGTGGAAATGCACAAAATCGACATGGAGCCCGCGCCGCATCATGCGCCATCCTGCCACCGGCGAGTCAATCCCGCCCGACAGCAGGAGCAGCGCGCGGCCGCTGATTCCGACCGGTAATCCGCCCCCGCCCGCATATTTGCGATCTGCGATATAAGCGGCCTGGGGCAGGATCTCGATTGCGATATCGAGTTCGGGATAATCGAGGTTGACCTTCAAGCCCAGCACCTTAGCGACTTCCGCTCCCGCGATCTGATCTATCTCCATTGAATTTAGCGGAAAATGCTTGTCGGCTCGGCGGGTCGAAATGCGAAAGCTTTTGACCTCATGACCACGAGCCGCCGTGACTGCAGCCTGCTTGAGCGCCTCGATTTCCCGCGCAACCGGACGGCTAATGGTGAAATTCTGGAAGCCGAACACCAGCTCCGCCCGCTCGCGCACCAGCGCCTCACTGATATCGTCGGGCAACTCGATCAGCAGCCTTGGGCCCTCGCCGTGAATCCTGCCAATACCACAGTCGGCAAAAAGCGCGCGCAGATTGTGTTTAACCTGTTGGACGAAGCGTGATCGATTCCGCCCTTTCAGCACAATTTCATGAAAGCGCCCGATCAAAAAGCGCCGCGGTGGGTGCTCCGTGGCGTGTGCAGCCGTTGCGTCTTGCGTGCTCATCAGCCGTTCCAAATTGGCAGCATTGGGCTTGCGCTGGAAGAGCCTGCAGACGATTACGCAAGTGCAAGGTAAGCTGACCCGCCGGCGTCCGAATTGCACGCCTGGCTTGAATCGATCAGGCCGCGGCTTCCACCGCTGATTATGTCGCGCTTGACACTCAGAGGTGATCGTCCCGATAGTGCTCAAGCTTTCGAGACTACGTCACTTAAGTTGGCGATTAGACCTCGGGAGCTATGGGCGTTATGGGCGGTTTTAATCCAGCTTGGTTCATCGGCACGGCAATCGGCCTTGTTGGCTTGACGGAACTCATGTTTCCGGAGCGCATCAGGCCTGTTGTGCGGAAAATCTGTTTACCGATTGCCGCAATATTGTTTGTGACGGGATCGGTCGGACTCCTAAGAGATTTTCATGCGAAGTACCGACTGAGATCGCCAATTTCCGATTGGGCGATTCAAATACCTGTTGTGACGAGAGGGCCGACAATCCAATATTATCCAATCCCTTTAACGTTGCGTGAGCTTTTCGATTCAGATTTTCCGTACTTAAATGTCAATCATGGGCTGATTTTCAAATTTCTTGATGGAACTGAGTTAACGATACGCCTGAGAATTTATTACGATACAGATGAGAAGACTAAGTTTGTTTCGGCTTATATTCCTCTCAATCCTGATTATCGCAAGGCATACGGCGCATGTTTCGGGTTACCATCACAGCTCCGTCCGACGGTGGACTCTATAGTCTTAGAGCCAGCATCATTTGTTAGCCGCCCAGACGAGTCATCGCCTACAGCACTAAGCGAACTGTCGCTATCAAGGCCGGTCACTTTAGGTGGATCTTGGTGCCCTCTTTTTATGTGGACATCCAGCCAGCTATCCAACACTTCGTACAACTCGTGTTCGGCTTCATCTCGGGTTGCGCCTACTGCCCAAAGCCCATTGAAATTTGGGATAGTCGCGAAAAAGCGACCATCTTCCATCTCTTCACATTCTGCTGACTTCATCGCTGCTTGCATATATTCGAGATAGGTGGCCATACTTCAAGCATGGCCATGTCGACATGCTGTCGTCAAGCGATTGTGCGCAGTGATTGCGTCTCAAAGCATCACTTGGCAACGAACCAAGAGTGAAAAGCAGCCTAGCGGTGACGTTGAGCAGGCCAATGAAACCTAAGCTGTATCGGCTTCTAATGCAAAACTTGTGGAGATCGCTGCCAATGCGGCGATCTCAGCATCCTCGAAGGATTGATAGGAAGATATCAGGATCGTTCCGATGGTTATGGCGGAAGGAAAATTCGGCTAGATAAAGCGGCAGATATTCCTTGCTGACATTGTGATAACTGCCAATGATTCCCCGCTTTAACAGGCTCCAAAAGTTCTCGATGTTGTTCGTGTGGACTGTCCCGCGCACATACTCGTGCTGTCCATGATGGACGGCTTCATGCGGCATTCCCAGGTATTTGTAATTGGTGTTCTCATCGGTCGCCACTAAATCGACCTTATCGCCATCTACGGCCTTGCGGACGAAGCCGTTATAGGTGGTGAAGTCCGCATCTTCCATCATCTGGCAGACGCCATTGCCTTTGCGGCTGATTCGCCAATAACGCCGCTTTTCAGGTAGCCGAAGCCCGTACCGGCCTCGCTTTGCTGGCGGCTTTTCTTCCCGTAGTGGCGATTGCAGTCCTTGCCGCCAACGTAAGTCTCATCGGCCTCGACCGTTCCCATCAACTTCGGGAAGGATTCGTCCTTCATCGCCGCTCGGATGCGATGGAGCATGAACCAAGCCGTCCGGTAATCGCCGCTCTTAATCTGGCGATGAATCTGTAGGGCGCTCATGCCTTTCTCGGATTGGCTTAGCAGGTAGATCACCTGAAACCACCTTCGGAGAGGATAGTTCGTGTTCTCGAAGATGGTCTTGGTGATGACGCTGAAGCGATAGCCGTTGCGACCGCCGCAATTCTTGTTCTTGCAGGCCCAATGGAACGGGCGCGCCTTTAATGCGTAGACGCCGGCTGTCTTACCGCAACGCGGGCATTCGACGCCGTTCGGCCAGCGCATGTCGCGCAGAAGCTCTTTGCACGCTTCCTCGCTGGAGTATTTGCCCATCAGGTCCGCCAGCGACATTGACGGCTGAGTAGTGAGCGGCTTGCCAGCTTTAACTTTCGCGTCCATGCCGCAAATATAGCCATCTCGCTGTTGAGTGTCAAGTGCGACATAATCGCTCTTCCACCTGCCGGCGCGGTGCTGGTACCGCTCACCCGCAAGCTGCAGATCGCAGTTAGCCGTCAAGGGTGTAACTACCGAGTAACTGTTAACTAGTGGCCTGTACCATCTGAATAGAGAGTATGATTATGTTGATGAGCAACACGATTAAGCTGCTGCCAATGGAACGCGAAGAACTGACCCAGCGAACCAGCCGTCAGTCCGGACGAGCGGATGAGGCGCGACGTGCGCG
>DATJUF010000289.1:0-16441 GCA_035502655.1 Binataceae bacterium (SeqCode)
GCAGAGACGGTTAGCGCGAGGGTTGGGGAGCGGACATGATCCCGCGAATCCGGTTGTACAACACAGCCAGCACGGCGAGCGCGAGCGCTATCACGATCAGCGCGTCGAAGCGATGGAAATAAGGGCCGACTGCTTGCCAATGTTGCCCGAGTTTCATCCCCGCCCAGGCAAGACCCAGGCACCAGAGGTAAGAGCCTGCGAGTGTGAAGGCGGTAAACGGTAGAAGGCGCATCCGCGCGACGCCGGCCGGCAAGGCGATAAAAGTTCGCACAACCGGCAGCAGGCGGCCGAAAAAAATTGCCGGTCCGCCCCAGCGCTCGAAAAAGCGATCGGCGATTTCGAGTTCGTGCGGCGCGATCAAGACCCAGCGGCCGTAGCGTTCGAGAAAATAGCGCCCGCCGCTGGCGCCAACTAAATAGGCAGCGTAGGAACCGGCGAGGCATCCAAAGGCGCCAGCCAGGGCGGTGAGTTGCAGGCCGAAACGGCCCGTTGAAACCAGATACCCCGCAAACGGCATAACTGCTTCAGAGGGCAAGGGGATGCATGCGCTCTCGATGGCCATAAGAATGAAAATGCCGCCATAACCGAGAGCGGCGGTTGTCGCGATGACCACAGCGGTGACGCTGCTGAAAATCCGGTCGAGCATTGAATTTGTCCTGGCTTGCAGAGTCTATAGGGCACGAGGCCCGCGGGCGAGGGTCTCCGATTCCCGGCCGGTAAAGAAATGCACTGGTTTGCAGTTGCATCACTTCCCGCAGTGGAGTTTGCTTCTTGCGGGCAAACGGTCTAAGACTGAAGTTAACTGTATTTATGTTGATTGGATGGTTGGCGCGGCCGTGGATCGTAACAGCAGGCAGGTACGAACAAGCGATGAGCGAGGTAAAACATGGCTAAGAACACGCTGACAATTACCGACAATCGGACCGGCAAGCAGTACGAGATTCCGATCGAAGAGGGCGGCGTGATTCGCGCCACCCATCTACGCCAAATCACCACCGGTGCGGATGATTTCGGCCTGATGTCCTACGATCCTGCTTTCACCAATACGGCCTCCTGCCGTAGCAAGATAACCTTTATCGATGGCGATAAGGGAATTTTGCGCTATCGCGGATTCCCGATCGAAGAGCTGGCCGAACAGAGCAATTACCTTGAAGTTGCATACCTGATCGTCAAAGGGGAACTGCCCGACCGCAAGCACTACAGTGCCTGGGAGCAGAATATCAAAACCCATACGATGGTCCATGAAAATATCAAGAAATTCATGGAAGGGTTTCGTTACGACGCTCATCCGATGGGGATGCTGGTAGGGACGATCGGTGCGCTCTCGACGTTTTATCCTGAGGCGAGCCAGATATTCGACCTCGAATCACGAAGGCTCCAGACCCGCCGGCTGATCGGCAAACTGCCAACCCTTGCAGCATTTGCGTACCGTCATTCGCGGGGCCTGCCGTACGTCTATCCCGACAACGATCTGAGTTTTACGGGCAATTTCCTGTCGATGCTGTTCCGCATGGCGGAGCGCGATTACAAGCCGAATCCCACGCTGGAGCGGGCGCTCGACGTTCTGTTTATTTTGCATGCCGATCACGAGCAGAACTGCTCGACCAATGCGATGCGATCGGTCGGCAGTTCGCAGGTCGATCCGTTTTCGGCCGTGGCTGCTGCCACTGCCGCGCTCTACGGCCCGCTTCATGGCGGAGCGAACGAAGCGGTAATCCGCATGCTGGTCGAGATTGGCTCAGTCAAGAACGTTCCTGATTTCATCAAAGGCGTGAAACGCGGAGAGCGGCGGCTGATGGGCTTTGGTCATCGCGTGTACAAGAGCTATGATCCGCGCGCCAAGATCGTCAAGAAAATCGCCTACGAGGTATTCGACGTAATGGGTAAGAACCCATTAATCGAAATCTCGCTCGAGCTCGAACGGATTGCGCTCGAAGACGACTATTTTGTTTCACGCAAGCTTTACCCTAACGTCGATTTCTACACCGGCGTGACCTATCAGGCGATGGGCTTCCCGATGACGATGTTCCCAGTGCTGTTCGCGATTCCGCGGACCTCCGGGTGGATGGCGCAGTGGGCTGAGATGGTGCGCGACCCCGAGCAGAAGATCGCGCGTCCACGGCAGGTCTATACGGGCGAACAGATGCGCCATTGGACGCCGATTGAAGTCCGGCCGGAACCCAAAGTGCACGAGGACGCGGTCAGCGACGAAATCTGATCAATTCTGAATATGATAAAAAGAGCGGTGGCAGGCGGAAATTGAATCCGCCCTCCACCGCGCTTGACTTCCAGCTACGGATTAATTCGACGTTCCATTTGCTCGCTCTCGAGGGCGCGCTCGGCAACACGCGCAGGAATCAGTTCGTCGGGCAGGCGGATGACCGCGTAAACCGCTGCTGCAATAGCCCCTCCTATCAGCGGAGCGACGATAAAGAGCCAGAGTTGTTGAATCGCCCATCCACCGACGAACAGGGCGGGTCCGATACTGCGAGCGGGATTAACAGAAGTGTTGGTGACTGGAATCCCAACCAGATGTATCAGGGTGAGCACCAGGCCGATTGGTATGCCAGCGAAGCCGACCGGGGCTTTGACGTCAGTCGCGCCAAGTATGGTTATGACCAGGAACATGGTCAGAACAACCTCGGCGACGAAACCCGCCATCATGCTGTAGCCGCCGGGGGAATGAGCGCCGTAGCCGTCGGCAGCCAAGCCGCCGGCCGACGGATCGTAACCACCGGGGAGGCCTTTCGCGATCACGAGGATGATAGCGGCAGCGAGGATAGCGCCGAGGATTTGGGCGATGACATAGCCGGGGAAGCACCGGGGTTCAAGTTTGCCGCTCAGCAACAAACCAAAAGATACGGCTGGATTGACGTGGCATCCAGAGATCGGACCGACCGTATAGACCATCGCGAGCAGCGATAGGCCGAAAGCCAGCGCCACGCCGGCAAAGCCGATCTTGCCGCCAGCGAAAACCGCGGCGCCGCATCCGCCGAAGACCAGCACGAAGGTGCCGACAAACTCCGCGTAATAGCGTTTCATATCGCGAGCCTCCTTCAGCCCGGCCGAGATACGGCTTCAGGCTGATGGAAGCTGATACTAATCCGGGAGCTAATTCAATCAAAGCACGTTAAAAAATGCTTAAGATTAACTAGGATGTAGGAAAACTTGAGGCGGCGAACCGCGCTCTAATGCTCACCTGCCAGAGCTTTCGGATTAAGCGCGGCCGGCGAAACGCGGTTTGCGCTTTTCGATGAACGCGCGGGCACCCTCTTCGATGTATCCCGCCCCAACGCACAGTGTCTGATTGCGATCCTCCATGAAGATGGCCTGCTCAAGGCTGCCAGCGTCGACACTCATCGCGAGGCATTCTTTCGTCAGCCGGAGGCCGAGCGGCGAAGTCTCGGTCATCTCTCGAGCAAGCTGGCCTGCTGCCGCGTCGAGCTCGGCTTCCTCAACGAGGTCGGAGACGAGGCCAGTCGCCAGGGCGCGTTGCGCGTTGATGAAACGCCCGGTGAGCATAAGTTCAGAGGCGACGGATAGGCCTACTACGCGCGGTAGGAAATAGCTTACACCCATGTCGCAGGCACTGAGGCCGATGCGGATGAAGGCAGCGTTGAAGCGAGCGGACGGTGCGGCGATACGGACATCGGCGGCCAGTGCGAGGGCGAAGCCACCACCTGAGGCGGCACCGCGCACAGCAGCGATAAACGGCTGGGGAACACGGCGAATCGCGATAACCAGACTGCTCAGACGGCGCTGCATCTCGAAGGTTCCTGTAATGGATTCGCCAAGTTCGCCGACCCCGCCGCCGGTCTGTTCCTTCAGGTCGAGGCCAGCGCAGAAGGCGCGCCCGGCGCCGCGTATCACCACCACGCGGGTAACACGATCGTGATTGAGGGCGGTGACGAAATCATGCAATTCATCAGTAATCGTTGCATTAAGCGCATTCAGTGATTGAGGGCGATTTAGCGTGAGCCACGCGACGGCGCCGTTACGTGTCACCTCTAGAGCCTGATACGGCATGATAAGACCTCATTAGAGTTTTGGAGAGCATAACTGAAGAGAGCGGTTGGGCCAAAGCCATCACCGATCAGACCAAATGTCGCCGAAACGTACATGATGTATAGGTGGCTTTAGCTATGCCGTACCGTCTCTAAAGCTAAAGATAATGGGTGGAAACACGTTTTCGGCATCAATTCCACTTGACTTGGAACTTCCACCATTCGATAAGTAATGAGTGGTCGGGTAGGCGTCACTATGGCGTCCCAAGACGAAATCTTCACGATAAAAGAGTTATCGGAATATTTACGCGTACATCCGACGACAATATATCGTTTATTACGCCAAGGGTTGCTGCCTGGCTTTAGGGTCGGCAGCAACTGGCGTTTCAATCGGGCCGCAATTGAACAATGGGAACGGACGCAGGCGCTCGGCGATCAAGTGATTGTACCGCGCGGCAGGCGCAAGCGGCATCCCGAACCCCGTCAATAGCGTGCTGGACAGCCTGTCAGCAAACTTGGCCGCATCGCTTATCCAATCCATTTACTGGATGAATCAAGCTTCGCAAATGGCGCCTGCACGTCGGTAGACTTTCGCATAATAGGCAACGCGTGCGCTTCTGGGAGGCATGCTATACTGCCGCGCGAAGCTCATGGAACCACGTGTTTCCGTCATAATTCCCGCGTACAACGCGGCTGCCACGCTGAAGGTTGCGATTGATAGCGTGCTCCGGCAGAGCTACCGCGATTTCGAGCTGATCATAGTAAATGATGGCTCGACGGATGAGACTGCCGAGTTGTTGCACAGTTATGCCGGCCGGATCATCGTCGTTGAGCGCGCGAATGGCGGGGCTGCGGCAGCGCGCAACAGTGCGCTCGCGATCGCGCGCGGCAACTATATTGCCTTCCTCGACGCCGACGACATCTGGAGGAGTGAGTTGCTGGCGCGTCTGGTGCCCGTACTCGACAGCGATCCGGGCTGCGTAATGGCCTACGCAGATCTCGAAATTATCGACAGCAATGGAAATTCGCTGCATACCTCACTAATCGCGGATACCAGCGCGCATGCCCCGACGCTGGACGAGATGCTGCACCGGGTCTGGCCAATCATGCCAAGTGCGGTTGTGATGCGAAAGTCAGTACTTGAGGCCATCGGGGGCTTCTGCTCGGAGTTCAAGAGCTGCACGTACGAAGATTTATATTGCTGGATGCGGGCGCGCGAGCATGGCCATTTTGTCTACGTGCCGGAGCGCCTGGCAGCCTGGCGCTTTTCGCTCTATCCTCGGCGGCTTAAGCTCGGCGGAGCGAATTCCGCCCACAATCGCGAGGTATTTGCGCGGCTCGTGCATGAACGATGGGGCGTTACGATCGCGCCGCTGATCGCTTCAAGGGTGCGTGCCCCGCGCAGTATCCTCGGATATATCGGCCTCACGGCAATGCGCGACGGTGACGTCGAACGCGCACGCGAAGCTTTCCGCTATGCTCTCGAACTCGATCCGCGGCGGCTCAAGAATTATTTCCGGCTGGCTCGTACCTATTTGCCGGCGCGGCTGGCGCGAGCCTTGAGCGGACGCACGGCAAACAATCCCGGCTGACATCGATTGGCTGAGAGTGACGCTGCCCGGTTCGAGGTTTAGCCGCCATTCGGGATCCACCACGGGCGCATGATTCGGCAAAGGTTGGCCTGGAGGGTTTAGCGTGGCCACGCGCCGGGCGTATCAAACTAGCTGGCGGTGGCGCAATCGGGCGGTAGACTCGCGCCCAGTCAGACGTGATTATCGCCACGACGGGCGCGTACTGTGAGGCGGATGACGATAAGGCGGGAATCAAGGCGTCGGACCATGCGCGTCCCGCTGGCGGGTACGGCGCTGACACTGATTGCTGGTCTGGCGCTGGGCGGATGTATGAGCGGATGCGCCTATTTGGCTGCACAGCCGGAGATTAATCCTGATCGCTTTGCCCCACGCACGATGGACGAGCTATGGCGGCCCACTACCAGCCCGTCAGCCTACGAGGTTCCTTCGGTTACGGTCGAGCCAGGCGAGGGCGCTCCGCATAAACTGCCGCAAAGTGGATCGAATCAGGAGCGGGCGGTCTCGCCGAGTGCAGAAACTGGAGAAAATACCTACGATCTCGCAGCGCTGATCGATCTAGCGATGCGGAATAATCCCGCCCAACGTACCGCCTGGGAAAGCACGCGGGCAGCCGCCGCGGCTTACGGATCGTCGCGCGCACCCTTCTACCCGCTGGTCACGAGCGAGTCGGATAACGGCTATACACGGCTCCAATTTCAAGTGCCGGCCGAGATCGGCGTAATCAAGCAGTGGGCGGCGGACCCAGCGATCCAGTTGACCTACACACTGCTCGATTTCGGCCGGCGTAGCGCCGGCGCAGCGGCGGCGCGCGAGCGCCTGGCAGCGGCTGGATTCAGCTTCAATCGTGAAATCCAGGACGTTGTGTTTGGCGTCGAACAAGCCTACTACGGTCTGGCGGCGGCACAAGCTGCGGTGACAGCAGCGAAGCAGAACTTACAATTGGCGCAGGCGGATTTTGAGTCGGTAGGCCAGCGGATGAATCTCGGCCTCGCGACCTTGCCGGAATATCTGCTGGCGAAGGAGCGGGTGGCGCAGGCCGATTTCGATCTAGCTAACGCTCAACTGATGATGCGCGATGCTCAGGCTAATCTGGCAGTGGCAGCAGGCGTGCCAGCGAACTATCCGCTGCCGATAGAAACGCTTGAACGGCAGCCCTTGCCGTCCAACTTGGGAGCCAACGTTGATGCCCTCATGGAAGAGGCGCGGCGCGAGCGGCCCGATTTGGCGGCGGGCATGGCCAATGTCCATACGCGCGAGGCCGAACTGGCGGAAGCGAAGGCACAATGGTACCCCGAGGTTCAGTTCAATGGCGCTTATGGCTCGACTATCTACGACTATACTTTCGACGGCCCCCCGACAATTGACGCAATCGATCCTCAGTACGCGGCGCTGGTGACGCTCAAGTGGGATTTGTTCACCGGCTTCAAGCGGCTCAATGATATTCGCGAGGCGCAGGCGCAGAGCCGCGCAGCACGGGCGCAGGTGGCCTCATTGGAGCTCGAGGCTTACGCGCAGGTATGGCAGGCCTACTACCAATTTCAGTCGTCGCTGACGAAGTACCATTACGCTCAGGCCTTGCTCAGTGCTGCGCAGGAATCCTACGCGGCCAATAGTGAGACCTATCGGCAGGGATTGAGCACGATCGTGGAACTGCTGACGGCCGATCGCGATTTGGCCAACGCGCGCTACACGCTGATTCAAAGCCGGGCCGATTTGCTGACTGCCGCAGCGGCCGTCGCCTACGCGTCGGGCGCGATCACGATCAAGCCGTAGACGCAGATTCGGCGAGGCTAACGCCGCAGCATACCGGTGAACAGCGATACAGTCAGGGTTCCCTGTCTGTCAGAAAATCCCGTTGGGCACGACGGTAATGATATTACTGCCCATGCTGATGCCCGGCGCGGCGGTTTGCACGATTGAAACGGCGCGCTGTTTGTCGGCTTCACTAGTCACCGTGCCTTTAAGGTATGCCTGATTACCGACGACGGTCGCGGTCACCGAGCCCAAGCCATTGTTGAGCAACATCTGATTGATGCGAATCTGAGTCTTTTTCCAATCGAAAGTAGTGGTCGTCAGCGCATTGATCACACGGGTTACACCTGTGACGCCGCGGGCAATCCTGGCGGCATCATTGGAGGCTGCACGGTCGAAGACGTTGCCTTCGAGAATCACGGTGCCAGGCTGTGTGACGGTCACACGAATGTTTGTGAAACGTGGATCCCCACCTAATGCCTCCTGTACACGCGTTTGCATAACCCATCGTGGCGATCCATGGGCAGGTTGAGCAAAAGCCGCCTTCGGAACTGCCAGTAAGCTCGCCACTATCAGGATCGTCAGCATCACCACCGAAGGGATTGAAGATCGTAAGCGAGCCGCGATGGATGCAACGACAGAGCGGGTCGTGAAGCGGCCAGTGATCATCGTGATGCAAGCCTCAGAGGAGGATTGTAGGTCTTTCAAGGCAGCGTCCATACCGGCGACAAAGTAGCACGAGCGCGCATCGCGTTTCAGCCGCTTGGGGACGTTAACCCAATGGGCACGCCGTTCGTCGTTAGATTCAACGGTCGTAAACGCGAAGCGGCTGGGGTCGGGGCCTGTTTTGGAGCGCTGCCGGTGCCGGATGTTTCGCGCATCCTTTCTAATGCGGCCGAAGCGAGCGAGGAGATGATTAAAGATGCCTGAGGAAGATGTAAAAACGGATGGGCCCACGGGCAGGGAAGAGCTGATGCGGCGGCTGGATCGTCTCGAACAGGAATATATGCGCGAAAACCGATGGTGGCGCGGCGGGTTGATTGCCGCGCTGGTATTCGTGTCAATAGCGATTCTAATTGGCGCATTCCATCATCCGCGGACGCTGCGAATCGTCGGTCCGATAGCCATGGGCGGTCCAGCGGGTATGCCGGGTCCAACGGGTTATCCTGGCTACGGACCTCAGCCCCCGCCCCCACCGCCTTGGGTTTATGGTTACGGTCCCGGGTATGGTTATGGTCAAGGTTACGGATGGGAGCGGCACGGCGGGTGCGCGCCCGGAGATCACAACCCCGGAGGAGGTCCGGGCGGTTCTGGCGGTAGCGCAGGCGGACCACCACCGCCCCAATCCAATGGCTGAGGTATATTTTAAAGGACCCGGTAATGATAAGCGGTCCTTGGCTTGGAGTAGGCGGCCCAGAAAAACAAGCGCTATCACCTGCAAAAGGGATAGCGCTTGAATTTTTCAGGAAGGCTGAGCGAAAGCCCAGACCAGGCTCATTGCCGAAAACTACGAAGCGCGGCGGATTCGTGTACGGCGCATCTTGCGCAGGCGCGATTTCACCTGAATCGGATTATGGCGGCGCTTGCGTGAGAGCCTGCGATTATGCCGGTTGCGTTCGCGAGATGCTTGATTCATCGGGTCTCCTGCAGCGGAGGATCGGCTACTGAGTAATTATAAACGTGCGGCGCCGGATCAGCGGCTGCCGAGTTGATTGTAACAGGCGGCAAAACCGCCGGTAACGGTGAGATCGCGTCCGAACGAGCGATTGTCTCGCCTCCATCCGTCACGGTTACCTGGCCTAGCGAAGTACCAGGCGCGACTGGTCCCGAAATCACCGGCGGTACGCTATACGCAACCTTTAATCCAGAGACTTGGTCCTTGCGCAGAACCAGCTCGATAGCGCTTTGAGAAATAGGCTGGATCACAGGTCCGTGTTCCACTTGGACGCGCACCGGCAAAGGCTGACCGCGTTTAAGCAGTTCAACCTTGGTGAAGTTCTGGAAGCCCCAATTGAGGAGCGTAGCGCTCTGCGAGAAACGCGCCGAGTTAGAGGGCGTACCGAGGACCACAGAAATCAACCGCATATCACCCCGTTTGGCGGTCGCCGTGAGATTGAACCCAGCTTCCGTCGTGAAGCCCGTCTTCAGGCCATCGCAGCCCTCGAGATGGCCGATTAGATGGTTGGTGTTATGCAGGATAGCGACGCCGCCGTCGAAGAGTGCGGTTTCCATTCCGGACCATGCCAGCAGATTGGTGGTATGAATGAGGGCGCGCGCAAGCGTAGCGAGATCAAGTGCGTCCGTTATATCCACGTCGTGGCCAGGGGTTGGCGGCAGGCCGTCGATAGTTTTGTAATGAGTCTGGGTCATGCCGAGACTGGCAGCCTTGGCGTTCATCATCCTCACGCAACCGTCATACGAGCCGCCGACCGTCTCGGCAACTGCGACCGCAGCATCATTCGCGGAACGAATCAGCGCAGCCTTCATAAGTTCGCCGAGCGGATAGACTTGCCCTTCGCGCAAGCCCAGCCGTGAGCCACCGGTAGAGGCGGACCGTAAAGAAATCCGCACCGGCGTGTCGTAGGAGAAACGGCCTGCGTGAATCTGATCTTCGGCCACCAGCAGCAGCATCATTTTGGCCATTGAAGCGGGCGGCCAAGCCAAGGTGGGATTTTCGGCGTAAAGGACGCGGCCGGTATCAGCATCCTCGAGCAGCGCGGCATGACGCGGCATGACAAAGGCATAATGAGTTATCGAGCGGTGATGCCTATAGTGGTGGTGATGAATTGATGCCGAGGCACACGGCGCTGCCGCCGCGATCATGCTACCCGCAACCAGAAGAACGCTCAGCCGATTGAACTTTACCATCTCCCCCTCAACCACCTTCCCTCTGCGGCTCCCTGCCGCAATGGCGGTCACGGTTAACCGCCCTCTTCCAAGGACCTAGTGCCGACAAAATTAAAGTTGGCTCCTATGTCCTTATCATCCTCACCTTTATTTATGGTGAGTGGATGCTACTCAGATCTTTCGCACGTTTGAGATGTCCATGCTCAAAGTTTTGCAAAAGGGCCAGATTATCACGCGCAGGTGAATATTGAGGATCAGCGGTGAGCAGATCACTCCATTCTTCGCCTGCGCGCCGGTAATCGCCCTCTTCGGCGTAGATTACACCGAGCTGATTGCGCGCGTCGAGTTGATCAGGGTCAAGCCGCAACGAAAGCAGCATCTCCTGCTCAGCGGGCTGATACATCCCTAGGCGCTCATCGAGCAGGCCTAGGTTGAAATGCGTTTCGGGCTGATAAGGGCCGAGGAGGGTAGCGAGACGCATCACGTCGACAGCAGACTCGATCCGGCCGTCCTGGGCATAGAGCAGGCCAAGGTTCAAAAAGAGCTGCCAATCGTCGAGGCCAAGTTCGATCGCCTTTTCATACTGATTGAGTTCCTGGCGATGATCGCCAATGGCGCCGTATGCAAAACCAAGATGATAGTGCGCGAGTGCATTCGTGGGATCATGCTGAATGACTTCGCGATGGCGGCGGATAGCGTCAGGATAATCCTCCATTCCGAGATAATAATCGGCGAGGGGATCGCAGACGCCTTCATCGGCGTCGGTGGCTCGATTGGCGCGAGCGAAGGAGGACCCTTGGCTGGCCACCACCAAAAAGACAGCCAAAAACAAAGCCAGCCCGTAGCGAGTAAACAACGCCTTACTTTTCCACGCAGCCGTGTAATGGACTGCCATCTTACAGGAATCAGTCCGAGAGGTATAGGCTATAACGCCTAAACAGAAGGCGCGCGACGCTTGTGCGCCGCGCGCCCTGATTGCCAGAGATTCAAGACGTCCATCAGCCGTTAGTTTGCGGTTTGCAGGCGGCTAAAGTGGCCTGCATGAACGTCCTCTCCCTCAGTTAAGCCTGAGAGGGTCTGGATTATGAAGCGCTAGGAGAGGCCATCGGCGAAGCTTCCGGTGAGCTCTCCATCATCATCGAGCTCTTCTTGTGGTGATGGTGCATCATATGGTGATGATGATGCTTATGCATAGTAGGCGAGGCCTCAGCCGCAGGCGCGGCCATAGCTGGCGAAGCCTCAGCCGCAGGTGACTGCGCCAACGCAGGCACGGCCAATGCGCCAACGAACAGGGCCGCAGTCAGCAGGGAAACGGTACGCTTCATCTCTTTCTCCTTTTCGGTTCTGACGGTCCTCAAGACCGTTCTGAACTACTTTAGCTACAGCCGTGCCATAACATGCTACGGCTAAAACCACTGTAAAATACGGTGTTCGCTTAATTCACGCCAGCATTAGTAAGCATAAAGAATTAATCTTTGTCTGTTTTGCTTGCTGGTGTTCATTCAGAATGGAGGTAGCTTTGGTCCCACCCCCTTTTTCCTTTGCCCTCTTTCACACGAGGACAGCAACAATCTCCCCCTTTCAAAGCGATTCGATCAACGCAATTGACCGACAAATGATCACGAATGAGTAACGTTGCCGTTACGGGCTGCCTGTAACTCCCCATAGAGTTTGAACAGGTCACGGAAGGCCTTGAAAATTGCCTTGGGACTGTTACCGGTCTGCGCGCCAGCGGTACGCGGCAAGTGAGTTACGTCTACTTCCTTGATGCGCGCGCCGCGTCCGGCCAGCCGAGCCATCAACTCGGTCGTGATCATCGCCCCGTCTGAGCGCAAATCCAGCCCCGCGACGGCGTCGCGCCGAAAGAGCTTGAAGCCGCAATCCATGTCGGTGATATGCAGCCCGAACAGCATCGTTGACAAGATTGTCCACGCCTTGCCGTTAATCCGCCGCATCAGATGGTCGGCGCGGCGGGCGCGGCGTCCGATCACTACGTCGTAGTCATTGATATAGGCAATCAAGCGGCTCATCTCGGCGGGATCGAACTGTCCGTCGCTGTCGCTCAACAAAAGGAACGGCAGGGCGCATGCGCGCATGCCGGAGATAACGGCACCGCCATAGCCACGATTAACCGGATGATGAACCACACGGACGCGCGAATCAGCCACGGCCAGGCGGTCAGCAATTGCACCGGTACGGTCATGACTCCCGTCGTCGACAATCACGATCTCGTAGATGTCTGCGACCTTGGGCAGTTCACTGGCGAAGTGGCTAACCACCGGCTCCAGGTTGTCCTGTTCATTGTGCGCGGGCAGGAACACGGAAAGGCCCGGCAACTTTTGCGTCTGGCTCATCGGACGCAGCCGCAAGCGTCCATTTGCGGCGCCAGCCTTGCAGCTATCGCCGTCAACCAAAGCAACGTCCGTTGAATCGTGGACCGGCTCAGTTCTCGTTGGAACCACAGTCAGTTAATGGGCTAAAAGGGCGCGCGCCGCTCCTCAGTCTCCCAGCGTACGGTAGCCGCCGCGAAAAAAGACCAGGGGCTTACCCTCAAAGATTTCGGCTTGCTTGATTTCACCTAGATAAAGCGTGTGGTCCCCGCCGTCGTAAGCGGCATAGAGTCCGCATTCAATATAAGAAATGGCATCTTCTAAAATTGGTGCACCATTAGCGCCAGTATGATAAGCGATACCCTCGAATTTTTTGCTGCCGCCACCGCTCACGGCGAATCTGCGCGAAAGCGTTTCCTGATCCTCGCCCAGGATGTTAACAGTAAAAATGCGGCTTTCCTCGAAATGCGGATAGCTTTCGGCTTTCTTATCGACGGATATGAGCAGAAGCGGAGGTTCGAGCGAGACAGAAGTGAAAGCGTTAGCCGTCAGTCCGTGAATTTCGCCTTCCTTGGAAAGAGTCGTGATGACGGTAACCCCAGTAGCAAAATGGCCCATCACACGCCGCAATTCATTCTTGTCGATCGGCATCAGTTAACTCTCGCGCCGGATGCTATCAAACCGCTAAAGCGGGCGTCAAATCGAGTGGCCTTGCGACGAGTTGGAAGAACGAAGGACAATCGCGCGCCGTCAGTCCCATCCGGAGCGATCGCGTTTCACCACTTCTTTACCGCCCACATAGACATAATCGAGTTCGAGCGAAGTGAGCGGGCGATCGTTCTCGCCAAGGCGCACGCCAGCCGGCTCAGCCACGAGGATCGTGTGATCGCCTGCGATGTATGTGTCGCGCACACGGGCCTCAATCGCGACCATTGCCAGCTCGAGCCATGGGACCTGCAATTGCGGCGAGAGGCTATAGGCGAGATTCACCAGATTTTGGGCATGTCGGGACTCAGAGGAATAGAAGTAATCCTCAAGGGCTTGGCCGCGGCGGCCTACGATATTGAGGCCAAAGGCCCCGGTTTTCATCACCAGCCCGCGTGAGAAATGCTGATTATCGACCGCTGCGATGAAGAGCGGTGGCGTGCCCGAGACCTGTGTGCACCACGACGACGACATGCCGTGATGGCAGCCGTTGTCATTGACGGTGAGCACATAGATGCCAGTTGTGAGCTTGCTGAAGGCTTGGATAACGCTGGCGTCCATCGCGAAAGTCTCCGCAAAATATAATGCCTGGAAGCGTAATATCAATTGACGGAGCTGCCAACCGTTCCCACAATGAGATCGCATTAATGAGAGGCGGACAGCGGGATGAATAGAGCGGGCCGGGGTGTCGTCGCGGTATTGATGGCGATGGTGGTTGCGGCAGGAATGGCAGGGATGGCACACGCGGCTCAGAGCAGTCCGGCGGCGGTTCTGCCGCCGGTGCCCGCACCTGTGGCAGCGCCAACCGCAGTTCAGAATAAGGCGGTGAGTCCTGCTAAGCCGGTAGTCGCGCCTATAGCAACCGCGACTGCAAGCGTGCCGATAGCTGTTGCGCCTTCCGCGGCAAAGGCGGCAAACCAGGTGAAGGCTGCACCGATTGCACCCGTGATAGTAGCGGAGCCACAGGCGAGTGCAGGCGCGCAGACAGTACACCCTATTACCTCGCCAATGACCACAGCAGCCGTTGCACCGCCGCTAACCAGCTCGCAGGCGGCCACCGCCGTCTCTAACGGCACGTCCGCAAATCGGGCGGCCCAATCAAAGCCAATATCCACTGAGAATGGGGATGCGGTACCGATCTGGACGCCGGACTTGCCGCCTCACGTAGCGGCGCAGCCAGCCGCGGCGCCGCCGGCACTGGCGGCGATTATGCCACCATCAGCGGCGCATCCCGATTATCTGCGGCTCAATGGGGTCACGCTCGGCGAGCAGATGCTTGACGAAGACAACTACGCAATGAGGACCGATCCATCGAATTGGATCGTGCGCATCTTCAAGCATAACCATCGGCTTGAAGTTTATTACCGCGACAATCTCTACAAGAGTTACCATGCGGTGTTTGGGCGCAGCGAATGGCCTGGCGCCAAGGAACTGGAAAACGATCGCCGTACGCCCGAAGGCGACTATATGATCGTTCAAAAGCATCCGAGCCGCCGCTTCGACTGGTTCCTGAAGATCAACTATCCCAACGCCGAGGACCGCGCCCACTTCGAGGAACTACGCGACGAGGGCGAGATTCCGCGATGGGTGCGCGAGGGCGGCCAGGTCGGGATTCACGGCACCGACGATCCGCTGCTTAACGTCGATAACATCAATTGGACGACCGGCTGCATCTCGATTGACAACGGCGATATCACCGAGCTCGCGAGGCTTCTGCCGATCGGCACAGTCGTGATAATCAAGCCATAGCGGCGGTGCGTCCCTAACAGGCGCGGCTGCCGGATTAAACAGACGGTTGAAACAGGCTCGCGAGCGGCAGATGCATTGTGCGCCCGCGATAGAAGGAGACTGGCATGGAAGCTCCGGCTGGCGAATTCAATTTCACACGCCTTGAAAAGGTTATTTTTGGTCCTGGCACGATCGCAGCCATCGGCCGCGAGATGGACCGGCGCGAGCTCAAGCGGGCCGCGATTGTTACTGGCAAGACCCTGGGGGCGTCGAAGCTGCTGGAGCAGGTGACAGCTGCTTTGGGTGAGCGTTGTGCCGTCGTCTACAAAGGCGCGGCGCAGCACGTGCCATCGGCGACCGTACGCGCGTTGGTGGCCGAGATGAAACGGGTGAACGCCGACTGCGTGATCAGCTTCGGCGGCGGCAGCCCGATCGATACGGCCAAAGTGGCGGCGGAATCGATCTTGACGAACTCCGACGCCACCAAGGCTGCCCAGGGACTCGCCTTCGATAAAGCGACCGCTAGGGCTGGCGACAGCCGCGACTTTATCCAAATCGCGGTGCCGACAACGCTGTCGGCGGGTGAATATACGCCGGCCGGCGGGGTGACGGATGAGAGCACCCGTGTCAAAAATGGCGTCGTGGACGCGCGCCTGCAGCCCCGCGTCATTATCAACGATCCAGTGCTGACCGTTGAAACACCTGACTGGTTGTGGGTAGCAACAGGGATGCGCGCGCTCGACCATGCAGTCGAAGCAATCTACTCGATCCGCCATCAAATGCTGACCGATACGCTAGCCTCAAGGGCGATCGCATTGTTGACCGAGCACTTACCCGCTTCGATCAATACGAAAGGTGCTGAGTCGCTGGCCCATCGCGGGCATTGCCAGATGGCGGCCTGGTTTTCGATTTTTGGCGGGATGAATACAAGGTTCGGCGTGTCGCATGCCCTGGGTCATCAGATTGGACCGAAGTGGGACGTGCCGCACGGCGTTACCTCGTGTATTACGATGCCTCACGTGATGCGCTTCATGGCGGACATTGCACCGCAGCGCTTCGGTCCAATAGCTGAAGGCCTCGGCGTGAAATTCAGCGAAGGGAATGCGCGGCCGGCGGCCTTGGAATGCGCCGACCGGGTGGCAAAGTTTATCGCCCAGTTCGACGTTCCACACTCACTCAAACAGGCGGGCGTGCCCCAGAACGAATTAGGCCAGATCGCCGACACGGTATTGCATGAAGTCGAGCATTCGAAAGTGGTGGATCGGCCGGTGAATCGCGAGGAAATCGTCTCGCTTTTGCAGTCCGCATACTAAAGCCGCGGGCGGTGATTACGTCAATGAGTACTGCTTCATCTTTGAAGCCGATGCTGGAAAATTCCGGCGAGTGCCTGAATATGGTTTGTCCAGCATTGTGATGGGAAGGCGAGAGATAGCTTGCCTCACTTAGAATCGGTAGCCGCCAGTTAGGATTGATTGTAGATGCC
>DATJUF010000290.1:0-3698 GCA_035502655.1 Binataceae bacterium (SeqCode)
CACAATTTGCTTGACTATCCGAAAGGCGTGTTCGCCGCGCGCACGGGTTCGCGAACGCGCCCGGTTGATCATCCGCCAGCGTTTGCTCAGCGGCCTCCGACTGGGGCGCCGATTGATCCGGTAGCGCACTCCCCAACTCTCGAGGAACGCTCGATCGTCTTCCTTCCAGTACGCCTGATCGCCGAAGACTTCCCGCTCCTGTCCGTGCAGCAGGCCCGGCAACTGAGTAATGTCGGCGGCTGCGGCGTTAGTCGCTCTCACCCTATGCACGATACCGCGCTTATCCGCTCCGATGTGCAGCTTCATTCCGAAGTGCCAATGCGTGCCCTTGCGTGTCTGCTTCATCTCCGGGCCGCGAGTCGCACTCGCGTTCTTGGCCGAACTCGGCGCTGCGATGATGGTTGCGTCCACGATAGTACCCGAGCGCAGCAACAGCCGCCGTTCTTCCAGCAGGCCAGTGATCGAATCGAAGATCGCTTGGGTCAGCCCATGGCGCTCCAGCAAGTGGCGAAAGCGCAGAATCGTGCGCTCGTCCGGCACCACCTCGTCGCCCAATTCCACCCGCACGAAACGCCGCATCGATTCGCTATCGTAAATCGCATCTTCCGCCTGCGGGTGCGACGGATTGAACCACTGCTGCAGGAAGTAAATCCGCAGCATTTTCTCCATTCCCAGCGGCTGTCGTCCGTTGCCCGCCTTCGGATAGTGCGGGGCGATCAACCCCAGCAGCCGCGTCCACGGAATCACCGCATCCATCTCGGCCAGAAACCGTTCGCGCCGCGCCATCTTGCCTTTGGCCTGCCATGCCATCGAAGCGAACGTCCGCTGATTACTCATCATCTCACCCCCGCCATCCTCAGTTCCACCGATTCCTTTGTACCTGAATCGATCAGCCTATGCAGAGGTTCCCTAGAATATCGAATCGCACCGCTTTGCCCTCGCGGGTTCGGCAGTGCGACGATGCGTCGCTGCCGTTAAAGATTTCGTGGGCATGAAATTCGAAGTCGACTCGCAGTTCAAAGGGACCTTCGTTTCTATGATTTCCTTAGCGAGCCTCTCAATCTTAAGCCACTGCCGGTCTTTGATGATGATCGCCGCCCAAGTGAAGACCGCTTCATTGTCCGACGAACCAGCCTCATCGATGTAAACGACTTTCACGAGCGTAACGTCTTCCTTGTCGATTTCTTCGAGCGATTCCGGATCAAAATATCGTCTGATGCGCAGTAACTTGCTGGTGATTTAAAAGGTTTAGGGATTGTCCCGGACTTGAGGCAGTGCTCACTGTTTGAGGTAGAAAGCCTATTTGGTGGGTAGGCCCAACCTTAACCCGCTATACTTCAATATGTCCGAGTCCTTTATGTTATATAGAGCGGCCAGGGAGAAGAGGTCCGGTCACGCCGCGCTAGAGCCACGGCAAGTACGGAACGGCCGCGGCTCAGCATACTCATAATTCTGCGGCCAGATGTCACGCTCTTGTATTTCGCAACCCGTCGCTCAAGCGTCGCCTCTGCCGGCGCGAACGCTCGCATCGAGCGGCGCTGCTTCACAGGACGCTCGAGCAACCGCGCGGCCTGCATCGCCGCCGCTCCGAGGCCGCCGATCCCCGGCATCCCATGTGGAAACTCCATGCTCTCCGGACTAGCTAATGTCAACTTGTTCTAGTGATCAATAAGAGATCAATGGGCAGCCGGAGCGCCTTTGACTTGTGATTGTTTGAAGAAGATGAAGGTCGGGATCATGAGGGCGGTGACAAAAGCGAGCAGCCGGTAGATGTCGTTGAAAGACAAAATCGCCGCCTGCGCCTGAATCGAATTATAAACAAGATCGATCCCTTGCTTCTGACCGCTCATCACTTGCGACATCAGCGTCGCGAAATGCTGAACGCCGGATGCGCGCGGCGCGGCATGGCTCAAGCCCCAGGCTTTGAACACCGTGACGTCGTTGACCAGGCGTGACTGATGGACCTGCTCGCGATTAACCAGCACATCGGTCAGATAGGAAATACCGATGGCGCCGCCGGTATTGCGCATCATATTGTAAAGACTCGCGGCATAACCCATCCGCTCGCGCGGAACGACTGAAAGGCTAACTGCTGAAACGATCGGAAACGTCAGCCCCATGCCCGCCCCGAGAATAATGCCAGGCTCAATCGCTTCCCACATGCTGACGTTTAAATTCCATGCGGACATTTGCCATAAGCCGAGCACCATCAGAATGAAGCCAAGACCCAGCGCCAGCCGAGTATCCGTACCACGACGTGCGATTTGCCCCACGAACAGCATCGCGGCCATAGTGCCGAGCGCGCGTGGAGCAAGCACCAGGCCCGCCTTCCAGGCGTCGTAGGCCATGAAATCCTGCAGGAAGAGGGGCAGCAAGACGCCAGTGCCATAAAGCACGAAGCTGCGGATGATGGTGAGAAAGACCGCCAGCGCGAAAAGCGGCTTGAAAAAATGCGGATATCCAGAATCGGGTCGTTGGCCTTAAGCTCATGGAAGGGCAGCAGGATCAGGCTGAGTCCGGAAATGATCGAGCCGTACCAAATCCATTTGGAGGCGAACCAATCCCATCGTTGGCCACGGTCTAGCACGATTTGCAGCAGGCCCAGGCCCAACGCGAGGTAGATGATGCCGAGATAATCGACCTTTCC
Organism: Binataceae bacterium (SeqCode); assembly: GCA_035502655.1. Taxonomy (GTDB): domain Bacteria; phylum Desulfobacterota; class Binatia; order Binatales; family Binataceae; genus DATJUF01. The sequence continues at coordinate 2,648 of DATJUF010000290.1, forward strand.
ACTCCGCGCCTGACCCTCGCGCAAATAGGCGGGATCGTGTACGAACCATGAGACCATGGCGAAGGCCGCCAGCCCCATCGGCACGTTGATGTAGAAATTCCAGCGCCAGCTCAAGTTATCTGTGATCCAGCCACCCAGCGTTGGCCCCATAATCGGCGCGACCATCAGGCCCAGCCCCCAAACCGCCATCGCCATCTGCTGCTCGTTGGGCGGAAAAGTCTCCATCAGAATCGATTGCGATAGCGGGATCATCGCGGCGGCGGCCGCACCCTGAACCAGCCGGAATAACACCATCTCATCGAGCGAAGTCGTCAGGCCACATAACGCCGAGGCGGAAATGAAGAGCAACACCGAGGAGAGAAAATAACGCTTGCGTCCGTAACGCGCGGAAATCCACCCGGTCATCGGGATCATGATGCCGTTGGCGACCAGGTAGCTGGTCAGCACCCACGTGATCTCGTCGACGCTCGCCGAAAAACTGCCTTGCATATGCGGCAGCGAGACATTGATGATCGTGGTATCGAGGACTTCGAGCGCGGCGGCGAGCACCACCGCGACCGCGATGAGCCATTTACCCGGCTCACCGTGCTCGGCAGTCGCGGGGGAAGTTGCGGCAGCCATAACTAATCCGGCCTGTCTCCTTGATTCGATCTCTGCGGCGCACGCGGTCCGCCGGCATTATTGAATGAAGCAATCATTGCGAAGTGGAAGCGAAGACGGGCCGATAGCTGAAGATTTGAAGCGAATGCGCCGCCTCCGATGCGCCGCTTATTGGAATTGTACACGAGCTATAGCACAGCGAACGGTTTAGTTTAGTAGGGGCCACTTCAGAAAACGGAAATTATTGCACGCTAAGGGGCTGAGAACGTCCGCAGCGGCTATTATAGGACACGCGGTTCAATAACCTTTAATGGTGTTGAAGAAGGTCGCGTTTGAAAGCGTTTCTGAATAACGCCGATCAGGTTTTTCAAACAAAATTGAGAGCTGATATCCGCTGCTCCGGCATGGAGCGCGGCTTAGTGTGGGTCGGATCTGGTATTCATCCGCTTCC
>DATJUF010000291.1:0-10209 GCA_035502655.1 Binataceae bacterium (SeqCode)
ATCTGGAGTGGGCGGGCGGTGCTGCCGACGACGGCGCACGTTGCGGTGGGTGCGGCAGTGCTGGCGACCAGCCTGACGCTCACGATTCGCGCCCGCGCGATAGGCGGGTTGGCATCAGCGAGTGAAGCGGCTAGAGTGCGGTCGCCATTTAGCGACGCGATAGGACGCAAGGTAACAGCTTGAACTCCGAAGCCGCGACAAAGTCCGCAGGCGGTGCTGCGGCCGCCGGCGAAATGCTTGGCCCGGCCGCCGGTCGTTTAGCAGCGTATTTCGAATTGACCAAGCCGCGCGTGCTGACGATGGTGTTGATCACCACGCTGGCAGGCTTTTATATGGCGAGCGGCGCCGATTTCGACTACCTGCTGGTGTTCAAGACCCTGATCGGCACGGCGTTCACGGCGGGTGGCACGCTGGCGCTCAACCAGTATATCGAGCGCGCTTACGACGCGAAGATGAATCGCACGCGCGCGCGGCCGCTGCCGTCGGGACGGCTCCATCCGGCCGAAGCGCTGGCGTTCGGCACAGTCACAGCTATCCTTGGCCTGCTGATCCTGTGGTTTGGGGTGAATCCGCTCGCCTGCGCGGTCACAGCGACGATCACGGGGTTGTATCTGGGCGTATATACGCCGATGAAGCGCTACACCTGGACCTGCCAGATTGCCGGTGCGGTGCCGGGAGCGTTACCGCCGGTGATCGGATGGGCGGCGGCGCGGCAGAGTATCGGGATCGAACCGATAGTGCTATTCGCGATCATGTTCCTGTGGCAGTTACCGCACTCGCTCTCGATCGCCCGGCTATATAAGGAAGACTATGCGCGAGCGGGAATCTATCTGCTGCCATCCGAGCGCGCCGGGCGCAATCCCACTAATAGCCTGATGATTGGCGCGACGATCATGCTGGTGCTGGTAGGGATCATGCCGACGCTGCTGGGCTTCGCGGGGATGTTCTATCTGGCCGCGGCAGCCGTGTTAGGCGCCTTCATGCTGTATCAAGGATTCAAGCTGGTGCGGGCCAAGGCAGAGGCCGCGGCGGCGCGGAGCGTGATGATGGCTTCGCTGATCTATCTGCCGGCGGTGTTACTGGTGATGGTGCTCGACAAGATCTAGCGGGCAAGCCGCTCGGACCCTGCAAATAGAGTTCTTTCGAATTGAGAGCGAACAGACCCAAGTGGGGGTTAGGTTCCCGGCACGGCCTCAGATTCTTAGGCACAACCAAATCCCTGGCCGGCCGTTTGCGGACTCAGACTCGCTGGGATTTGCGAACAGCCCTGCTTCGCGCTCTCGTATGTGCACGGCCTCGCCGGGGTAAGCCTATGCCGGCTACGCTAGGGCCGGGGATTTCGCCCGGCTAGGGCGCAAAAGCGAAGTCAGCTAAGGAGTGCAGAAGTGCCGCTCAGTGAAATCGAAGCAGCGCAGTACGCCAGCGAATTTGGGCATAACGCTGTCGAGGTGATTTCGGCGGCCGAGCTTGCCGCCAAGCTGCGCGAAGGGCGCCCGCTGAGGATCAAGCTCGGGATGGACCCGACCGCCCCCGACCTCCATCTGGGCCATTCGATTACGCTCAAGAAGATGCGCGACTTCCAGCGCCGCGGGCATACGGTGATTTTCCTGGTTGGCGACTTTACCGCGATGATCGGTGATCCGACCGGCCGATCGGAGACTCGCAAGCCGCTCTCGCGTGATCAGATCGAAGCCAACGCCCGTACCTACCAGGAGCAGGTTTTCAAGATTCTCGACCCCGCCAAAACCGAGATTCGCTTCAACAGCGAGTGGATGAACCAGCTCGATACTCGCGCTTTGATCGGGATTGCCGCCAAGCTGAGCGTGGCGCGGATGCTCGAGCGCGATGACTTCGAGAAGCGGCTCGAGCAGCAGGAGCCGCTGTTCCTGCACGAACTACTCTATCCATTGATTCAGGGTTACGACTCAGTCGCACTCGAGGCCGACGTCGAGCTGGGTGGTACGGACCAGAAGTTCAACCTACTAGTCGGACGTGAGTTGCAGCGCGCCTATGGCCAGGCACCGCAAGTGGTGATGACGATGCCGCTGCTCGAGGGTTTGGACGGTGTGCGCAAGATGTCCAAATCGTACGGCAACTACGTGGGCCTGACTGATACGCCCGAGGATATGTTCGGCAAGCTGATGTCGATTCCCGACTCGCTGATGGCGCGCTATTACGAGCTGCTCACAGAATTATCCGAAGAGGAGCTGGCGACGCTCGAATCCGGCGGCAGGCATCCCAGGATCCATCCAATGGAAGCCAAGAAGCGGCTGGCAGGCATGATCGTCGAGGAGTATCACGGCGCCGGCGGCCGTGGGAGGGCGCAAAACTACTTCGAGAGCAAGTTTCAGCGGCGTGAAGTCCCGGCCGATGCGCCAGCCTATCGAATCGCAGAGCCGATGTGGATTTGCGAGCTGATGAAGCAGCTCAACTTCGCGGCCTCGACCAGCGAAGCGCGGCGGCTGCTGAGTCAGGGTGCAGTACGGGTGGACGGCCAGACGGTAAGCGATAGTAACTTCCAGTTCAGTCCCGGGGCGCATCGTGTGCTGGAAGTTGGCAAGCGGCGCGTCGCAAAGATCGAAAAGTAGCGGCTAATACAAATCAAAAGTGCGGCAAGATACGATTTATCAACAGCCAGCGCATCTATCCTTCGCAATAAAGATTTAATAAAACCGCACGATTAGCTCGACATCAGCGCTCAGTTGCCGCTAAGATGCGGACGTTTGCTCTCAATTAGTGGGGAAACTTGTTGTTGGGGTCAAAAGGAGGAGCCTAATCTTGCGAAGAAAATTGGTGATGGGCCTGATGTGGCTTGGGTTGGTTTCGATGGTCGCGGGATGCGGCCTGTGGACCCCCGAGTCAGAAAAATACTGCCTGATTGGTGCGGGAGCCGGAGCCCTGGCAGGTGGCGGCGTGGGAGCCTTGGTCGCCAATGCCGCCAATGGCTCGAAGCGCAACTACGAAATCGGTGTGCCTATCGGTGTCGGTGTAGGTGCTCTGCTCGGTGGAATAATCGGCTGTGCGATGGCGCCAGCGCCACCACCTCCGCCGCCTCCGCCACCACCGCCTCCGCCACCACCGCCTCCGCCGCCCGCTCCGGCGCCACAGAAGATAATTCTGCGCGGCGTGCACTTCAACTTTAACAGGTACTACATCCGTACGGTGGATAAGCCGACGCTTGACGAAGCGGCTGAGACGCTGAAGCAGAACCCGAACGTCAAAATCTACGTCAATGGTTATTGCGACGCGATCGGTGGCGTGAGGTACAATCTGCGGCTTTCGCAGCGCCGCGCCGAAGCAGTGGCCGCTTACCTCGAAGACAAGGGTATTCCGGCGAGCCAGCTAATCCCGCAAGGATTCGGCAAGACCGACTTTGTCGCGACTAACAGAACCGCTGAGGGCCGCGCGCAAAATCGGCGGGTCGAACTGGTACCGGTCGAGCAATAAATCGTAGCGCCCAGGCGCTAACCGTAACCAAGAGCCGCTGGACCATCGCGTCCGGCGGTTCTTGCATTTACTGCGTAGCGTTGGCTGATTGGCAGGCGAGGCGAAGCGCAGAGAGAGCGGAATTACCCGTGCTTATGTGCGAGGCGTTCGAGCGCGGCGCCGCTAACACCCCAGACCTGCCATGATTTCATGTGACTGGCGCCATGGTCAGCATAGAAACCCTGGGCGGGAGTGTTCCAGTCGAGGACCAGCCATTCGATGCGCTTCCATCCGCGCTCGATAGTAATTTCGGCCAGACGGCGCATCAGCGCACCACCGAGGCCATGTCCGCGGGATTGCGGTAGCACAAATAGATCTTCGAGAAAGAGCATCGGCGCGGCGAGCCAAGTCGAATAGGCGCGGAAGAACAGCGCGAAGCCGAGTGCGCGGCCATCCTCTTCGGCGAGCAGGCATTCGAACGGCGGATCGGCGCTGCGCATCTGCGCGGCGATGATGGCGGGGGTTGCGTGCACCTGTTCGAGCTGGTGTTCATACTCGGCGAGGCCGCGAATCATAGCGACGACGGTCTCGGCGTCATCGGCGGTGGCGAGCCGGATATTACAACGCGTTGGCATCGGTAAACTTCAGGCTTTACGGCAAAACTTCAGGTTTTGCGCGAGGAAGCCGCTTCGACTTCGGTGCGCTGCTTCTTTATGATAGCGGCCAGCGCACGATTATAGCGGGCCTTGGTCCAGGTTTCCTTCGTGCGCATCTTGAGCCAGCCGAGCTTGACGGCGTCGTCTTTGTTGCCCATCTCGCCGGTCGAGACCTCAATCACGGCGCGTTCCTCGGGCGAGAGAGTGGCGAGCACTTCGCGTTTGAGATTTTGTAGGAAGCCGCCCTTAAGATCGATATCAACTTTCACAGGATTCCCAAGCGAACTGCCGAGCTCTCAAGTGCGCACGCCCTCAGAGTTTCAGGCACAATGCTCGCAGCCTTGGCGTCCACGGTCGCGCAAGCGAACCCTATAGCCAAGCAGAGGGCCATAAGATGAGTATTGGCTGATTCGGCGCGAGTTGAAAAGCCAGGAGCCGCACCTTTTTGGGGCTGCGGAGCCTGGCGGCCAACGGCCGAAGCTGATGCGGTCTAGGGAACGACCACCAACTGCCAGATCAGAATGATCGTGCCGGCAATCGCACTGCCGTAACATAAGAAGGCCAGCACCACGTTTAGGTGGCGCATGTCGAAAACGTCGGAGAGCGTCAGGCGGATACGATGTGCGGCATGGAAAAAGCAGAACGTTAACAGCAGGCCCAGATAGATGCGGGTGAGGGGATAGCGCAACAGGGCGAGCGTCGGACCGTAACCGGGATCAGGCAGCGCCTTGAACGGGAACAGCAAGCCGTAAAAGAGGACATGAACCGGCAAAAAAAAGGCGGCGAAAAAGCCACCCAGGCCGAACAAAAACCATACAATTGGCTCGTTCGAGCGCTTCGCAGACATCAGATGATCCTCATGATGAAGAGCGCGACGATGACCGACGCGCCAAACCAGATAAAGAAGTTGGGTATCGAGGCAATCGCATTCGGCGTTGGGCGTCCAGCGATCTGCCGGACCATCACGCGGGGAACGAGATTGAACCAGGTCACGGCGTGAAATAACAGAAACGCGAGCGTAATCGCATTCACGATAATCATCAGGGGTTCACGCAGCCATGCCTGAAAAGCGGCGTATTGGTCGTGTCCAGCGTTCAGCTTAAAAATCTGAATCAGAATTACCACCGCGAAATATGCTACGAAGAAACTGCTTGCTTCGCGCAGCGCATAGCGCAGGTAGTGCCATTGATCGAGCCACCAATAGGCCGACATGCGGGGCTTGTAAACCTTGGGCTGGTAGCGGGCGTACTGGGGCATGGCTATTTGTTTCCCCGTGGCATCAGGAACGACTTGAACCATTCGCCGGTGGCGGTGAGCTTGTACTGCTGGATCGCTAGCGAGGGATCGACATGTTTGGGGCATACGGTGGTGCATTCGCCAACCACCGTGCAGTCCCAGATGCCCTCATGCTGCGAGATAATGTCGTGGCGATCCTCGGCGGCTTGATCACGTGAATCGAGGTTGTAGCGATGGGCGAGGGCGATCGCCGCGGGCCCTAGAAAGTTCGGATCGAGTCCGTAGACCGGACAAGCGGCGTAACAGAGCGTGCAATTGATGCAAAGGCTGAACTGCTTGAACTTGTCGAGCTGGGCCGGGGTCTGAATGAACTCGCGCTCGGGCTTGAAGTCATCCTTGCGCACAATCCAGGGCTTGACCTTTTGCAGCTTGGCGAGGAAGTCTTCGAGGTCGACTACCAGATCCTTGATGATCGGGAAATGCGCCAGCGGACCGACACGCACCGGCCCCGGCGCATAATTCATCAACAGAGTCTCGCAAGTTAACTGCGGAACATTGTTGACCATCATGCCGCAACTGCCGCAGATGCCCATGCGGCACGACCAGCGAAAGGCGAGCGAGCCGTCGAGCTGGTCTTTGATATAGTTAAGCGCGTCGAGCACCATCCAGTCCGCGCGCAGAGGAACCTCGAAGCTTGCAAAGCTCGGCTCGGTGTCCTCCTCGGGATGGAAGCGCGCCACCTCCAGAATGATCGTATCCGCCATTAACGCGTCCTTTTCCGCCTAATGTTCCGGCCTTCCATAGACCCGTTCACCCGGAGGCCAGCGGGTAATAACTACTGGGAACAGTTCGATGCGAGGCGGTCCTTCGGCGTTGCGTAAAACCAATGAATGAGCCAGATATTTCTGATCGTCGCGCTTTGGAAAGTCGCGCCGCTGATGGGCGCCGCGCGATTCTTCGCGATTGAGCGCACAATGCACAATAGTCTCGGCGATGTCGAGCAGATAAGACAATTCAAGGGCCGAGGTGAGCTGAGTATTGAAGGTGCGCGAATGGTCGTCGATCTTGAGGTTTTGCGCCCGTTCCTGCAGCTCGCGGATTTTCTCAGCAGACTTTACCAGCGACTCGCGCTCGCGGTAGATGCCACAGCCGGTTTCCATCGCCTGGTGCATTTCAGTGCGGAGCGTGGCGATGTGTTCTTTGCCGCTGGTGTTATATAGATAGTCGCGTTCGATGCGCCGTTCCTCGTCGGCGGCCTGCGCGAGCAGGGCGTTGGTATTGCCGTCGCCAGCGTTCAGGGCGTATTCCGCTGCCGAACGTCCGGCACGATGACCGAAGACCAGGAGTTCGCCCAATGAATTTGAGCCGAGCCGATTCGCGCCGTTCATACTGACGCAGGCGGCTTCGCCCGCGGCAAAGAGCCCGCGCAGCGGGGTCGCGCCGTGGATATCCGTATGGATGCCGCCCATCATGTAGTGCTGGACGGGACGGACCGGGATGGGGTCGCGCACGGGATCGATGTTTTCGTATTTCAGGCAAAGCTCCCGCACCATCGGGAGCCGCGCCTCGATCTTGTGCTCGCCCAGATGGCGCAAATCGAGATGAACGTAATCGCCGTAAGGGCCTTTGAAGGCGCGGCCTTTCTCGAACTCGCCGAAGATGGCTTGCGAGACGCGGTCGCGCGGTCCGAGCTCCATGCTGCGGAAGACCGGCGTCGGCGTCGGTTTGCCCAGGTCATAGTCCTGCAGGAAACGGTAATTGTCCTTGTTCAGCAGCCAGCCGCCTTCGGCGCGCGCAGCCTCCGTGATCAGGATACCGGTGAAGGGCAGTCCGGTCGGATGAAACTGCACCATCTCCATGTCCTTGAGCGGAGCACCCGCACGATAGGCCAAGGCCATGCCGTCACCCGAGCAGATATTCGCGTTGGTAGTGAAGGGAAAGACACGGCCGCATCCGCCAGTTGCGATAAGCACTGCGCGCGCCCGAATCGCGCGGACCTTGCCGGTACGCAACTCGATACCGACTACACCATGCACCGCGCCGTCGTCGATGAGCAGCTTGGTCGCAAAAACCTCGTCATAGCGGGTAATGGAATTGAATTGGAGCGAGGTCTGAAACAGTGTATGGAGCATGTGGAAGCCGGTCTTGTCGGCGGCAAACCAGGTGCGCATCTTCTTCATGCCGCCGAACGGCCGCACTGCGATGCGTCCGTCAGGCTCGCGGCTCCAAGGGCATCCCCAGTGCTCGAGACGAAGCAGCTCGCCCGGCACTTCGTTGACGAAGGCCTCGATGACGTCCTGATCTCCCAGCCAATCGCTACCGGAGATGGTGTCGTAGATATGCTCCTCGATGGTGTCATCCTTGCCGGCTACGCCCGCAGCGCCGCCTTCGGCCGAAACCGTATGGCTGCGCATCGGATAGACTTTCGAGACAGTTGCGATATCGAGGCTGGGATTAGCTTCAGCGATCGCGATCGCGGCGCGCAGTCCCGCGCCACCTGCGCCAATTAACACAATGTCGTGCGAAGAAGTTTCCACCGCACTCTCCGGTAGAGCCTGAAAAGGCTCGGCAAACGGCCCTCGCGGGCAACGTCCGCCATTAAATACGCTAACCGTCAGAACATCACAATATCAGAATAGCTTTTACTGACCAAAAACGACCGGAGTATAGCGCAGGGCGTTTGCGATTTCCAAACCGCGTGGCGATTTTGATTCAGTTTAAATACCAATTTCACTCCGTGCTATCTGAAGACGATCCATTGACGAGTGATTTTGACCGGATTGATGCACTTGCAAGAGTTTAATAGGAGAGAGATTTTATGAGAGCTGGACGCTTGGCTTGAATCGATACACCGGTAAAAAATGTCATTGGCGCAGCTACCGCTTTTCGTTTACGGCAGCCTGATTGACCCGCAGCGGCGGGCGGAAGTGATCGGGCGCGAGATAGATGCGATGCCAGCCAGACTGAACGGTTATGAGCGTGGCAGGGGGCGTTACTGGTTTATCCGTCAGCGAGCGGGTAGGGCGGCCACAGGCGCGATTCTCGAAAATCTGACGGACGCGGAGTTCGTCAGGCTTGATGAGTATGAGGAAGTGCCGGTGCTCTATACCCGAGAGCGGGTGCGCGTCAGTCTTATCGATGGTGATGCGCAGCGGGAATGCTGGGTCTATCTGCCGACCGGCTGGGAGCAGAATTAATCGCGTCCAAGCATGAAGGAAAGATTACGGAAAGGTGACGTACAAGTGTTGGTGAGCTAAATTAGTGCTGTGGAGATGCTAGCGGTATTCGTGATGGGCCTGTTTGTTTGGACCTTCGCCGAGTACGTGATTCACGGATGGCTGAGCCATACCTTCAAGACCTTCGCGACACCGATTCACAATGGGCATCATCGCGACCCACATAATGTCTTCGCAGTCCGCACATGGCTGCCGCTGGCGATAATCTGGAGTGGCGCTATCGGGATTTGGGGTTTTGCCAGCGGAGTGGTGTTCTTGAGCGGCATTCTGGCAGGTTTTGCGGCCTATGAATGGCTGCATTACCGGATCCATTTCGCGGTACCGGGCAGTTCCTGGGAATCATGGCTGCGTACCCGCCATTTGATTCATCATCGTCACGCGGCGAATCGGGGCTTTGGCGTAACTACAAGCATCTGGGACCTGGTATTTGGGAGCGACCTGAGTCTATCGAAGGATTGGGTTTACGCCGAAGAGGCCGCGCGAACGCCTCCGTTAACCGGTCCGAGTAACCTGCGCAAAATTCTGCGCTTCGATTTCCAGCCTTAGTGTTTTAATTCGGATCGAACGCCGTAGCGCGTCGCGGCCCAGTGCGATGATTTGTTCGCGAGCTGCGCATTTCGCAAACTCGTTGCTTCAGCTTCGCTGCGTACTCATAAACCCGGCCTAATCAGTAGAAAATTAGCTCAAATCCGGTTGCGCGAGAGCAAGCCGCGCGCGATAACCAGCGCTTGGATTTCGTTGGTGCCCTCACCGATCATCATCAATGGAGCGTCACGATAGAAGCGCTCGACGGGAAATTCGGCCATGTAGCCGTAGCCGCCAAGCACCCGCAAGGCGTCGAGTGTCATCTTGGCGCAGGCCTCGGAGGCGAACAGTTTGGCCATCCCAGCTTCGACGTCGCATCGTTCGCCCGCATCTTTTTTGGCAGCGGCGTTCTCGACCATCAGGCGCGCGGCCTGCAAACGCGTGCCCATGTCGGCGAGGAGTAGTTGCACCGCCTGATGTTCGGCAATCGGCTTACCGAAAGCGGAGCGCTGCTGAGCGTAACGGATCGCATTGTCAAAGGCCGCCTGGCCGACACCGACGGCCCGCGCAGCGACATTGATGCGGCCGACTTCGAGCGCGCTCATCACCTGCTTGAAGCCCTGGCCTTCGGCGCCACCTATGAGGTTGTCCTTTGGCACCGGCAAATCCTCGAACAGCACCTCGCAGGTGTCGATGCCCTTATAGCCAAGCTTCTTTAACTGGCGGCTGACGGTTGGCCCCGACTCGTCTTTCTCGACTGCAAACATGCTGATGCCCGCGTAAGCCGGTTTAGCATTTGGATCGGTCTTGGCGGCGACGGCGAGCATCGTGCCATGGCGCGCATTGGTGATGAACATCTTGCTACCGGACAGGACATAACTGTCGCCGTGGCGAGTGGCGGAAGTCTTGATCGATTGAACGTCGCTGCCCGCGTGCGGCTCGGTCAGCGCGAGTCCGCCACGCTTTTCGCCAGTGGCCATGGCCGGCAGAAAGCGCTTTTTCTGATCGTCAGTACCATGATTCGCGATGATGTAGCCCATAATCAAATGGCTGTTGATCACCCCTGCCAGGCTCATCCATCCGCGCGAGAGTTCGGCCATGATTCGGGCATAGCTGACGAAGCTGAGACC
>DATJUF010000292.1:0-5536 GCA_035502655.1 Binataceae bacterium (SeqCode)
TAATGCAGAATCGGCTAGGGGCGTGCGGCCTGCACTGAGACCTCCTTTGGCGAGGACCCTTGGAACCTGATCCGGACAATGCCGGCGGAGGGAAGCCAGGCGCGAAAAGTTAATTAAATTGCCTGTCTGGTGTGGCGCGCAGGCCGAATCGAGCCGAAATAGATGGCCGGCGGCGCGATGGCAAATTCGACCGACTTCACAATTCAGCTCAACGGGGAGCCGTACGCGATCAGCGGTGATACGCGGGTCGGAGCCTTGGTCGAGCAGCTCAAGCTCAAGCGTGGCCGCGTGGCGGTTGAAATCAATCATATGGTGGTGCCGAAGGCGGCGTGGGACAGGGTAGAAATCCGTCCAGGTGATAAGGTCGAAATCGTGAATTTCGTCGGCGGTGGCTGAGATCGAGGCAGCGAGCCGCGCGGCGGCAGAGGACGCGGATGCAAAACGGGAAAGCAAGACAAACAGCGGACCAGTTTGAGTTGGCTGGGCAGCGTTTCGGCTCGCGGCTGATCGTCGGCACAGGCAAATACAAGGATTTTGAGGAAACCAAGGCAGCGATCGAGGCGAGCGGGGCCGAAATCGTCACGGTCGCAGTGCGGCGTGTAAATATCACCGAGGCGGGGAAGCCGAATCTGCTCGACTATATCGATCCCAAAGTCTATCAGATCCTGCCGAACACGGCAGGATGCTACACGGTCGAGGACGCCGTGCGGACCTGCCGGTTAGCGCGCGAGGCGGGCGTTGGCGATTTGGTCAAACTGGAAGTGATTGGCGACGAGCGCACGCTGTTTCCCGATGTGCCGGCCACGCTTGAAGCGGCGCGGATTCTGGTCAAGGAAGGCTTTCGCGTGCTGCCGTATATCACTGACGACCCGGTTACATGCCTCAAGCTGGCCGAGATGGGCTGCGCGGCGGTGATGCCGCTGGCGGCGCCAATCGGGTCAGGATTGGGGATCCGTAATCCTTACAATCTGAGAATTATCCTGGAGCAGGCAAAAGTGCCGGTGATCGTCGATGCGGGCGTGGGCACGGCGTCGGACGCGGCGGAGGCGATGGAAATGGGCTGCGACGGACTGCTGGTCAACTCGGCGATTGCAGGCGCGAAGGATCCAATCGCGATGGCGCGGGCAATGAAGCTAGCAATCGAAGCGGGACGGCTCGCATACCTGGCGGGGCGAATCCAGCGGAAGCTATACGCGACCGCGTCGAGTCCCTTGAGCGGCTTAATCGAGTAGGCGGGAATCCCCAAGCAAAGCCTTGGACCAGCGGAGCGTCAACTTCTCGCTTTACTTGATCAGCGATCGCAAACTGGCGGCGGCTCATGGCGGCTTGCTGGCGGTAATCGAAGCAGCGCTGCAAGCAGCGGGCGATGCCGCGCGCACTGAAGCCATAGCCGTCCAATTACGTGAAAAAGATTTGGGCGGGCGTGAACTCTATGAACTCGCCATCGCCCTACTCCCAATCTGCCACCGTCATGCAGCACCGCTGCTAATCAACGATCGCCTTGATGTCGCGATAGCGGTGGGCGCCGATGGAGTACATCTGCCCTCGGATGGCGTGCCGGCCCGCGACGCAAGACGGCTGCTCGGGCCCTCAGCGCTGATCGGCATATCGACCCATCAGGCCGGCGAAGTTGAGGCCGCCGCGTGCGGCGGCCCCAACTTCGCCGTTTTCGGGCCGGTCTTCGACCCACTGTCGAAGCCAGCCCATGGCGTGGCAGGCGGCGCCGAGTCCCACGGCGCCGCCTGCCGCCTTGCCTCCGTGCCGGTGTATTCGCTCGGTGGGATAACGGCCGAGCGCATTCACCGGCTACGCGGGACGGGCGCCTTCGCAGAAGGCGCCCGTCCCGCGGGGGTAGCGGTAATCGGCGCAGTGATGGGAGCCGATCACCCTGGCGCGGCCACGCGAGCGTTGCTCGAAGCACTCGCGGGCTGGCGCTGAGGATGGCAGTGCTAATGCAGCTCCGCGCTCCGCAACAGCGTAACGGCCAAATCGAAAATTGCGTCGAGAATTAAACGCCGACGTGCGTTGCGGTGACGCCAGCACTAGCCGCTAGGTCCGCACTAGGACGGCGAACCATCGCCCCCAGCATTCGTCGAGGGTTGTGGTGAACGACAGATCGGGATACGCGGCTATCATACGAAACATGCCGGAGGCGGTTGCCGTCAATGCCATAACCGGCGGCGTGGTGTAGCGGACTGGAATCAGGTCGCGGGTCAGAACCTTAGTGTGGTCGGGAAAGCGTATCGTGCATTCGAGCTCGTAAATCGAATGCAAGGCGCTGTGCCAAGTGACTGGACGATGAAGCTCGCGAACACCCACGCGCACCCGGCCAACCCTGACCTGCCGCCTGCGCCAGACGCTCCGGCGCGTGACAAGCTTGATGCCGTCGTGACGGTCGATATCGATACAGTAAAGCCCGCCTTTTTTGAGCAGCCGGCCGACTGATTGCAGGTGGGAGATTATCGCCGAGTTATCGGCCATTACGGGAAACGTTTCGGACATCATGAAGGCAGCGTCGAAAGGAGGCTCGGGCAAAGTGAAGCGCTCGAAGTTGCGGCGATAGAAGCGCAGGTTCGGCTGCGAACGGTTCTCATAGAGGCCTGCCGCGAGCATGACCGGCGAGCGATCGATCCCTACGGCCACGAGGCCCTCGCGGGCGAAAAGCTGGCCGTGTGGCGAATTTCCGCACGCTATGTCGAGCACGCGGCGGACCGGTGCTTTACGATGGCGTTTCCAGATTGCGCGCATGAAGGCGGCTTCGGCCTCGATCTCACCGGGCCTCTCCATGTGTACGCGGCGGAAGATAGCTGGAAATTCGTAGATGCTGCGCTCCATCGCGGATGAGCTTAGCTGCCGGTTAGCTCCGCATGAAGAAAATATGCTTGAAGAATCGCTGCGGCAGGCGTGATAATACGCGCCGCCGTTACTACGACGGCCAGACCTTTGGGAGAAGTCGCGCATGGGTAAGCCCCTGGCAGGAATCAAAATCGTTGAGATCGCGCAGGAAATCCAAGGGCCTTTTGCAGGCCTTTTTCTTTCGGACCTCGGCGCCGAGGTGACTAAGGTCGAGAATCGCGAGACCGGCGATTTGAGCCGATGGCTACTCGCGGGCCTAATCGGCGGCCCCAACGTGAAACACGCAGATTTATCCCATTACTACATCGCGATGAACCGCGGAAAGCGCAGTATCACGGTCGATTTGAAGAAGGCGGACGGGATCGAAATCATTCGGCGGCTGGCGAAGCACAGTGACGTCGTGCTGACGAATTACCGGCCCGGTGTACTGGAGCGCCTGGGACTCGGCTATGACGATCTGGCGAAGATCAACCCCCGAATCATTTTCGCGCAAGGCAGTTCGTGGGGTCCGAAAGGGCCATGGGCGCGCCGTCCAAGCCGTGACACGCTCGCGCAGGCGGCAAGCGGACTAATGTCAAAGACGGGGATGCCGTCCGATCCGCCGCTCGCGGCAGGTGCGGCGATCGCCGATCAGGCGGGCGCGCTGACACTGGCAAGCGGCGTACTGGCGGCGCTATTCGAGCGCGAGCGCACCGGCCACGGTCAGCGGGTTGACGCTTCGATCTACGGAACGATGATCGCGGCGCAGGGCTTCGAGCTGAATTACGCCTCGATGACCGGCGAGGAACCGCAGCGGGCTGGCCGGGGCCATCCGTTCCTGCATGGCGTATGGGGCGCATTCCGCACCAGCGACGGTTATCTGTGCATCGCGGGGGTCGATGACAAGCGCTGGCCGGACTTCTGCAAAATCATGGGAATTGAGCATTTGCAGAATGATCCCGAGTGCGGCGACAATGCCACGCGCAACTTCCACGGCAACAAGATTGAAGCGGTGCTCGATGGCTTATTCGCCAAAAAGACGACACACGAATGGCTCGAACTGCTGACCGCGGCCGATATTCTAGTGACGGAAGTCGCGAACCATCAGCAGGTGCTGCACAGCGAGCAAGCGCGCGAAAATGGCTATCTGCTTGAACTCGACCATCCGGTAGTAGGCAAGATGACCGTGACCGGGCGTCCGGTGACCCTGGGTGGAAAGGTCGAGACCGACACGGGTGAAGTGGCGGAGCATGGGCAGCATGCGGAGGAAATACTGCTGGAGCTTGGCTATAGCTGGGAGGAGATTGCTGCGCTGCGCGACGGCGGTGCGATCTGATAGCCCTCGCTTGCCATAGGCCTCGCGTGCGAGGCCCTGCTCACGCGAGGCGGCGAGCGCTTTGCTTAGGCTCTGATGGATTGCCGCCGCGAAGATTGCGAGTGTCCGGCCTTAAAAATCTGAAGTGAATCAAGGTACGCTTGTGTGACGATTAGCAAGCCGAACTGAATCATATGGCAGGCCCCCCATTGCTGGACGCGGCCGTCAGGCGGCTGACGCAATTCAGCAAAGTATTGCCGGCGAACGGCTTCTTAAGAATCGTCGCGGCCCCGACGATCGTGGGCTTAGGGTCCTCGGCCATCACGACGATCGGCACGTGGGCAAGCCATGAGCGGCTGCGGGCGCGGCGGATGAAAGCCTTGCCGTCCATTATAGGCATCTGCAGATCGAGCAGGATCAGGGCGGGAGGCGGCAGGCCGAGCCTCAGTTGGGCGAGTGCTTCACTGCCGTTGCCCGCTTGCATCACCGTATAGCCGTTAAGCTCAAGCAGGTCGGCGACCTCGATTCGCTTCTCGGCTTCGTCATCAATGACCATAATGGTCTTGCTCTGGCGCTTCAGGTCGGCTTCCATGGCCTCCGCTTCAATGGCTCGCTGCTCCAGCTAAATTAGCAAAAACACTCACGGCGCGCGCAATTCCATCGGTAGATGTCATTAACGCAGATAATGGCATGGAATCAGCCAGTATTCGATTGCCAGGTCCAGGCGGGTTTGCCCGCGCTTGCGGACTTGACGGTAAGGATGGATTGACTAGAGTCTCGATCACTTCTAGCCGGGTCGATGCCGGCATAAGGCGGGAATAACGATGGCACAATCCGCACCGGGCAAGCGGCGCCCGCTCGAAGGGGTCCGCGTAATAGATTTGACCAAAATCGTCGCGGGTCCCAACGCCACGCGGATGCTGGCGACGATGGGGGCCGAGGTGATTCGCGTGGAATGGCACGATCAACGGGCATTGGACATGTTGCGAGGCGTGCGGCCGGTGGCGCCTGGAGGCGATCCGGAGAGCCTCAACCGGAGTGGCCTGTTCAACAATATCAACACCGGCAAGCGTGGAATCACGCTCAATATGAGCCTGCCTCAGGGGCGCGATCTCTTCAAACGGCTGATCGCGAAGGCGCAGGTGCTTTGCGAGAACTACAGCCCCGGGCAGATGGATCGCTGGGAGCTGGGCTACGGTGTGCTGCGAGAGATCAATCCTGCGCTGATTTATATGCAGATTAGCGGGATGGGGAAATCGGGTACCTACAAGGACTATCTCAGCGTCGGGCCGACCGCCCAGGCACTCTCGGGGCTGACGCATATGTCGGGATTGCCCGATCGTGATGAGCCAGCCGGATGGGGCTACTCCTATCTCGATCATTCGA
>DATJUF010000293.1:0-21237 GCA_035502655.1 Binataceae bacterium (SeqCode)
AAGAGCCAGTTGCCAGTTGACAGATCATCTTCCGCCAGCAGGCGCAAGGCTTCTTTGGTATCCACATCACGGTTAAGGGCGGCGGCGAACGCCAGCAACGGTGCGGCCGCCTGTTGCGGATCCTGAATGAGCGAGGTGATCTCGGCCAGCTTATCGAGATCCGAGATAGCTCCATTCGCTAACACCTCAATCAATCTGGCGCCATTCGGGGTAGTGGTAGAGTGCAATTCGGCGCCCAGTTCGTGTGTGCGCCGCTGGATCACTCTCGCGTGGTAGGCCGCGCGCTCAGCTGCGATTATTAGCCCAGTCCGAAGGCCATTGGTACGGCATACTGCGGCCCATTTGGCAAAGGCGATAGCGGAATCCGACTGCGTGGCAAAAAGTTCGTCGATAAAACCAAGCACTGCTTCCCGTTCGGATCGGTAACTGCGCCCGCCCACCTCAAAGCTAGAAACCGGCGCTTGCCCCGCCTCGCCCGACTCATGTTCGAGCCTGGTGAGCTCTTCTTCGAACGCGGCTTCGCTCATGATGCCGCTACGGAACGCACGCAAAAGCTGTCTAATTTCAAAGTCACGATTCATGATGAGTCCTCAAATCAATTTTATCGTTTACTGCCCGGAGTGATGTTTGACATCGCCGCGTAGTTCCCGTTCGTGATCCTCGAGGCGCCTGCGCGCCGCATCGAAAGCCTCGCGAATGGCAATGGCGAGATCATCGGCGTGTTGCTTGGTTATTACTAACTCGGCCTGCGGGGCGCGGAGATCAAGCCGTACGGAAAAAGGACCGCCGTGGCGATGGTGATGGACCGGCGCTTCGATCACGACATGGCAACCGGTAAGCCTATCGTAGTATCCTTCAAGCGCCTCGGCATGTTGTTCAATCGTGGCTCGCATGGCGTCGGTGAGTTGAAAATCACGGGAAGTGATCTGAAGCGCTCGTTCCATGGTGGTTTCCTGCTTAGTTGTTCGTTTCTTTTTCGTCTAGTTAAGGCCATCGGCCCACATGTCTCAGGATTCGTTCAAGAAACTCTGAAGCATCGGGTTATGTTGCATGATTGCGACTTATAGGCCGACGGTTAATTGGACTAAATGCCTAGGCCGCGTTCTTATGTTCGTTCTTCTTCTCTGGACCTTCCACTTGGATCGTTACTTCTTTGGGCAATGCATCCTTCGGCATCGGTGCCACGAGCTCAAGAATCCCGTCCTTATAGGTGGCCTTGAGGTCTTCCGCCTTGATTCCAGCCGGCAGACTCAGCGACCGCGCGAACGCCCCGTAGCTGATTTCGCGCCGAAGATAATCAGCCTCTTTGGTTTCCTGCTTCTCCTCGCGTGAGCCTTCAATGTTCAGTACATCGCCGGTCACTTTGATCTTGACGTTTTTCGGATCGATGCCGGGAAGATCGGTGCGAACTATAAATTTGCCATCCTCGACCCGTGCTTCAAGCGCGGGTCGTATCGGCGATTTCTGGCCTTCGCCGAAGAACTCGCGGGCTAGCGGGAACCGGCCGAACCAATCACGATCAAAGCCGAAGCGTTCGGCCAGATCTTCGAATCGCGCCAAGTCCCTCGACGGTGTCCATTTTTCGAGCAATCCCATTGTTCTGTCCTCCTTCATATCTGCGAAGCCTGAATGGACTTCGCGAATGTCTCAATTGTTTGGATGATCTTCTTGCGAGCAGCCGTGTTAGATTCGGTGCCTATTCCGCCGAATCGTTTTGCTTGATCCGCCCTCGCCGCCCAATTGTCGGCGACGGCGCCATCTGTTCGAATTTGCCAAGCTCTGCGCCGAACGGCCGTTCGTCGCGGACGCTAAGAAGTTCTTCAGGAGCGACCATGGCGTCCTGCTTTTCCAGCGACTCGTCCATCTCGGGAGGCAATGACCAGACTCTACTCTCTTTCTCGCCGAGTAGGTTTGCCTCCGGCTTACCGAGGCTATCGTGCTTTCGCTGGCACGCGACACACAGAGCGGCAAACGGTAATGCTTGCAAGCGCGCGACTGAAATCTCGTTGCCACATTGCTCGCACAGTCCGTAATGGTTGCGCGCGAGCCGGCCCACCGCATCGTCGATCGCTTCGAGACGATTTTCCGCTGCCTCAATCAAGCTCGCGTGGGTCTCTACTTCCGCTAGTGAACGCGCCTCGTCAAGTTCGTCTGCTGGTGCTGGCGTGACATCCTGGCTTTGATCGTGGCGTAACTCGAGGATCCTCTCGCAAGTCCGCGCTCGCTCGCCCGCCAGCATCTGGTAGATTATCTGCCGGCGGGCCGCTTGGCTGTCCAATGACTTCATTGCCTTGCACTTCCTTTACGTCCGGATTTTCCGGCAGTCCACGTGGCGAACAGCGTGCCGTCGTCGCTCCATGCATAGGTCACGCGTCCGCGCAGAAGTTTTTTGACCTCATGAGCCAGTCGGTGTGCGAGTTTCTGTGAGGTCGTAATGATGTCGATGGTGCCGCTATTGTCCGTCGTGTCAATCGAAACGATTCGCCGCTCAGGCTGCGTCTTCATTGCTCGCTTGGCGGCGTTTTGAAGGCGGCGCTGAATATCTTCTCGTTTACTTGCCGCAACACCACGAATGATCAACCGTCCCTGTCCTTCCTGGCGCGAAACCTGATCACACGCCGGACAAAATCCCCACTGGCTGCGTTCAATCAGTTCATCGGTAAGCTTATGATCATGGCGCCAGGTCTTACGCAGAAACACGGCACCACAACGTGCGCATACTGTCGGCTCATGAATTGGCGGCGTCTTGGAAACGACGCGGGGGCTTTTGTCATCGCGGACGGCCTGCCGATTGAGGCTCCGAACCAACCCTCGTGACTGCTTGGTAGTCTGTGCGTTCATCACTTCGCCTGCTTCTTTCCGAATTCAATTCAATTCGTCTATCGCTGGACTTGGAGAAGCTGTAATGCAAGCAGTTATATCCGGCTCGGATAGGTGCGATTTTGGTAACTCTCTGGCGGGCAATTCGCCGCCGGGGAGCGATCGGATCTGTGTGAACTGCACTCGTACTCGCGCTATCAGCCACGGGAGCAGCATCACAAACGCTGATAAGAGAAATTGGATCATCATGGGGTGATTCTCAGTGATTAATCAGTCTCGCTTCTTCGCCACGGGCTAAGGATAAATAGTCGGGCAGCGTGCGTTCTGTAGGGACGTTATCAGCACGCCTTGTGCCACCAGAAATACCCGGTCTTTCTTGGTGTCAGGCCAATTTTGTGGGTCAGGGGCGCCCCACCTGGGACATTACTTCCCGCAGCAGAGCCATCAGCACGTCACCTCCATCGATGGAAAAAGCATCGCCGGTGCATCTTGCGGGCTCGCAATTCGGATGCTCCAGAGCTCTCGCGCTAGCGGATCTGAAAAAATCATTATGATTAGTGCAGTACGTGAATTTTGCATCGTGCACGTGTTCGTGGATTATCTGTTCAAATGATGCGCAACCGGTCCGCCCTTCATTCGATCAAGCTTGCCCCGCCTCTTGCGCGCCGGATCGCACGCTACTGGACGTCGCATGGACCCGCAGGACGTGGCCTCTTCGCACTGCTCGGCCCAGGCTTGATTACTGGAGCTTCCGATGATGACCCGAGCGGCATTGCGACCTACTCGCAGGTGGGGGCTCAATTCGGCTACGGAATGGCTTGGGTAATGGTGTTCAGTTATCCGTTAATGGCTGCCATTCAAGAGATCAGCGCGCGCATCGGACGGGTCACCGGACGTGGGATAGCAGGTAATATCCGCACCTACTACCCTGGATGGCTACTGCAAGCGATCGTCTGCCTTTTGGTGCTCGCTAATATAATAAACCTGGGTGCCGACCTCGGAGCGATGGGCGATGCGGTGTATCTGATGATTGGGGGCAGCGTACACCTTTATGTGCTTCTGTTAGCGGGGACCTGCGCGGCTGTCGAGATCTTTTCCCGCTATGAACGATATGTTGCGATTCTCAAGTGGGGAACGCTGTCACTATTCGCCTATGTTGCCACGGTTCTAGTAGTAAAGGTGCCGTGGGAGCAGGTCGCCTACAATACTTTTCTACCGAGCTTTTCCTGGCAGAAAGACTATATTGTCGCCATCATGGCGGTACTCGGAACGACGATCAGTCCCTATTTATTCTTTTGGCAGGCCTCAGAAGAAGCCGAGGACGAGCGCACGACGGCTGGTGGGGAGCCGTTGACCGCCGCGCCCAGCCAGGCGCGATCTGAGATCCATCGCATGAGGCTCGATACTTACCTGGGGATGGGCTTCTCGAATCTGATAAGCCTCTTCATCTTAGTCACTACCGCGGCCACGCTGAATGCACACGGCGTAACCGACATTCAAACGTCGTCGCAGGCCGCAGAGGCGCTTCGGCCGATTGCGGGACGCTTTGTTTTTGCGGTGTTCGCCGCAGGCATTGTCGGTACCGGCATGCTGGCCGTCCCCGTACTGGCCGGCTCCGCCGCCTACGCGCTGGGCGAGGCGCTCGATTGGCCCATAGGCCTAGCGCGGCTGCCGCTCGATGCCAAGGCTTTCTACGGTACGATTGCCGCGGCCACTCTCATCGGCATCTTCATCAATTTCATCCGGGTCGATCCGATTAAAGCATTGTTCTGGAGTGCCGTTCTCAATGGTGTCGTCGCGGCCCCGTTGATGATTGTCATCATGATAATGGCGATGCAGCCCAAGGTTATGGGCGAGTTCACATTACCGCGTCCACTTTGGCTCCTGGGGTGGCTTTCCACGGCCGTAATGACGATCGCTGTTGCAATCATGTTTTTGACGTGGTGACACGTAGCCGGCGGTGCCTCGCGGGATTGGTTTGCGAGCCGCCATGCGCTTTAATCACTGCTTCAGGTGAAAGCCATCGCCCCCGGCGAAGCCTGTAAGCAACGATGCCATACTCAGAATATTTCAAGGCTGCGAGTGAAGGTCTAATTATCGCGGATCGCGCTGGAACAATCCTCGAGGCCAACCCCAAGGCCGAAGAACTATTCGGCTACAGCCAGGGAGAACTCACCGGCCATACGGTGGAAATCCTCCTGCCAGCGCAACTGCGCACGATTCATAATAAGCATCGCGAGGACTATCTGGCCGCGCCGCGCAATCGGACTATGGGGGCAGGCCTAACTCTTTCCGGCCGGCGGAAAGACGGCAGCGACTTTCCTGTCGAGGTCAGCCTGACTTACGCGCCGCGGACGGAGCGAGGAGACTTGATTGTTGCGGCAGTCATCGATATCAGCGAGCGGCTCGCCCTGGAAAGCGAGGCGCGCCGGGCCGAAACTGTTGCAGCACTCGGGACAGTAGCCGCAGGTATCGCGCATGATCTGAATAATCCCTTGCAGACGATTCGTTCGCGCGCGGAACTCATGCTGGAATCGTTCGATTCGCTGACGGCCGCCGAGATGAAGGAAGACCTCGCGGCGATTCATCGCCAGGCGCAGCGGGCTGGTCTGATCGTCGAAGAATTTCTTGCGCTATCTCGCCGCCGGGAAAAGAGCCAGGGACGGGTTAATCTGAATCAGTTGATTGAGCGGGTGTCCTTGCTGATCGGTGACGAGTTGCGGAAAGCCGGGATCATTTTCCAAACCGATCCGAATGGCGACCTACCGCAGGTGACTGGCGACGGTACCGCTTTGGAACGGGTTTTAATCAACCTCGTGGCCAACGCCCGGGATGCGATGCCGAAGGGCGGGACAATAAACATAATGAGCGGACGGCTGGATAATCAGCCGAATTGGGTCTATCTCAGCATTGCGGATACAGGAGAAGGGATTTCACCGGACGCTCTGGGAAAAGTGTTTAACCTGCTTTATACGACCAAGGCCGAGGGCAGCGGTTTGGGACTATGGCTTAGCCGGCGAATCGTGCACGAGCACGGCGGCAAGTTGGAAGTTCAATCCGAGTTAGGCCGGGGAACCACCTTCACCATCAAACTGCCATTGAACGATTTTCAGGCATAAAGCATTGAAAATTCGGCCACAGCTGAGGAAGCAGCCCATTTATTATAGCGTTCGCGATCAAGGGGCTGCCTGATCAATGACCGGAGAACGTATTGTTATTCTCGACGACGAGGCCGATATGGCCGAAAGCCTGGCGCGCGTTTTGACCAAGGCCGGCTATGAATGTCTCGTTACGAGCGATCCCGCACAGGGCTTGCGGATGCTCAGTTCGGAGCGTCCGGACTTGTTGCTAACCGATTTGCGGATGCCCGCGATGGATGGGATGGAGGTCCTGGCTCAGGCCCGTGAAATCGATCCTCGGCTGCCGGTAATAGTCCTGACCGGTCACGCATCAATCGAATCCGCCGTGGCAGCGGTCAAGGCCGGAGCATTCGACTTCCTGTCGAAAACATTTTCCAATGATCAGTTAAAGCTCACAGTAGAAAGGGCTTTAACCAAGCGGCGGCTTGAACTGGAGAATCTCCATCTGCGCGACCAGCTGCGCAGCACGGTTGGATTCGAAAACATCATTGGACAAAGCGCGGCGCTGAAGCAGGTCCTTGAGCTGGTGCGCAAAGCCGCGCGCTCCGACGCTAATATTTTAATCCTGGGTGAATCGGGAACTGGAAAAGAAGTCGTCGCCCGCGCGACTCACGCCAATAGTCTTCGAGCCGCCCAGCCGTTTATCGCCGTCGATTGCGCCTCGCTGCCCGAGCAGCTCCTTGAATCCGAGCTTTTCGGCCACGAAAAGGGAGCTTTTACTGGCGCCGCAAACGCGAAACAAGGGCTGATGGAAGTGGCTCATCGCGGGACTCTTTTCCTTGATGAATTAGGCGAATTGCCACTGAGCCTGCAAGTAAAGTTGCTACGAGCCCTTCAGGAGAGGCAGATTCGCCGGGTTGGCGGCACTAAGCAAATCGCGCTCGATGTCCGCATCGTTTCCGCTACTAACCGTGATCTGCGCGCGCTGGTGGCGGCGGGCAAATTCCGCGAGGATCTCTATTATCGGGTGAATGTCATCGATATAGCGCTGCCCCCACTGCGTGAACGGCATGGCGATATTGAATTGCTCATAGCTCATTTCTTGCGAAAATACACTGGCAGCCCGAGTGCTGCGGCTAAGGGTTTCGCTCCGGAAGCTATGATGGCGCTGGAGACCTACGCCTGGCCGGGTAATGTCCGCGAGCTACAGAACGTGATTGAGCGCGCTTGCGCGCTGGCCGATAGCGAAATGATAACTCTCGCTGACCTGCCTCAGCATATGAGGACTCCAGCTCATTTGAACGAGCCGCCTGATGTGGCGGAGACCGGAACGTCACTGACCCTGAAAGAGGCTAAAGATCGCTGGATCGGCCAACTGGAATCGGCCTATGTCGAGAACCTGCTCAAGCAAGAGGGCGGTAATGTGTCCCAGGCGGCGCGCAAGGCGGGCGTCGATCGCAAAACGCTTCATCGCCTGCTGAACAAGCACGGCATCCGCTAACCGCGGTTTTCCGTGGGCTGGTTCGGGCTGGCGAATTAGGATTGGATTGAAAACGATTAAGCGTTGCCGTCTTGAGAAATCAGTCCTCGGACGTTAGAAATCAGCTCAGAATTGGAAAACGGCTTGCGCAAATAGGCTGCTGCCCCAGCTCGTAAGGCTCGTTCACCGGCAAGGGGACCGTCGAATCCGGTCATCAAAATCACCGGAGTACCAGGCGCAGTTTTCTGCACGTGCCGGACAATCTCATAGCCATCGCCAACGGGCAAATTGATGTCCGAGAGAACTAGCGCAGGCTGCAGCATATCAAACAGAGCAAGTGCGGACGTCAGGTCAAAGACGACCGCACATCTAAACCCGGAGGCTTTGAGAACTCTCGCGCAGGTCTCGGCTACTTCGACATCGTCATCGATGATTAGGATTGATTTGGGCATTTGATCCTTTCGTTTGCCACCATTTTCAGATCTTTCGAGAGTCATGATCATCCAGCATGGGAAATGGCCATAGCATGCCGTCCACGCACCGATGGGAACTGCTCTTCTCCACAGAGAGGCCAGCATCGAGCTACAACTTTAATCGCTGTCTGTTAGCCCAATCATGAATCGTGCCATTTGCTGCATCATGGTTGCGGACAGGTAGAGCAGCTTCGCTCCTTAAGACCTAAAATCCGTCGGCTCGAAGTACATTTTGAGTATCTTGTCTAAAGGCTCTCGATCGTTCTAATCGAGGCGACTGACGGATCTGCTGCGTAATCCATGCCCCAGGTGAGGCCCGATACACCATCCCACACGCGCAATCGACGGAATCGCTCGCCAATCCCTTGGCAGGCCTGCTCAGATCTCTCCGAGTAACTCTGCAGATAGCCGGTCACAGTTCATTTGCCTTAACCATACGCCATTTTTGAATTGTAGCAGTGTGCGGAAAAAGGAGTCGCTTGGTAACGCGATGCCGCGTTCATGAATTAAGCCCGCGTCTCGGCCTGCTCTACCCCAAGCGCGGACGCCCGTCGATTACGCCCGGAGAAGCTGTTACATGCGCTGTTATTGAGGTACTGAACACCTCACCTCCGACGGCACTTGGCACGACCCTCGCTATGCGTCATCGATCCAGACAGCATGCGTAGCTAAGGAGCCGCTATCAAATGGCCTTCCCATACAAGACGATTCTTTGTCCAGTTCATTTCGACGACAATGCTCTTCCGGTGCTCATTAAGGCCGCTGAAATAGCGCGCCATTTTCAAGCCAGCGTCATACTGGTTCACGTAGTACCCTTCGCCCTTTCACTTGGAGAAGCTCCGCCACCGTGGGGACTGGAGGCTGAGGAGAAGGCCGCCAAGGCCAAGCTGACCGCTCTTGCAGAGCAGACGCTTGACGGATTAAAGCGCGAGTTACTCATATACACGGGCGATGTGATCACAGGCATCCTTGACGCACAGGAAAAATATCAGGCCGACCTGGTGGTAATGGCGACACACGGGCGTCGAGGCCTTGCCCGGATGATTCTAGGCAGTGTTGCCGCGGCGGTTGTGCGCAAAGCCGCGTGCCCGGTTCTGACAATTAGAGAGGGGGCTTAAGGCCGTTCATATCCGCAAAGTACCTCGGACAGGAAGGCTACAAAGCAGGTGGCAAGTTCGCGCTATGTTAGCGGCGGCTGGCGGCGAACCAATCAACGCTGATGCACTTGAGAAGGCAAAACTCCTCGAGAGTTTGTCTGCAGGGCGAACTCTGGTCGATTTCTACCGCGCGTTCGCCGATCGTCCCGAAGAATTTGTCATATATGACGATGGTTACCGGCGCTGGAGCTACAGCTATCGCCAAGTCGGGGCGGCCGCTCGCAGGTTTGCGGCACGGCTTCGTACGAAGCCGATCATCAAAGGCGAGAAAGTCCTCATATGGTCTGAGAACCGGCCGGAATGGCTCGCGGCCTTTTGGGGCTGCATCCTAGAGGGAATCGTTGCAGTTCCGATCGACTGCCGAAGTTCAGTCGGCGTGCTGACGAACATACAACGAGTGGTGCATGCCAGCGCGCTTGTGGTTGGAGAAGAAGTCAAAGCATCTGCGCTCGAAGGCCTGCTACCGATCTGGCGGCTTCAGGACATCGAGCTTATCGATGAAGAATCTTCGCTGGCTTACGGGCGCGATATCGACTCTACTGATCTAGTTGAGATCGTCTTTACTTCAGGGTCAACGGCGACGCCCAAAGGCGTACTTATAACGCACCGAAACATTGTCGCCGACCTGAATCCGCTCGTACGAGAGGTGCAGCAATACCGCCGCTACGTGCGCGCCCTCGCGCCCGTTCGCTTCCTGAATCTACTGCCGCTCAGCCATATGTTCGGGCAGGCGCTTGCAACATTTTTCCCACCGATGCTGCCTGGAACCGTCATTTTCATGTCCAGTTATGCGCCCCATGAGGTGATCACGCAAATTCACGAATGCCGAGTCTCATTCCTAGTAGCGGTGCCGAAAATACTCGCAGCCCTCCGTGAGTATGTTCTGAGCCGGTTTCCTAAACTTGCACGGCTTCAGGAGGACAATTCCCACTGGGTCATCCGCCGATGGCGTTACCGAAAGATACATCGTTTGTTCGGCTTGAAATTTATCGGCTTCGTGATTGCGGGCGCACCGCTTGACGCGGGACTTGAAAACTTTTGGCGCCAATTAGGTTTCATGGTCGTCCAAGGATACGGACTAACAGAGACTTCACCGATCGTAAGCTTCAATCATCCGTTTCATCTGAAGCCAGGGACCGTCGGAAAGCCGCTGCCAGGAGTTGAGGTGAAGATTGCGCCAGACGGTGAAATCCTCATCCGGGGTGAAATCGTAACGCCTGGCTACTTTAATGCACCAGCCGGGGCGTCCATGGCGTTTGAAGACGGCTGGTTCCACACTGGTGACATCGGTGTAATCGACTGCGACGGCTATCTTAGCGTACGCGGCCGCAAGAAGGAGATGATTGTCACCCCCGAAGGTCTCAAGGTGTTTCCTGAAGACGTCGAACTCGTCCTAAACCGAATTGGCGGAGTCCGCGACTCGGCCGTCGTTGGCAGGAAACGCGTTCACGCTGTTCTCGTACTGGAACCGGGCGCGGACAAAAATGAGATCGTGCGTCACGCCAATGCAGAGCTGGAAGATCATCAAAAGGTTCGCAGCATCTCAGTGTGGACGGCAGGCGAGTTGCCTCGAACAGAAGGTACCGGCAAGCTCAAGCGGCCAGCAATTCAGCAATGGGTCGATGCCGGTAGCCTGCCAGTAGCCCTCACTTCGCGCGATGAAATTGCTGAACTGGTTGGCACGTATGCTCCTGGTAGGACTTTAACTCCCGAGACCAAGCTCGATGAGCTCGGTCTGACGTCTCTTGAGCAAGTGGAATTGATCGCTGAGCTTGAGCAGCGCTTCAACACCGTGGTGGATGAGGCTGCGTTTAGAAATGCGCGAACCCTGGGCGATCTCGCAAAGCAAGTTTCCGGCCCGGCGTTCGCGCGAGAAGCACTGGAGTTCGTCCGATGGAACCGCGGCGCTATTGCGAAACTAGTTCGCCGCGTCACGCTGCCCGGACTCGTGCTCCCGATCACCCGGCTTTGCGCGCAAGTCAAGGTTAGCGGCGCCGCTATATTACACGATCTTCGCGGCCCGGTTATCTTCGCGGCGAACCATCAGAGCTACCTTGACGCGCCGGTAATCATGAGCGTGTTGCCACCGCGATGGCGATACTCGCTTGCACCAGCGATGTGGAAAGAATTCTTTGATGCCCACTTCCACCCAGAACGATATTCACTAGCTCACGTAATGACTAATAGACTCAATTTTTTTCTGGCCACCCTGATCTTCAATGGCTTTCCGCTTCCGCAGCAGGATATCGGACTGCGCGCCACGCTTCGCCATATTGGTGATCTTGTGAGCGATGGCTGGTCGATCCTGATCTTTCCGGAGGGGGAACGAAGTGTCACCGGTGAGATCAAAGCTTTTGCGCCCGGCGTGGGGATGATCGGCTCAAGATTGCGCATGCCGATTGTGCCGATTCGCTTAAGAGGTGTTTACCGTGTATGGCCCCGGAACTCCGCAATGATTCACCCAGGGCCGGTAGACGTGGCGTTTGGATCTCCCATTAAACTCAACGGCGGCAATTACATCGAATTGGCGGGTAAGGTCGAAGCGGCCGTCCGCGCGCTATGATAACTTGGGGAATAGGTTCTGATTTCTCTGTCAATGCTGGATCGCGAACCTGTTTCTTTGGTCTCGTTCGCTCTACGATTCGAGATGCGCTTAGGCGGGTTCCGTTTGGATGGTTTTCACTTCCTTGTCAATGATTTGAAGAAAAATCGCGATTGAATTGGCTGGCTACAAAAAACATTTTCCGCAATCTTCAGAGATACAAGCTCGCCGTTTTCACTATTCACAAGTCAATGTTCTCCACGGAGCCGGCCGGGATAACTGGCACGGGCCGTTTCCGATTCCTGCGGCGGCTTATACGAAGAGCGGCGGTGATGGAGCCAGTGTGATTGCGCCGGCGTTGCGCGACACTAGCGCCATTGGAATACTTCAACTGTTGCCAAATTGGTTGATCCGATCCGCGAACAAGAACCTGTTTTATGGATCCGAGCCAGTCGTTGGGCTCAACCGGATTTATGAAGGTCTGCCGCATTGAGTTTGAACGTTCGCGACTCGTCGTCATAGGTGAAAAGTTCGGCGTAGCGGCCCCAGCCGATGACTGCTCGAAGAGTCTTCTCAGCATCACTTGGGTTCAGATGGTCTTCTAGTTCAGACTCGAACCTCACCCTAGGTGCGAGATGGCCCTCGCGATCATTGAGAACGTGACGGATATGCGCTGCAAGAGGGACAAACTGGACCAAATGCTCGTTGAACAGCCGCTTGCGCTCGTCCGTCGCGCTTTGCGCGAACACGCGCCCCGCTGCGGTAAGCTTGATAGCGCCGTCCTTGAGTTCTGCGAACTCCAAAAGGTGAAGAGCTTCGGCGATAGGAAAAAAATCTCTGGCGCCGAGAGCGAGACCGCCACTGAGCCTGGCCAACTCGGCGTACCCATCATATGGGGGCGCGGCCAGGACTTCGATAAATCCGATGAGCAGACTGATTTGAACGGGCGGCAGCGGCTGCAAAAAGCCCCCGTGGATTTGACTTTGTGCTCCGATAGACGCCGTCGCGCGGGCGGTAAGAATCGAATAGAACTCATCGACAATACCATGGAACTCGTTATCCAAACGGTTGCGCGGATGTGGCAGAGAAACTGGGATTTCCGCCGCGATGCGGCCGGGATTTGATGCGAGAACGAGGATGCGGTCACACATCATGACTGCCTCTTCGATGTTATGGGTCACCAGCAAGACCGACTTAGTGGGAAGCTGGTGCTCGATCCAGAGATCAAGAAAGTCGGTTCGCAAAGTCTCGGCGGTCAGAACATCGAGCGCAGAAAAAGGTTCATCCATGAGAAGCAGGATCGGCTGGATCACAATTGCGCGGGCAAAGCCGACCCGTTGGCGCATCCCTCCAGAGAGTTCGCGCGGATAAGCAGACTGGAAGCCGTCAAGTCCGATCAAATCGATTGCCGACATTGCTCGGCGGCGAGCCTCGTCGTGAGCCAATCCGACTGCGTCAAGGCCTGCCTCTACATTCTCGAGGACGGTAAGCCAGGGGAATAGCGCGAAGCTCTGGAATACCACTGCTATACCCTCAGTCGGACCGTCTAAGGGCTTGCCGCGATAAAGCACTTCCCCTGAAGTCGGCGCGATCAAGCCAGCAGCAACACGAAGCAGGGTCGATTTGCCTGAACCCGAGCGTCCAAGGAGGCCGAGTATCTCGCCCTCGCGCAATGAAAGGGTGATATCGCTCAGCGCCGGCAAGGGTTCGCCAGTAGCCTTGGCAAAAGCCTTGCCCACCTTGCGCATTTCGATGATAAAACTGTTCTTCACCAAGCAAGCCGCCAGTCTCTTTTAATCGAGCCGCGCTCGCCGTTGGGCAAAGGCGTAGAGGGGCCGCCATAGCAGCCGGTTCATCGCGATCACGAACACCGACATGACCGCGACGCCAAGGGCTATCCGTGGGTAATCGCCCGCGTCGGTCATCTGAGCAATGTAAGAGCCAAGTCCTGACCCGTTGAGTTTGGCCGGTCCCCAACTGACGGCCTCCGAGACAATGCTGGCGTTCCAGGCGCCGCCGGAAGCCGTAATTGCGCCGGTCACATAGTAGGGAAAAATACCGGGCAGCATAACCTGCCGCCACCAGCGCCAGCCGCGAATTCGAAAGCTCGCAGCCGCTTCTCTGAAATCGCTCGGAAAAGCACTGGCGCCTGCAATGACATTGAAGAGGATGTACCATTGCGTTCCAAGGATCATCAGCGGGCTAAGCCAGATTTTGGGAGCAAGGGCAAACTTGACGATCAGGAAGACCGCGACTGGATAGAGCAGATTGGCTGGAAACGCTGCCAGAAACTGCGCAACCGGCTGGACCTTCTCCGCAAGTTTCGGCCGCAGCCCGACCGCTACTCCGATCGGAACCCAGACGATAGTCGCAAGTGCAATCAGGATCACGACCCGCAGCAGAGTAAGCAGCCCATTGCTTGTAGCAATAGTAACGTCGTCCCAAGATAGTATAGGTGCGGCCAATTCCACGAGCTTCCACCCCACATACACGAGGGCGGCAAAAAGAAAGCTGTACCAGGCGGCATCCGCTAAGTGGCGCGACAGCCCGAAGGTTAGCCATCGAGGTTTACGCGGAAGAGCAAGACGGGCACGCGAAGCGCTTTGCAAGGCTTGCCCAATCGGTTCGCCCAGGATTCTTAGGGCACCCGCTCCGCGAAACAAGTTGAGCACCCAGCTTCGCGGTACGACCTGAGCGGCGGTTTGTTCGAAGCGGAATTTTTCGGCCCAGACTACCAGAGGTCGGAAGAGCAGTTGATCGTAAATGATGATTGTGATGGTCATCGCGACAATCGCCCAGCCGACGGCCGCAAGGTCGCGTTGCTGAATCGCAAGCGCTACGTAGGAGCCGATTCCTGGAAGAGCAATCTGGATATTGCCGACTGAGATGGCCTCAGAAGCGACGACGAAGAACCAGCCGCCGGACATTGACATCATCATATTCCAGACTAGTCCCGGCATGGCGAATGGTACCTCCAATCGCCAAAACCGTTGCCAGCCTGAAAAACGGAAGCTGCGGCTCGCTTCCTCGAGGTCTATCGGAATCGCGATAAGTGACTGATAGAAACTGAAGGCCATGTTCCAGGCTTGCGCTGTAAAGATCGCGAAGATTGCAGCCAGTTCCGGCCCCAGCCAAGTCCCACGAAACAACGAGACGAAAAATACGACTGTAAAAGAGAGATAACCCAGCACTGGCACCGATTGCAGGACGTCCAGCAGCGGTATCAGCACGATTTCGGCCCGCCGGCTCTTGGCTGCCGGCGTAGCGTAGATAAACGTGAAGAGCAGCGAGGCAACTAGCGCCGCCAGCATGCGCATGGTCGTGCGGAGGGCGTAGGCCGGCAGAACCGCCGGTGACAGTGAAATCGCCGGTTGCCGCGTCATAACGAACGGCGAGAGCATCTGGCGCGCACCGGATCCGAGCACGATGATTACCGCCAGCACCAGCAATGTGGCAACGGCGTCGCGCCACGATGGAACGCGTTGGCGCCACGATCGGCCTATCAGGATCTCGGCGTGCTGTTCCACGCTGACTTATCTTCCGACATTCGCCAGGCAATGATCTTTGCGTTGTATAAGTGAACAAATCGGAAGTCAGGACTAGTATGGCAGGTGGATATTCGCAATCCCTGCAAACCCATATGCCCCGCCCCAAACAAACAGGCGCAGTCGCTACCACCGCTGAAGCTGCCGGAGCAATGCGCTTTTCTTGACCTGGTGACCCTGCATTCGCTGCAGGATATCATCCAGGGCTTCGAGCGCTTCTCGCAAAGGAGGCCCCTTGTTGAGCATTACGCATTCTGCGCGCTCGCCCATGGCGGCATCGGTAATTTCAGCGCGGGACGGCAGTCCCTTTTTGGCCAGATTTTCCAATACCTGGGTAGCCCAGACCACCGGCATGTGGGCGGCCTCGCATAACCACAGGATCTCTTCTTGAATCTCAGCCATCCGTTCAAAACCGCATTCCACCGCCAAGTCGCCGCGCGCGATCATCACGCCTGCCGCCCCTCGGTGCATCGCGGCTAGCACCAGCAACGGGAGATTGTCGAAAGCTTTGCGCGTTTCGGTTTTGAGTAGGAGGCCTATATCAACGCGGCCAAGCCGCACCAAATGGGCCTCCAACGCTTCCACGTCAGCAGGCGTGCGCACGAAAGACATCCCAACGATATCAGCGTGCTTCGCGATAACTTGTAGATCTTCGAGGTCTTTCGGCGTGAGCGAGTCAATACTCAGATTGCTATCGGGCAGGTTGATCCCTTTGTTCTGGCGCAGCTTGCTGCCATCGATGCTCGCATGCGTAATCTCGATGTATGCTTTGGAATCGTTAACACTCTTGATAACGCCACCGATTTTACCGTCGTCGAACCACACGCGCTCGCCGGCTTTGATATCCTTGAGGATCTCTGGAATGGTGCAGTTTATTGTCGCCGGAAGAAGTACAGTTCCGTCATCGGCTAGTTCCGGACCTCTGCCGAGCGACACTTTATCCGAAAGGATTATGGTTTCGCCCTTTTTCAGAACGATGGGTTGCTCAATCGCAGGCAGCCTTCCGATGCACAGGACTCCTTCGGACCTACCCTTGCAGCGCAACTCCATCCCTGACGCCAGATACGAAGTTCGGCCGCATTCGGCGATAGCCATCTCGCGGGTGCTTTCAGTCACAATCATTCGCCGGTGGGATCCTCGCGCATCGGTAAGCTCGAGTTGGTCTCCCGCGGTGAGCAAACCGAGATCACCGCTGGCAACCGGAATGAATACGTGCTTTGACTGTTGAGTAAGCCCGCGCATGCTCGCTTCCGGAACGAGGCTGATTCGCGCAGGTTCAAGCACTATTCCAGCCGCATTGCGCAAGGGTCGCACCTTGATCACCTCGGGCCCCGGCACCATCGGTCCAACCCGTAGCTTCGGACCGGCAATATCCATTAAGAGCCGGCATTCTTTGCCGAGTTCATACATGGCGTGCTTCAGATGCTCGGCCATCGCCGACCAGGCCTCACGGTCGTCATATGAGCAATTGATGCGCATGCAATTCATGCCGCGTGCGAGCAGATCGCGGACCAGCTGATAGTCTGACGCCGCTTCCGAAGGCATCGTCACCATGATCCTCACGGGCCGGTTGTCCGGACAGTTACCGAGCAGAGTCTCCGTGTGCTCGCGCAGAAGCTCGATGCCCTCAAGAAAATCAAGTCCGCTAGGCGATGCCTGCTGCGGTTCGCCAGCTAAGCCGTGCACCGCCGCTAGCACTGCGTCCAGCGTCGCCATCACGTGAGCTTCCGCTCGTCCCAATGAGGAGAGTCCTAGCTGAGCCAGCTCTTTCTGCAAAGGCCGGATGTCGCGATGGCGTAGCGCGACATAATGTGCGAGGTTGCGGGCGCTTTTTTGGAAAGTTGGGTGAATGCGGTCAAGCCCGCTCGCAACAGCCGTTTCCGCCTCGGCAAGTGCTTGCTTGATCTCGCTTAAGCGCTTGATCAGGTCGTCAAGTTTTGCGGCTTGAAGAGTCGATGGCGATGTCACTACTTTACTGCCAAATCCACAGAGCAAATTCTTAGCACATCATGTGATCAGCTCACATTACGGGTTCATTGACAACGCCGGCTAACAATCGGCTAATTCGTTTTCCTAAAGCAGGCACGACGACAGCGCCTACGAATGAAAAGAGCAGAGTTTTGAGCATGCTCAGAGTCATCAGCGAAGATGCGGGTTCCATAATCATGAGGAAAACGGACGCGAGGGGTTGGTCACAGTCCCTAAAGAAATCCCGGTAGCAGCGAAGGCGGAGCGGGTAGAAATCACCAAGGAAGCATTTGCCGGCGAGGCCGCAGCGATCGTCTTTGCAGCATGTCTAAGACACACTGGACCCTGAACGAAGCAGTGGTTGCTCGTGAGCCCTTCCTGATGGAGTTTACGACCTTCGCGTGGCCTCCCGCCGGATGCACGCAGCGCTATCTGCTTTTCATCAAATTATGTCCGCGTCTCGCTCCTCATGACTGAAGCGCGAGATAAACTGGTTCACAGTAGCCTCGGAATGGCGCGAGACTGGAACGTTTTTCTTGTAGAATTGATCTTCCCATTTGAAGCCGCGGCCCGCAGATGCCGGGGCCAAATTACGCGCAATAGATTTGAGCCGTCGCAAATAAGTTTCGGGGAAACCTCGTCTCAGGTGAGGCACGGATGTCCCACCCGTCCAAGCCCGGCCGGCCAGAATGGTTCGCTAATTGGCTGGCACGCATTCTGCTCGCGTTCGTCCCAGCGATATTAATGATGTTAAATTGAGAATGTTAAACAAGCAGCTAGTCATGTTTCCTGAAAGGTTTCCGGCCATGAGCAAACTCGCCCAAACGTCTCAGACCGACCACATTGACGAAAGGCTCTCAGCCTACGGTGAAGCTCGATCAACTATAAAAGGAGCTCCGCTCAATCCTGAGGAATTGCGCAAGACCGACGCTTATTGGCGCGCCAGCCTCTATTTGTCTCTGGGCATGCTCTACCTGAAAGAAAATCCCTTGCTACGCGAGCCTCTGACTATTGAACAAACCAAGCCGCGGCTATTGGGACATTGGGGTTCGGACCCCGGCCAAAGCTTTACTTACATTCACTTCAACCGGTTGATCAACAAATACGATCTTAACGCGATTTTCATCTCTGGGCCGGGCCACGGGGCACCTGCCGTGTTATCCAATGCATATCTCGAGGGAACCTACTCTGAAGTCTATCCGGACAGGAGCGAAGATCTCGCCGGAATGCAGCGTTTTTTTAAGCAGTTTAGCTTCCCCGGCGGAATCGGCAGTCACGCGACCCCTGAAACTCCAGGTAGTATCCATGAGGGGGGCGAGCTTGGATACTCTGTTTCGCACGCTTACGGAACAGTATTCGACCATCCAGACCTAATCACGGTAGTCATGGTGGGTGACGGTGAGGCCGAGACCGGACCACTCGCAACGAGCTGGCACAGCAATAAATTTCTGAATCCGATAACAGACGGTGCAGTGCTGCCGATCCTTCACCTCAATGGCTACAAAATTAACAACCCAACGATCCTGGCCCGTATCAGTCACGAGGAACTCGAGGCTCTGTTCGTCGGGTATGGCTATACGCCATATTTCGTCGAAGGCAGTGACCCAATGACTATGCATCAGGCAATGGCCGCTACGCTTGAGCAGTGCGTCATGGAGATCCGGAATGTTCAGGATGAGACGCGAAAGACCGGAATAGCGACGCGCCCGCGCTGGCCAATGATCATCTTGCGCAGTCCGAAAGGCTGGACCGCTCCGCGGCAAGTCGAAGGACATTATCTCGAGGGTTTCTGGCGGGCGCATCAGATCCCAATCACAGACATCGCGACGAACCCGACCCATTTGAAGATCCTTGAGAACTGGATGCGCAGTTACAAGCCGGAGGAGCTGTTTGATGAGACGGGCCGCCTCATCCCGGAATTGAAAGCTCTAGCTCCCAAAGGCAATCGGCGCATGAGTGCCAACCCGATCGCCAACGGTGGCCTGGTTCGGAAGGCCCTGAATATGCCCGATTTCAAAAACTCAGCGATTGTGGTCACAGAACCAGGTGTGACTCGTACAGGAAATGTTCCGGCGCTTGGCAATTTCCTGCGCGAAGTTATGCGGCTGAACATGGACCGTTTTCGTGTCTTTGGACCGGATGAAACTCAATCCAACCGCCTCGAAGCGATCTATGAAATTACCAAGAAAGTCTGGATAGCCGAGTACTTCCCAGAAGATAGCGATGGCGGCGAACTGGCTCCCGGCGGACGCGTGATGGAGATGCTGAGCGAGCATTCGGTCGAAGGATGGCTCGAGGGCTATATCCTGAGCGGCCGGCACGGCCTCTTAAACAGTTACGAACCATTCATCCATGTTATCGACTCGATGTTCAACCAACACGCCAAATGGTTGGAGAAATGCAATGGCATTACGTGGCGGGCCGATGTGTCGTCACTAAATCTCCTAATTACCGCACTGGTCTGGCGACAGGATCACAATGGCTTCACGCACGAAGATCCAGGCTTTCTCGACGTAGTCGCCAATAAAAGTCCAAATATAGTCCGCATCTACTTGCCGCCCGATGCCAATTCCCTGCTCTCGGTGGCCGACCATTGCTTAAGGAGCGTCAACTACGCGAACGTTATCGTAGCGGATAAGCAGGTTCATCTGCAGTACTTGGATATGGAGGCAGCGATCGAGCACTGCACGAAGGGCGCGGGCATTTGGGATTGGGCGAGTAATGACCAAGGTGCGGAGCCCGACGTGGTCATGGCGAGTTGCGGTGATGTCCCAACTATGGAGTCTTTAGCGGCCACAGCCCTCCTCCGGGAACATCTTCCCAGCGTGAAGGTGCGGTTTGTGAACGTGGTCGATCTCTTCAGGCTCGTACCCAATAGTGAGCACCCGCACGGCATGACTGATCGGGAGTTTGAGGCCATCTTCACCCCCGATAAGCCGGTTATATTCAACTTCCATTCGTATCCATGGTTGATTCACCGGCTCACTTATCGCCGGCCCGGGCAACACAACATTCATGTACGCGGTTACAAGGAGAAAGGTAACATCAACACCCCCATGGAATTGGCCATTCAAAATCAAGCCGATCGTTTTAGTCTGGCGATTGACGCCATTGACCGGATGCCTCGTTTTCGTGTGCCCGCAGCGGGCATCCGCGAAGCCATGCTCAATCAGCAGATAGCGGCTAGAGGCCATGCCCACGAATTCGGTATCGATGCTAAAGAGATCACAGATTGGCAGTGGCCATTCTGACGATAGTCCATTGATCGCGAGTTGATTAGTATGGGCCACCCGGGCGAAGGCGCGGCTTTGTGGGATTGTCCTCTATCGATTAGCTCCATCAGGCTGGCGGATGAATTCCCCTGGAAAAGACGATACGCACGCCATTACGTGCGTAATCGCGTCGGTATCGTACTGGTCTCCGGATCGGTATGTTTCGAAAAAGGAATTGAGCTGGACGACGCGTTCCGGCCACGCCTTAACCGCTTGAATACCAATTGAGACGCCAAAGTTGGTGAAGGCGAATTTGACCGCCAAATGTCCTGGTTCGCGGCAGAAGTAGCCCGGTCGGCCAATCCACATATGGTCGAGTATGGCTAAACATCGTTCGCGCTGAACCCGCGCCCATGGTTCCTCGGGAAAAAAGTGAGTCATCCAGAGCATCATTCCGAGGCCAAGGTCTTGAGTAATAGTCAGGCTTGGATAGCTCTTTTCAACGATGATTCTCATCTGCCCGATCTCATGCGCGAGAGCATCTTCATCGAGCATCCGGTAGACGACGTAGCCATGGAACGGATCCAGCGCGCCCAGGCCGAAGCCGGGATAGGGCGCGCTCAAATCTTCGAGCATCTTCCAGTGCACGCCCGCGCCGGGAATTACGAACGATGAGTGGATATCCCTCACTAGCTGAATCCCTTTCGCGCGATAAGAAGGAATTATCCGGCCCAACCGCGACAATGCAAAAATCCACATCGCAAGATAATGAAAGTATTGTCCATCACGATCCGGAGCCTCGCCAATGCGGAATCCGCGCGGCCGTCCGAGCACGCGCTCGACTTCGGCGACAACCGATTCCGCTTCAACGAGGAGCTCGCTGCGCCCCAATTCCTGATAGAGCGAAACCAGCAGAACAATCCCAAAGGCATCGGTCCATAGGTACCGCAGGCCGTTGGG
>DATJUF010000294.1:0-14453 GCA_035502655.1 Binataceae bacterium (SeqCode)
TTACAACTACATAACTCAGCGCGGTGCATAGAATTGCGATCCAAATGAGCCTGTATGGTGTCTTGCTGAGCGCGGTGACCATCGCATGATAATTGAGTCCACGCGATAGCCCATGCACCAGCAGCAGGACGACGGCACATACCGTTAGTGCGTAGACTGGACCGGCGATTCTCCGGAGCCATTTTTTCGAAAGACCTGGAAATCTTAGAGTTGCCGGATGTTCTTTCGCGGCGCTCAAATCCTGGTCCGGTTCTAGCGGGTCAGCGCGGGCTTTTCGTAGCATCAGCACACGAGCCCCAATGACCGGTTTATTCCGCAACTGTTAGCCTGCCGTCCCTTCCCTAAGGATGCCGGGGTAATGACTCCAGATTTCGCCATAGCCGCCAGATCGCCCCGCGTATCATAAGCGGCGCTTGTCCAACCGTTCGAGTCTCGGAGTGAAAGCGCGGAAAATTCTTTGGGATATCCCCGTCGTCTCTGGCCGCATTCATTTGCGCTACAGTCTGTCCGCTCATGGCCTGCCACTGGGCCCGTTAATTTTTAATAAAAAGACCAAGTTCGGCAACCATGCACAGTTGCGGCTAATCACGAATTACGTTCGGGACCGGTCAGCCGCGAGTCGGCGCGCGGCATCTGCTGCCTCATGAAGGATGGCAATCGGGTTTGGACCCGTTTTTGCGCCGCAGGTATTTTGACGAACTCCGGCAGCCAGGAAAACTGTTGAGTTGCGCACCGGTTAGTGCTTCTCTGGTTACCATCCTTTAGCGCCCGTAAGCTTGGCACGAACGAGATCGTGACCAAGCGCGGTGATGAAGAGTGGATCACGCCTTAGTACCAAAATCATCATTTGCGCTATTGAAGAAATTGAAAAGAGGAGAGCAGATGATGTCGATCAGTATTGACCCCGCGACCGGCCTGAAGATCTTCAACACCCGTGCTGCGAGCACAATGGAGGATGTGGTAGGGAGAGGCTACTCAGTCACCCGGGATGAGTCGCTCAAGACGCTTCCGCCACAGCCGGTAGGCGCGGTCTTCAACGCTGAGGAGCAGGCGAAGTATCGGGCCTTCAAGGAATCGCGCCGGGGAGCTGCGGACTATATACCGATGGAGGGCGAGTTCAGCAAGTACCTTCAAGACGTGTACTCTGCGGACCCGGTCCCTCGCGAGGCCCTGACCGATGAGTGCGAGATCCTTGTGGTGGGCGCCGGCTTCGGCGGGCTGTTGTTGTGGCACAAGCTGAGCCAGGCAGGGTTCACCGACGTGCGCTTCTGTGAGAAGGGCGGCGATGTCGGCGGCACCTGGTACTGGAACCGTTATCCAGGCATCGCCTGCGACGTCGAGTCTTACAGCTATTTTCCGCTGCTGGAGGAGACTGAATACTTCCCGACCATGAAATTTGCGTCGGGCTTCGAGATCTTCGAGTACTGCCAGAAAATGGCCGAAAAGTTCGGCTTCTACGACCACTGCCTGTTCCATACCACCGTGACCAAGACCGTGTGGGACGAAGATGCTGGACGGTGGATCGTCTATACCGACCGCGGCGACGCGATGCGGGCGCGGTACCTGATTCAGGCCAACGGCATTCTCACCACACCGAAACTGGCCCGAATCGAAGGCATGGAGAAGTTTAAGGGCGAATCCTTCCACACCTCGCGGTGGAAGTACGACGTTTCGCTTGAAGGAAAGCGGGTCGGGATCATCGGGACCGGAGCGACAGCAGTGCAGGTCATTCCAGAATTGGCAAAGGTCGCGGGTGAGCTGTACGTCTTTCAGCGCACGCCATCGACGATTGATATCCGAGATCAACGCGAAACGACACCGGAGGAGATCGAGCAGTGGTCACAGGAACCGGGCTGGGCGAAGGCCCGCCGGGCGCGCTTTGCCCGCATCTCCGAGGGCCGGACAGCGATCCAGGCCAATGATGACTACCTCGCCGGCCGCGTCGCTGATTTCAAAGAACGCAAGCAGCATCAAACCAGATTGGCGCCCGAGGAGCTGGTGAAGAAGCAGCTCGACACAAACTTTAGGATCATGGAGCAGATCCGCGCCCGCGTAGACGCGATCGTGAAAGATCCCAAGACCGCTGCGGCCCTCAAACCTTATTATCCGTACGGGTGCAAGCGGCCCACTTTCCACGACGAATACCTTCCGGCATTCAATCTGCCGCATGTCCATCTGGTGGATACAGCCCCGCTTGGCGTGACCAAGATCAATGCGAACGGCGTCGTACATGACGGGGCCGAGTACCCGCTTGACGTGTTGATCTTTGCGACCGGATTCCAATGGATGGCGAGCGGCTTATTCAACACGACGATTGGCCGTGACGGCCGCAGCATCAAGGAGACGTGGGACGCAGAAGGTACCAAGACATTTCTTGGCCTTCACGCGAAGGGTTTCCCGAATCTCTTCATCGTGACCGGTCCCCAGGGTGGCGGCGGCAGTTTCAATTTCACCGACGCCATTGACGCACACGGCGACTACATCGTCTGGATGCTGTCAACCATGCGTGACCGAGGCGAGGAGATCGTTGACGTTCATGACAAGCCGCAAGAGGAGTATTCCGAGCACTGCCGCCAAGCCGATATCATGAGTGCGCCGCTACGCGACTGTTTGTCGTATTACAACGGTCATGGCGAGGCCGAGCCAGGAAGCCTGGCTTATTACGGCGGCAACCGCTGGCACAGGTTCCGTGCCGACGCGCAGGAGACGCTCAAGCCGTACCTCTTCGGTCCGGCAACCGTAGAATTGGCCGCCAAATAACTGGGAGGAGCACCTGCCCTTTTTCAGTAAGCCAATAGCCACTTAGTAGCCGCCGGAGCGTGATTGATATGAATTACACTCGGCGGCTACTATATTTGACGCGGCAATAGTTTGTTGCCGAACTACCAACTATTACCGGCAGGAGTAAGTGTCGCCAACTCCTGTTCGGCTCTATGGAAATACTGTTTGGCTTCCGCTTCTCTACCTTCGTTCATTGCGATTTCTCCGTTCTCCTGAAACGCCATTGCGGCAGTCGCATTCTCGCCATGATCCCAGGCTTGTTTGATTTCACGAGAGACGTTCTGATCCATCGCACGCGGATTTTGCTGCGGCGACCAGCTGGTTTGGCAGGCGGCGGCATTGCCGATCACTCCAGCGTTCGCGGGCTCTGACTGCGCCCATGCAGCGAGTGGAGCAAGTGAAAGCATCGTCAAGATCAAACCGCTTCCGATCATAACACTTAGGCGATTCATCGATTGTTCCTCCGATTTGCACTGTAAATCGCAGGTTACGGCCTGCAGTGCAGTTATCCGGCACAACGGGGCAAGCAGTATGCCATGAAAAATGTGGCCGATTTACTTGATCATCGAAGACTCGCTTTCTCGCGAATCGCGAATTCGATCTCACTGCGCGAATAATCAAATCGTTCCGCCAGCTCTTGTGAAGAAACCATGCCGGCAAATATGAGCGGGAGCTTAGTTATTCAGTGCTCTCCAGCGATACTGCGCGACAGCCGTTCAACCAATACAAACAGGGGCGGCACGAGGAAAATCGCTATCCCGGTTGAGAAGGCCATTCCGGCAATGACTACTGTCCCGATAAGCTCGCGGGAAACGCCACCTGCTCCAAGCGCATACCAAAGCGGCAAGAGCCCGAAGATGAAGGCGAAGGAGGTCATCAGAATGGGCCGCAGGCGGAGCCGGGCGCCATTCAACGCAGCTTCGCTAATCGGCTCACCTTTCCCGAGCTCAGTTTTGGCGAACTCAACGATCAGAATTGCGTTTTTGGCCGACAATCCGATCAGCATGATCAGTCCGATCTGGGCGTAGATGTCATTACTGAAATGGCGCGCCCACAATCCGAGAAATGCACCGCTCACGGCGACCGGTACACTGAGTAATACGCTAAACGGCAACGACCAGCTTTGATAGAGCGCCGCCAGAACGAGGAAGACGAGGACCAGCGACAGCACAAATACTCCCACTCCGCTTCCGGCCACTGACTGCTGGTAGGTGAGTCCAGTCCACGCATAACCCATTTCGCGGGGCAAAACGCTGTCGGCGGCCGCCGCAATAGCCTTCATCGCATCGCCGGTGCTATAGCCCGGGGCCGGCGTCGCGAGTATTTCGATACTGCGATATTCGTTAAAGTGGGTTACGTATTCCGGCCCGGTGGTTCTTTGCATACTGACTACGGTCGATAGCGGCAACATGCCGCCACTGCTGTTTTGCACATAGAATTGGCCGACATCCGATGCCCGATTACGAAATTGTGGCTCAGCTTCGACGAATACATCCCAAACCCGGCCGAAGCGGTTGAACTGATTCACATAAATGCCTCCAAGAAGCGCTTGCAAGGTGGTGTAGACAGCGTTTATCGGCACGCCGAGCTCCAAGGCCTTGGCCTTGTTCACCTTGGCAAAAAGCTGTGGAATAGCCGGATTGAAGGTCAAGGTGGTCCGGGCAATTTCAGGCCGCTTGCGCAGAGCCGCGAGAAATTTCTGGGTGTTATTCCACAAGTAAGCGATGTCATGGCCGCCTCGATCCTGAATGAAGAAGTCGACACCGCTCGCCTGTCCAACTCCGGGAATCGGCGGAGGCAGAAAGACAAAAGCCTGCGCACCTGGAATGGCTGCCAGCTTGTGGTTTAAATCCTGCGCAATCGATGAAGCTTGGAGCGCAGGCGTCATCCGTTTGCCATACGGCTGCAAGTCGCAGAAGTAGAGCGCGCTTTGCGAGCTGGCCGTCTGCGACAGGATGCTGAAACCGGCAACGCCAACATAGTAGCGAACAGCCGATTCGCTATTTATGATTCGATTGATCTGCTTAAGCATGGCATCGGTACGCTGTAGCGATGCCGCTGCAGGCAGCTCGACATTCATGAGGAAATAGCCCTGATCTTCGCTCGGCAAAAAAGAGCGCGGCAAGGACCGGCCCAGCACTCCAGCAAGCACGATAAATCCGAGCAGAATGGCGACGGCCAGCACGAGCTTATGCACCAGCAGGCCGCAAACTCGAAGATAGCCTCGCCGCGCAGCCGCAAATCCCCAGTCAAACCATCCAAAGAAATACCCGGCCGGACCCCGCCGCCTGGCTGATGTTTTCGGACGCAGGATCAATGCGCCCAGGGCGGGGCTAAGCGTGAGAGCATTGAAGGCAGAGATTACTACCGAGAACGCGATCGTCAGCGCGAATTGGCGGTAAAGAGAACCGGTGATCCCCGTCATAAACGCAGCGGGTATGAACACGGCTGAGAGCACCAAAGCGATTCCGACCAGAGCGCCGCTGACTTCATCCATCGCCTCAACTGCCGCGTCATGAGGCGAGCGTCCCTGTTCGATTTTTGCCTCGATCGCCTCTACCACTACGATAGCGTCGTCAACCACCAGGCCCACCGCCAGAACCAGGCCGAGCAGCGATAGCGAATTTATCGAAAACCCCACCAACGGAAAGAACATGAACGCGCCGATCAGCGACACGGGAATAGTGAGAATCGGGATCAGAGTAGCGCGCCAGGTCTGAAGGAAAATGAAGACGACAAGCACGACCAGGCCGATCGCTTCGAGCAAGGTCTTGATTA
This sequence comes from Binataceae bacterium (SeqCode), assembly GCA_035502655.1. Classification (GTDB taxonomy): domain Bacteria; phylum Desulfobacterota; class Binatia; order Binatales; family Binataceae; genus DATJUF01. The sequence goes on from DATJUF010000294.1 coordinate 5,560, forward strand.
TCTCCCATGCCCCTTCGGTGATCGGCGTTGTCGTGTCGAGCTGCAGTACGGGCTTGACGTCCTGCGGAAAATATCTTGCCAGCTCAGCCATCTTGGCCTTGACGGCATCGGCGACCTGGAGCGCATTTGAACCGGGCGCCTGATAAATAGCCATCGCCCCTGCAGGCTGGCCATTTAGATATGACTTCTCCGTATAGGTTTCGGCGCCGAGTTCGATTCGGGCGACGTCTTTGAGCCGAACGAAGGAGCCGTCGGGATTCGCCCGAATAATGATGCCGCCGAACTGCTCCGCGGTCATCAGGCGTCCCTGCGCGTTCACAGAGTAGGTGAATTGTTGGCCCGGCGGTGCAGGCGCGCCGCCGATCGTGCCCGCGGGATTAACGGTATTCTGGGCGGTCAGAGCATTAACGATGTCGCTCACCGTGAGTTGCAGGCTGGCGAGCTTATCGGGCGCGAGCCACACGCGCATGGCATATTCGCCGCCAAAGACCGTTACCTGGCCGACTCCGGGAATACGGGAAAGCGGGTCCTCTAAATTAATCGCAATGTAATTCGTCAGAAAATTCTGGTCCCAGGTGCGGTGCGGAGAAGTGAGCGTGTATACAAGCAGCGGCAGCCCGACTGACTGCCGCGTGGTCAAGCCGTAAGTGCTGACCGCAGCCGGAAGGCTTGGCTCCGCCTCAGAAAGACGGTTTTGCACCTCTACCTGATCGATGTCGATATTGGTCCCGGCGTTGAAGGTGACATCGAGTGTCATCGTTCCGTCGTTTCCATTTATCGACTCCATATAGATCATGTTCTTGGCGCCGTTTACCTGCTCTTCGATCGGCGTTGCCACCGATTGTTCGAGTGCGAGCGCGTTGGCACCAGTGTAGGTAGCGGAAGTTTCTATCTGCGGCGGCACGATTTCCGGGAATTGCGCGACGGGCAGGCGCAGGATCATTACGCCACCGGCGATTACAAAGAAAATCGCGATAACGATTGCGATTATCGGCCGCTCGATGAAGAACCTGGACATGCGGCTACTGCTGCTGGTGAAGCTCCCGGCTGGTTGGCATGGACCCGGCCGTGGCGGGAGGAACATCCACCGCCTGGGGTGCGGTGATTGGCCTTACTTCCATTCCATCTTTGACCTTCTGCACGCCCTCCGTGACAACGCGTTCCCTTGGCTTCAATCCTTTATCGATGATCCAGAGCTGACCCACTTGCCTGCCCGGGGTAACAATTTGTAGAGCGACCCGATCGTCGGCGCCGACTTTAGCAACTTCGTACTCGCCCTGGATTTCGAAAACCGCGGCTTGCGGGACCAGCAGCGCGTTGCGCTGAATACCAGTTTCGGCCCGGACCTTCACATACATGCCCGGCCGTAGAATGTCGTCAGGATTAGGAAATACCGCTTGTATTTCGATCGTGCCGGTCTGGACACTTACCTGCAGATTGGCAGCGTAAAACCTGCCCGTGTATTCCCAAACGCTGCCATCGCCGAGTATCAGCTCAAGAGGTGTACCATTGCTTTTGGCTGCGCCATTTTCTGCTGCATTAATCTCGCTCGCGAAATGCAGATAATCCTGTTGGCTGATCGAGAGCGACACTCTAATTGGATTGAGCTGAGCAACTGTCGTCAGCTGAGTCGTCGTGCTTACGAGATTGCCGACCTGAGCCGTCGCAATTGCGGCGACTCCATCGATTGGCGAATATACTTTAGTCCACTGCAGATTAAGCTTTGCGCTCTTGACCGCAGCCGCGTCCGCCTCAACCTGTCCAACGCTTTCGCGCGTATCCTGGGCCTGGGTATCGAAAGTCTCCTGCGAAATAACAGCCTTCTTGTACAGCGCCGTATCGCGGGCCAGAGTCTCCTGGTTCAGTTTTAATTGGGCTCGCGCGACGGTGAGATTACCAATTGCCTGATCGAGTGCGGCCTTGTAAGGACGAGGGTTGATTTCGAAGAGAAGCTGGCCGGCATGAACCCGCGCGCCGTTGCGATAATCCTGCTTCAGCAGATAGCTGGAGACCTCCGGTAAAATATCAGCGTTGATGAATCCCGTAGTCGTGCCGATGTACTCGGAATAGATCGGCACATTGCGCTCAATGACCTCCGCAGCTACAACCTCGGGAGGCGGCGGAGCTGAAGCCGTCCGCGCCGGTCCTTTGCAGCCCAGCACCACGGCTGCAAGGCTGGCAATTGCGACGAATGAAAGTGACGGAACACGGTTCCGCAAAGCTGATTCGCTGGTTGATGCCTTCCCGATGCGCGGCGTCAGATCGGCCCGGCTACGCATCTTGAATCCAATCATGCGATAGCCGCCGAACTTCACCTGGCATTCCCATCGGATCCCAGCCGGCCGATCGCAGATTACAAGGCGATCACCGGTTAGATGAACCGCGCGCCGATGTGTTCAACACTCTATTGCGATTTGCCGCGCTGGATCGTGAAGCAAACTTTGTGCCGTAAACGCTCTGGCCGACCGGTTTTGAGGTCCACTCAGCCGCTTCCGGCTCGGTCTAGCCGTCGATGTCAATTATTACGTACAGCCGGGTTTGCTCTCCACGATTAAATGCAGATGCTGATTGATCAGGATGAAGTGCCGGGCGGCACTTCATCCGGTCTTTGCGGCAATGTCCTGGACGTCAGATCGTTGTAACGTCCATGGTTCAGTCCATCGTCCTGGCGCGCAGGACCTTACCAGGCATACCACCCTGATATTCGTTATGGGCGAAGAGCACGTCGCCACCGACGATGGTGTACTCGATTCCATCGGAGCGTTCGATCAGGCGCGGCTGTTTGCCTGGCAGGTCGTTGACCCATTCGGGAGGCAGCGCCTTGATGCGATCGGGATCGAAGATGACGAGGTCGGCATCCTTGCCGGGTTCAATGCGGCCCTTGGAACTCAGGTCCATAAAATCGGCGATTTCGGAGCTAAGACGCCGTACGCCATTTTCGAGCGTCAGCGTACCGCGCTCACGAACCCATTCTGCGAGCAGATACGACGGCAATCCAGCGTCGCAATGCTGGGCGACATGCGCGCCAGCGTCGGAAAGCCCGACCAGCGTGTTGGGCATGCGCAAAATTTGTTCGACGATATCCTTATTGACGTTGATCACCGACATCGTGATGCCCATCGCGAGGTCTTCGTCGAGGCCGAGGTCGAGAATCGCATCCTCGGGACTCTTGTGCAGCATCGTGGCAATTTCCTCGATGCTCTTGTTGAGAAAGCGCTGATTGTGTTCTTTCTCGGCGCGAACCACGCACACACGGTCCCAGCGGCCCCGGAAGACCGCTTTGCGGTCATGCTTCATCTCGTCCTTGAAGGCCTGGCGAAATGCATCCGAGCGGAATTGCGCTTTCTGATCCTCGGCGCTGCGATTGAATACTGGCTTCCATGAATCGAGGGCAGCAAAGATAAACGGATCGCGCAGCGTGTAGTACTGCTGAATCGGACGCGGCGTCACCTGCGGTATGATTTTGAGGCCGCGCGCGAGGAGGGGCTTCAACCGGTCGATAGTGTCCTGATGCGTCTTGAGCGGGGTTCCCGGCAGATCGAGAATCGCGAGGAAAGTAACTGGCCGCTGGCTTTGCTCGGCGAGAAAGACCAGCAGATCGAGGCCGTCGGCGCTCGCGGCTCTGCTCGGCAAAATCTCAATTAAGCCGCGGCCCAGTTCACGCATCACGCGGCAAAGCGCTCCCAGTTCCTCGCGGCTGGCCATCCGGCTCGCGAGCGGACGGCCCTGAAAGCCGATGTGCTGAGGAGCGAGGCTGAGCGAAAAACCGTAAGCGCCGGCGTGCATCGCGTCACGAAAGAGCGCGGCCATCCGTGCCGTTTCTTCGGCGGTCGCGGCGCGCTCTGCGGCTTCATCGCCAATCACGTAAAAGCGCAGCGCGGAGAGCGGGACGAGGAATCCGGTATTAAGCGCCACACCGTGGCGCTCAATCGTGGCCATGTACTCGGGAAAAGTCTCCCATTCCCACGAAACCCCATTCATCAGAACGTCGTGGGGCAAAGCCTCGACATTAACGAGGTCCCACGCCATCGCCGATTGTTCGCGCGGGCGCACCGGTGCAACGCCGACACCGCAGTTACCCATCAAGACACTGGTAACGCCGTGCCACGATGAGCAAGTGAGGAGAGGATCCCATGAGATCTGCGCGTCGTAATGGGTATGGATATCGATGAAGCCAGGAGCAGCGATGAGGCCGTCTGCGCTGATTTCGCGGCGGGCCGTGCCACTGATATCGCCAACTGCGGCGATGCGGCCAGCTTCGACAGCGATGGAGCCAGAGTAGATTGGCGCCCCAGAACCGTCACAAATTCGCGCATCCCTGATGAGCAAATCGTAGGACATTTGAGTATCCTCCTTGTCCGGCCGCCAGCCTGTTACTGCGTATGATACCTCGATTTGAGGGAACCATACCGGCCGAACGGCGGGTGAAACTTTCCCCCACCGCTCGGCCGAGTGCATCCCGATTATGCAGCCGCCGCGATCAGCTCAGGCGAGATCGAAGCGATCCAGGTTCATCACTTTGCCCCATGCAGCCACGAAATCTTTCACAAACTTCTCTTTCGAGTCGTTACATGCGTAGACTTCAGCGGTTGCCCGGAGCTCCGAATTCGCACCGAAGATAAGATCGACGCGAGTGCCTGTCCACTTTAGCTCCTTGGTCTTGCGGTCGCGCCCTTCATAGACGCCTTCAGACCGAGCAGACGGCTGCCACTCCGTGCTCATGTCAAGCAGGTTGACGAAGAAGTCGTTCGTCAGGGTCTCGGGCCGCTTGGTGAAGACGCCGTGTTTGGACTGCCCGAAGTTAGCATTCAGGGCACGCATCCCGCCGGTGAGAACCGTCATCTCGGGGGCAGTCAGCGTCAGCAACACCGCCCGCTCCACCAGCATCTCTTCCGGCGGTATAGGGTGTCCCTCCCGGAGATAGTTGCGGAACCCGTCTGCGGTCGGCTCCAGTACGGCGAATGATTCCACGTCAGTCTGCTGCTGCGAAGCATCCGTGCGTCCTGGCGAGAAGGGAACTTTTACGTCGTGCCCGGCCTTTTTCGCAGCTTCCTCGACTGCGGCGCAGCCGCCCAGAACGATGAGGTCGGCCAGCGAGACCTTTTTTCCGCCAGACTGTGACGCGTTGAAGTCCTTTTGGATCCCTTCAAGCGTCTGCAGCGCCTTCGCCAGCTGAGACGGCTGGTTCACTTCCCAATCCTTTTGCGGAGCGAGGCGAATGCGCGCCCCATTCGCTCCGCCACGCTTGTCGGTGCCGCGGAAGCTCGCCGCCGAGGCCCAGGCCGTCGCAACCAGTTGGGAAATGGAGAGGCCGGAGGCGAGTATTTTCGCCTTCAGAGCAGCAATATCCCGCTCCTCGATCAATTTATGATCCGCTGCGGGAACAGGGTCTTGAAACGGCTGGGGCTCCTTAGGAACGAGCGGGCCGAGGTATCTTGAGACAGGCCCCATGTCGCGGTGCGTCAGCTTGAACCAGGCCTTGGCGAACGCATCTGCGAACTGATCCGGATGCTCATAGAAGCGTCTTGAAATCTTTTCGTAAGCAGGGTCAACGCGCAAAGAAAGGTCGGTGGTCAGCATGGACGGCGCGTGACGCTTGGACTTGTCAAACGGATCCGGCACCGTGTCAGCGCCTGCACCGTTCTTTGGCCGCCACTGATTTGCACCTGCCGGACTCTTGGTCAGTTCCCATTCGTAGCTGAAAAGATTCTTGAAGAAGCCGTTGTCCCACTTTGTTGGGTCGCTGGTCCAGATGACTTCTATGCCGCTGGTGATCGCGTCACCCGCTTTGCCTGAGCCGAATTTGCTCTTCCAGCCAAGCCCCTGATCCTCGATGGGCGCGGCTTCCGGCTCTGGACCTACGAGTTTGGCATCGCCAGCGCCGTGGGTTTTACCGAAGGTATGCCCGCCGGCAATCAACGCCACTGTTTCTTCGTCGTTCATAGCCATGCGGCGGAACGTCTCGCGGATGTCCCGGGCCGCAGCGGCTGGATCCGGCTTGCCATTGGGCCCTTCCGGATTTACGTAGATCAGGCCCATCTGAACGGCGCCGAAAGGATTCGCGAGCACGCGATCACCGCTGTAACGCTCGTCGCCAAGCCAGGTGCGTTCGGGCCCCCAATAAGTCTCATCGGCTTCCCATACATCCTCGCGCCCGCCGCCAAAACCCAAGGTCTTGAAGCCCATCGATTCGAGTGCGACGTTGCCCGCGAGAATCAAAAGGTCGGCCCAGGAGATTTTGCGGCCATACTTCTGCTTTATCGGCCAGAGTAACCGCCGGGCCTTGTCGAGATTCGCGTTATCCGGCCAGCTCCCTAGCGGCGCGAAGCGTTGCTGGCCAGCACCTGCGCCGCCGCGGCCGTCGTCAATGCGGTACGTACCTGCGGCGTGCCACGCCATACGAATGAAAAGCCCGCCGTAGTGGCCGAAGTCGGCCGGCCACCATTCTTGCGAATCCGTCATCAAGGCATTGAGGTCCTTGATCACGGCGTTCAAGTCGAGGCTTTTGAATTCTTCAGCGTAATTGAATTCCTCACCCATTGGATCGGATTGGGGGGAGTTCTGGCGCAGCACCTTGAGGTTGAGCTGATTCGGCCACCAGTCCGCATTCGTCGGGCCACTACCGGCATTGTGTCTGCGGATACCCGTAAACGGACATTGACCCTGGGAAAGATCGTGATCAATTGGCATCTTGTTGTCCTCCTGATTTCATTCAGAGACTTGTGTTGTCGGTTTCCTTTTTCTGCCGGCCCAGACGTTTCTCCGCGGACTCATCCAGCTCTCGCAGATTGGCGTCGTGGGGGCGTTCAGTGTGCATTTTCTTCTCGGCGAGTTGGCATCGCCCGCAGAGAGCTTCAATCTCCAGTGTGCAGCGCAGCAACGCGAACTGCCCCAGGCTGGTTTTACCTTCGAGAAGCTTGTCCGCTTCCGGCATCTCTATGTCGTGTACGCGCCTACAGCGGACACAAAGGACATGATGATGGGGCTCCAGGTTGCCGTCATAGCGCGCAACATCATGCAGGAGCGTTACCTTGCGCGCCTCTCCCATTTCGCAAAATTGCTCCAGAATGCGGTGGACTGTGGCCAGGGACACGTGGCGATGCGTGCGGCGAACTGCCGCACAGATCTCGTCCGCGCTCGGATGGTTCTCCGCAGCGAGCAAAGCCTGTATGACTGCCAGCCGCTGGGGCGTAAGGGCGATGCCCCGCTTCTGGCATCGCGCGTCAAACTCGGCGAGCCGTTGAACTGAGTACCTCTCATGCCACCGCCGATCCACCAGCCGGACTTCCCGCATAAATACTCCTGGCCTAAACACGAGCCCAACCGGTACCGGGGAAACGAGCTACCGGCTGATACGCCAGCGAGTTCTGATTATCGGGGACGGGGGCGCCGCTCGCGGCCATAAGAGTCCTGGGTTTGTTCATTGTTTCCCGCTGTAAGCCTTCCAGCGCCCCTTTCAACGCATTCTGAAGTTAGACTGATAATAAATAAAGAAGCTTTAAGTCAAGTAATGATCCTGTTATTGTGTTGCCCACCGCCTAGGAACGCCGAATTTGTAATGGCTCAGCGACAGCAGTCTGAAAAACCAAAATCCAAAACGCTGCTTGAGCGGCTACGTCAGCGCGGATTGCAACTGACCGCGCAACGCCGTGTGGTGGCAGAGGTGCTGGAAGGCGTTCATGTGCATCTCACCGCAGAGCAGATCTTTGATCGTGCCGCGGCCCGGCTGCCTGAAATCAGCCGCGCAACCGTCTACAATACCTTGAATCAGTTTCGCGAACTCGGCGAGGTCCGTGAGATCATGCTCGATGCGAGGTCCAAGCGTTACGATCCGAACTCGATGCAATGCCATCAGCATCTGGTCTGCGAGCGTTGTGGCACCGTTCGCGATGTAGTCCCGCACGGCGATCTTTCTCTGCCACACGACCAGCGCTATGGCTTCGCGGTCAGCGCTATTGAAGTGACCTTCCGCGGCCTCTGTCCAGAGTGTGCGCAACAATAGCTGAACTCCGGAACCGCCCTTATGGGGCTTTCAACGGCTATTCTGGCCGGTAATTGGCATCGCAACAGTGTCCCGCGGACACAAGCCTGATAAGTTTAAGCGCATCGCGACTGTTTATTCTGCAAGGAATGGAGTGTCAAAAATGGCCAATTTGTCCGAATACGTTCCCCCGAAGGTGTGGACCTGGAATAAGTCGAGCGGTGGCCGGTTCGCCAACATTAACCGTCCGATCGCCGGGCCGACCCACGACAAGGATTTACCGGTTGGCCGCCATCCCCTGCAGCTCTACTCGCTCGGCACGCCTAACGGTGTGAAGGTGACGATCATGCTGGAGGAACTTCTGGCGCTCGGGCATAGCGGTGCGGAGTACGATGCCTGGCTGATCAACATCGGAGAGGGCGATCAGTTCGGTAGCGGCTTTGTCGCGGTGAATCCGAACTCCAAGATTCCAGCTCTTTTGGATAGAAGCGGCCCCACGCCGATCCGGGTTTTCGAAACCGGCGCAATCCTGATGTATCTGGCTGAAAAGTTCCACGCCTTTCTGCCAACGGAGTCCGGCCCGCGAGCCGAATGCCTGTCATGGCTGTTCTGGCAAATGGGAAGCGCACCTTATCTCGGCGGCGGGTTTGGCCACTTTTATGCCTACGCCCCGCAGAAGATCGAATATGCAATCGATCGGTATGCCATGGAGGTCAAACGCCAGCTTGATGTACTCGATCGTCGTCTAGCCGTGAGTGAGTATATCGCGGGCAGCACTTACACGATCGCCGATATGGCCATCTTCCCGTGGTATGGCTGGCTGGCTAAGGGCTGGCTTTATGGAGCGGGCGACTTCCTGAGCGTACAGGATTACAGAAACGTCCAGCGTTGGACTGACATGCTCCTCCAGCGG
>DATJUF010000295.1:0-27086 GCA_035502655.1 Binataceae bacterium (SeqCode)
TGGGTTTGAACGCAGGCCGAGGCTTGCGGAAGGGCCCGCCGTGCCGGGGTTAATCCCGTCGGGCACTGCAATAAAAACCGCAGGAGAATAAGCAATGGAAGCCGGTATCATTCAAATTATGCCCAGCTTTGGCTATCCGGGAATGTCAGACCGGGAGGTTTACGAGCACGAGACGCGGCTAGCGATCCTGGCCGACGAACTTGGCTACGATCACGTGTGGGTCGTGGAGCATCATTTCGAGGACTACTCGTTCTGTCCCGACAATTTCGTCTACCTTGCCCATATCGCGGCGCTTACCAAACGGATTCGGCTGGCGACCGGCGCGGTAATCGTGCCGTGGAATATTCAGCCGCTCAGGGTGGCGGAGAAGGCAGCGCTGCTGGATACGTTGTCAGGTGGGCGTGCAATTCTCGGCCTTGGACGGGGCTTGTCGCGGCGCGAGTTCAATCAATTCGGCATCAGCATGGACGAGTCACGCGATCGTTTTGACGAAGCGGCGCCGATGATCCTGAACGCGCTCGAAAGCGGTGTAATGGAGGAGCATCACGGGAAGTATTTTGATCAGCCGCGCGCAGTAATTCGGCCCAAGCCGGCCAGCAGCTTCCGCGATCGCACGGCGCAGGTCGCGATGAGTCCCGATTCAGCGCTGGAGGCAGCGAAGCTCGGCGTGCAGATGATGGCGTTCAACTACAAGCCGCTGCCAGCGTTGAAGGAGGATATCGAGCGGTATCGCAGCGCGTTCATCAGCCAGCATCGCCGCGAGCCGAAGCCGATGCTGCTGAGCGAGATGACGGTGTGCGATACCGATGCCAAGCGGGCGCGTGAGAACGCCGAGAAATACTGCGCGACCTACCTGCACAGTGTGGTCTATCACTATGAGATGATGGGTGAGCATTTCAAGAACGCAAAGGGATATTCGGCCTATGCCGACAGCGCCGAGCTGATGCGGGCGGCGGGTATGGAGATGGCGGCCAAGGGTTACGTAGAAGGGCAAATCTGGGGCACTCCGGATCAGATGCTGCGCAAGTTCGAGGAGCGGCGCGACTTTCTTGGCGAAACCGGCACGCTGTTCGCGTTTCGGTTCGGCGGCGCGCCGCTGGAAGTCGCGGAGCGCAGTCTCAGGCTGGTGGCGAAGGAAGTGCTGCCGGTGCTGAAGAAGATGAGTGGGTCGAAGGCGTCCCAGGCGCAGGATGCGCATGCGGCGGCGTGAGGATTAGGAGATGGCTGGCGCGCGGCGCGGAGCGCCGCACCACGGATGTTGAACCGGGCATAGGCTCGGTGGGTGCCGACATCGAGAGCGGGACAAAATGGACCGTGCAGAAAGAACTAACGACATATCGGAAGCGCTGCCTGCCGCACGCATGCTTACCAACATGCGTTGGAACCTAATCTGGTATTTGCCCCTTGTCGTTTATTTCATTCTGAGATTGTTCTGGCCTAACGCGGAGCTCTATTGGGAAGGGTTGGTGTCGACCTTTCGGCACTACGGTGAGTTTGTTCTACTGGCTTTATCGCCAGCATTTGGGCTTTGGTTGGCGGCGCTACACGCTCTATGTGTCGCTCCTTTCGCAATCTTGATAGTACCGTTTTTCTTCCAGCCGGAAAGTACTTATTATCCACGGCGGTATCTTTGGTCTTTCTTGCTGGCTGCGTCGACATATGGAACGTGCCTACTCCTGGTTTGGGTCATCCTCGGATCCTGGCCATTCTTGACCGATGGCAGCCGTCACATACGGATTCGGACGATTCCCTTTATAGGATGCAACGGCTGCGAACCGATCCAATGAAGTGTTGAGAAAACAGCGAAGGCGACTGTTTGCTCAATCGAAGCGCGAGCGGGAGAAGTTTGGCGATGGCGCGTAAAATCACGATCGGCATCAACTGGCAGGGCGAAATTGATTTCAAGGCCCTGATCGAACGGGCGCGCATCGCCGATCAGGCAGGCGTCCATTCGATCTGGGTGGCCGAGGCTTGAGGCCACTCGGCTGACTCAAGCAGGCGATCAGCGAAGTTCGCGCGATGGCGGTAAGAGCCGGCCGCGCGCCGGAGTGTCGCTGTCAAGGCGCCCGGATGGATAAACGTCACCAGCGATGTCAGCCGTGGCAAGGCGATCCACGCCGGTACGCTGTCGTTTTATGCCGCTCGTATGGGCATGTTCTCCGCGGAACAACTCACGCGCTACGGCTTTGGCGATGAAGTGAAGCGGATTCGCGAGGCGTGGGCCTCCGGCGGCGCAAGGGCGGGGCCGAAGCGGTGACCCCACTGATGCTGGATGCGATAGGCTACGTTGGCGATATCGGCGGTGCGATTGAGCGCCTCGATGCGCAAGAGGGGCTGGCGTTGACCTCCATCCGGTGGAGGTGGACGCGAGCGGCGATCTGGGCACCTTCGAGCGCACATTGGCGGCGCTAATCGGCTGAACCGATTCGATTCGGAGCCTGCCAAGATGCCGGGCGTTGCCGCCCGAACGATAAGGCGCTATACGAAACATAAGTTCGGCCGCTCGCGTTTGCCGTTAGTAATAGCGCCGCCGTTGGAACCGGACATTCGATCAATCAGAGGAGATTCGCAATGAAAGCAGCAGTAATGGAAGCGGTACGCAAGCCGCTCGCGGTTCGCGACGTTCCGGATCCGAAATGTCCTCCTAATGGCGTAATCGTCAAGACGCAGGCCGAAGGCGTATGCCGCTCGGACTGGCATGCGTGGTCGGGTGATTGGGGATGGATCGGCTTGACGCCACCGATGCCGCTGGTAATGGGCCACGAATTCTGCGGTGTGATCGAAGAGGTGGGCAAGGACGTTCAAAGTTTTAAGAAGGGGGACCGGGTGCTGGTGCCGTTCAGCCAGGGCGACGGCATCTGCGAGTATTGCCGCAGCGGCAATTCGCACGTCTGCGCGAATCCGATGCTGCCCGGCTTTTCGTTCTGGGGTGGCTATGGTGCCTATGTCGGGATGCCGAACGCCGATCAGAATCTCGTGCCGATGCCCGAGGAGGTCGGCTTTCTCGAAGGCGCTTCAATGGGCTGCCGCTTCATGACTTCGTACCACGGGGTGGTCGATCGCGCGCAAGTGCGGCCTGGCGAATGGGTAGCAGTCTACGGATGCGGCGGGATCGGGTTGTCGGCGATTCACGTGGCCGCGGCGATTGGCGCTAATGTGATTGCGGTTGATCTTGACGACCGCAAGCTGGAACTGGCGAAGAAAGTTGGTGCGCTGCATGTAATCAACGGCAAGAACACCGACGCGCCGATGGCGATCTATGACCTGACCAAGGGCGGCGCGCACGTCGCTGTCGATGCGCTGGGGATCAAGGCCACCTGCCGCAACGCGATCATGAGCCTGCGCAAGCAGGGACGGGCACTGCAGATTGGGCTTACCACACAGGCCGAACAGGGTGAAATCCCGGTGCCGATCGACCGCATGGTCACGATGGAGCTGCAGTTGATCGCGACCCTCGGCATGCCGGCCTCGCGCTATCCCTCGATGCTGCAGATGGTGCAAGCGAAGAAACTCGATCCGAAGTCGATGATTACGGAGACCGTGGACCTCGCGGGCGCCTCGCGCGTGCTGGAAGAGATGACCAACTTCCAGAACGTTGGCGTATCGATAATCAACGCCTTCTGAGCGTAATTCACCGACTCTGACGATGAAGGCTCGCCGGTGTGCGGGCCTTCATTTTTCGCAGGGTTTGCGTGCGAGGCTGTGAGCCTCCCGCCTCAAGAATCTGAGATCTCCTTAAGCGGCCAGTTTGGGAATTCCGATGAAAGCAATTGTGATTGATCGCCCTGGCGACGAGAGCGTGCTCAAAGCCGGTGAAATTGGCGATCCGATTCCAGGACCAGCCGATCTGTTGATCGAAGTACACTGTGCCGCCTTGAATCGAGCCGATATCATGCAGCGGCAAGGCTTCTATCCACCGCCACCCGGCGCGCCCGAGACGCTGGGGCTTGAATGCGCGGGGATAGTCGTGGCGGCTGGTCCCGAGGTCAGAGGATGGAAAGCTGGCGACCGCGTGATGGCGCTTCTGCCCGGCGGTGGTTATGCAGAAAAAGCGGTGGTTGATTGCGGCTCGGCGATGCACGTCCCGGATGCGCTAAGCGATGAGGAGGCTGCGGCGATTCCAGAAGTGTACCTGACGGCGTTTCTGAACCTTTTCATGATCGCGCAGGTCAAGGCCGGTCAGTCGGCGCTGATCCATGGCGGCGGCAGTGGGGTGGGCACAGCGTCGATTCAATTGCTCGGCGCGGCGGGTGCGCGCTCAATTGTGACGGCGGGCTCGGATGGGAAATGCGAGCAATGCCTCAAGTTCGGCGCCGATGTGGCGATCAACTATAACGCTGGCCCGTTCGCGCCGAAGGTCAAGGAGGCGACCAATAGCCGCGGCGCGGATGTCATTCTCGATTCGATCGGCGCGGCCTATTTACCGGCTAACCTCGACGCGCTGGCAAGTGGCGGAGCGCTGGTGCTAATTGGGCTGATGAAAGGGGCGAAGACGGAGATCGATCTGGGCGTCGTCCTGCGGCGCCATTTGCGAATTTATGGATCGACCCTGCGCACCCGTCCGGCAGCCGAGAAGGCGCAGATCGTGTCGGCTTTCCTCGAACGCTTCGGGCCTGCGCTGGAAGCCGGGCGGCTGCGTCCACCGATTTACAAGGTATTGCCGCTGGAGCAGGCTGCCGAGGCTCACCGCCTGATGCAGGCTAGTGAGCACTTCGGCAAAATCGTCCTCCGCGTTTCGTGATCATATGTACCGCTAACTCTTTTTCGCATGCGGGGTGCCGAGATAGGGAAACTCCTTAAGCGTATCGGTGTGCGGTTTGAGGCCCGTTGGCGGACATTGGCCCTTAGTCAGGCACGCGACGCGATAGTTGATAACATCGTCTAAGAACGTGCGGCCGTTGGGATACTTCCCAGGTTTCGAGCGATCAAAGGCCAGCATGTCTGGCAGGATACCCTCGGCGTCAATCGTGGCGATTGCTTCATCGCGGGTATAGTTGCCGGTGTGTCCCAGCAGGTGGACGAATTGATCGAGCCAGCGATTGCGATCGTTGACCGGTTCACTCGCGTTGTATTCGAGCTTGGTATCGTCGGTATTGAAGAAGCTGCTGACGGAAGGATGACCAGCGCGATCGGCATGGAGGAGCTTGCCGTTCTCGCGCACGCTGCATCGCCCCCAGATGCGGATCGCAGGGTTGGCGCCGAGTTCGCCCGCCGGCAATTCGATCACGGTCGAAAAAACATTGGCTTCCGTATTTGAATCCACGCCGGTCCAGGGCGACTTGCCGCCGAGATGAGGCTCAGTAAAGTTTCGCTTACCTTTGGTATCGAACAGGTTCTTGATGCCATCGAAATCGAAAAAGAAAGCGTCGCTGCGGGCACCGGCGAAGAACGTGTAAGGACCGGACTTGACGATATTGGGTGAGGGACCGAACGAGACCTCGGCATCGGCGATAATCTTCGTCCCGACTGCTTCGGGTGAGCGTGAGTCCGGGCCTTTTGCAACAAAGACGCTCACGGTCTGCCGGCCGTTCTGCGGCGGCGAGAAGACGTAACTGAATGCGACGTCCGTAAGGCAATCGCCGTCGTTATCGATATTGAGGCGGTAGATGGCGCCGGGATGGAGCGCGTCGGCATTGGGGTTCGCATTCAGGATGAGCACGGTCCTCGCCGGGTCGGAGGGCGCCTGGAACGCATAGAGATCGCAGAGGTCGAGTCTCTGGTCGCCGAGAGGCGGGCCAAGGCTCAGTCCGGTAAAGTGATTGGACATTTTTTCACCCCTTTAAGTTAATCTGGCAGAGGTCTGCCTAGTTATCTTATGAACCGGGAAGTTCGTTCGACGCAAGCCGGTAGCGGATTCTGTTCTTTCAATTTGGCTTAGACCTCGCAAGGGCGTCGTTTAGCTCCACCCCCATTAACGTGTGGCTTGAGCGGATGATATTTTTGGCTGAGCAAGCGTTACGACGATGCGTCTTAGTGAACTGGATTACGATCTTCCGGAAGATCTGATTGCGCAGGAGCCACTCCAGCGGCGGGACGAAGCGCGCATGCTGGTGCTCGACCGGCGGCGCGGTACAATCGAGCATTCACGCTTCTACAAGATTGGCCGTTACCTCCGCGAGGGCGATTTGCTGGTGCTCAACAACACGCGCGTGTTCCCGGCGCGGATGCTGACGCATAAGGAATCTGGCGGCGCAGTCGAGTTGCTCTTCGTAAGGCCGGCTGACACTCCGCCGGGCGCATGGATCACACTGGCGCGGACTCATCGCGGGTTGCGCGAGGGTACGCGGCTTCAGCTCGGGGACGGGCGTACGCTAACCGTAGTGGGATTCTTCAAGCCGGGCCGCCCATTGGTGGTCAGTAACGAAGGCCCAATCGCTGAACTTCTCGCCGCGCATGGTGCACCCGCATTGCCGCATTATATTCGACGGCCGGCCACCACGGATGACCTCGCCAGTTACCAGACGGTCTATGCCGATCCGGAGGGAGCGGTTGCCGCGCCCACTGCCGGACTTCACTTCACGCCCGAACTAATCGAGGAGCTTGGCACGAGCGGCGTGCGTCATGCGTTCCTGACGCTGCATATCGGTCCCGGCACGTTCGTGCCAGTGCGTGGGGATGCGGTCGAATGCCATTCGATGGAAGCGGAGTGGTATGCGATTCCGCCGGCCACGGTGGCGGCGATCGATTCAGCGCGGCGGCTCGGCGGACGGATTATTGCCGTGGGTACCAGCAGCACACGCGCGCTGGAGTCGTACGCGATTACCGGCGATGCCGAAGGCACAACCGGCCTCTTTATTTTCCCCGGCTTTCGCTTCAAGCTGGCCGAGGCGATGGTGACGAACTTTCATATGCCGCGCACGACGGTGCTGGCGCTGGTGATGGCGCTGGCCGGACGCGAACAGATTCTGGCGGCGTACCGGGATGCGATTCGCCATCGCTACCGCTTCCTCAGTTACGGCGATGCGATGCTGATTGTTTGATGGCAGTGCCTGCTGATGAGGACACCTGACCCGTGATGGAGAAGCCGATCCGCTTTGCGGTGGAGGCCATCGAGGGCGGCGCCAGGATGGGCCTGCTTGAGACGGGTCATGGGACGATCAGGACGCCATGTTTTATGCCCGTGGGCACACGGGCGGCGGTCAAGGCGATGGCGCCCGACGAATTGCGGGGGATGGGCTACCGGATGGTGCTGGCCAACGCCTACCATCTGGCGGTGCGGCCCGGGCCCGAATTAGTGCATCAGATGGGCGGGATCGCGCGATTTATGGGTTTCGAGGGGGCGATTCTGACCGATTCGGGCGGCTACCAGGCAATGAGCCTGGCCGCAATCAATTCGATCACGGAAGAAGGAATTCGCTTCCGGTCGCATCTGGACGGCGCACCGATCCAGCTCACACCGGAAAATACCGTGGCGCTGCAGGAGCAGTTGGGCGCGGATATCATGATGGCGCTCGACGAATGCACGCCCTACCCGGCGGACCGCCAGCGGGCGCGGGCTTCATTAGAATTGACCGCGCGATGGGCCGAACGTTGCGTCAACAGCCGGCAGAGTCCAACGCAGGCGCTGTTCGGGATCGTCCAGGGCAGTATCTATTCCGATCTCAGGCGGATGAGCGCGGCGCAAATCACCTCTTTGCCATTCGATGGTTATGCGGTGGGCGGACTTTCAGTTGGCGAGCCGCGCCCGGCAATGCGCGAAATCGCGGCGTTGACGGCGGCGCTGCTGCCGGCTGATACTCCGCGCTATCTGATGGGGGTTGGAACACCGCAGGATTTGCTGGCAGCTATCGCGATGGGCTTTGATATGTTCGACTGCGTGCTGCCGACCCGCAACGCGCGCAATGGTTCCGTCTTTACTAATGAGGGTAGATTGTCGATCAAGCGGTCGGAATTTACCAGGGACGAACGGCCGCTCGACGGGCGATGCGATTGCCGTCCATGCACAACCTTTTCACGCGCCTACCTGCGGCATTTATATATGTCGGGTGAGATTTTGGCAGCGCGTGCGCTCACGGAGCATAATCTCTATTTTTACGCCCGCTTGATGCGGGAGGCGCAAGCTGCAATCGTATCCGGCAATTATAAGGCCTACGCCGCTTACCTGGTGAATGCGATGGGCGGTGAAGGCGTCAACGACGGAACCGATACCGATGTTTGAAGGAATCGCGTGGGCGGCTGGCGCGGCCCCTCCGCAATCGATGTTTGACACCCTGATCGCTAATCCGCTGGTGCCGCTGGCGCTGGTGGTGGCAGTTTTTTATTTCGTGATCCTGCGTCCGCAAACCAAGAAGGCCAGCCAGCATCAGAGCATGCTCAAGGCGCTCAAACGCAACGACGAGATAGTCACGACCGGCGGCCTGATTGGGCGGATCGCCGAACTGAACGACAATGTCGTGACGATGGAAATCGCCCCAGGCGTAAGGGTGCGAGTCGAGCGCAGCCAGGTCTCAGCGATATCCAGTTACGGCAAGACGCCGTCCAAAAAGGAAAAGAGCGAATAGGGAGACGCCCTGATCGCCGGCGAAAAGTAGTGGAAGCTGCACAGAATCCAATTTCGATTATCATCTTGTTAAGCCTCGCCGTTGCCTTCGTCTATTTGCATCTGACGGGGGGCAGCGGCTCTATCCGGCTGGCGCTGGCCGCGGCGATAGCAACAGCGGGCATCCTCCTGTTGTTGCCTAGTTTCAACCTGGCGCTGCCGGGAGCGTTCGAGAACCTGCCGAAAATCCAGCTCGGACTCGATTTGCAGGGCGGGACCCATTTGCTGCTCGAAGTGAAGCTGGATGAGGCGGTGGCCAACGCGCTCAGGCGCCACAGCGACGATATCAATCGTGAACTGGCAAAAAACAAGCTTTCGCCCGTGGTTACGTCAATGCAGGGCGACGGCTCAATGCTGATCACGTTGAAGAATCCGAGCGAGCGCGACGCCTTTGTCAATCTGGTTCAAAGCAGCTTCCCTGAGCTGAGCCTGAATTCGGTGCCGGACGTCAGCGGTGCGGTCTTCAAAGCGGTGTTCACGCCGCGCCAGGCAATGGACGTGCGCAGCAATGCGATGGACCAGGCGCTTGAGATTATCCGTAATCGAATCGACCAGCTCGGCGTACGCGAGACCACCGTTGAGCGTGAGGATGACAACGAAATCCTGGTGCAGCTTCCGGGAATTCAGGACCCGGAACAGGCCAAGGAGCTGATCGGCAAGACTGCGGTGCTCGAGTTCAAACTAATCGACGACAGCCACAGCGTCGCTGACGCGCTCAAAAATGGTCCGCCGCCAGGCGATGAAATCCTCTATGGCCCGCCGCAGGAAGGTGGTCCGCAGCCTTACCTGGTGCAAACTCCGGTGCTGCTGATGGGTGACGCGGTGACTGACGCGCGGGTGCGGCCGGGCGGGCGCTTGGAAGCGCCTTATGTCGAGGTCCAGCTTGATCGGCGTGGTGCTGACGTATTTGGCGCGATTACCGGTGCGAACGTCGGGCACCGCTTGGCGATCGTGCTCGATAATACGGTGTATTCCGCGCCAGTAATCAAGGAGCCGATTCCGGGCGGTGACGTGCAGATTAGTGGCGACTTCACGCTGGAGCAGGCCCATCAATTGGCGATTGTGCTGCGCTCTGGCGCCCTGCCGGCCCCGGTCGAGATTATTGAGGAACGCACGGTTGGACCGTCGCTGGGACGCGACTCGATTCGCCAGGGTGAGATGTCATTTGTGGTGGGCGCAATCGCGGTGCTGGCGTTTATGGCGATTTATTACAACGGCGCCGGACTGCTGGCTGATTTTGGCCTGACTCTGAATATTCTGCTGCTGGTGTGCGTGATGGCGGCACTACAGGCGACTTTGACACTTCCGGGAATAGCCGGAATCGTGCTGACGCTGGGTATGTCAGTCGACGCCAACGTGCTGGTCAACGAGCGGATGCGCGAGGAATTACGCAGCGGCAAGTCGCCGCGCGAGGCAGTCAAGGTAGGTTACGAACGGGCATGGTCGGCGATTCGTGACTCCAATATATCAACCTTCGTCGCCGGGCTGATTTTGTTTCAATTCGGCACCGGACCGGTCAAGGGCTTCGCGGTAACATTATGTGTGGGGGTACTGACGGGAGTCTTTTCATGCTTCGTGGTTACGCGGGCATGGTACGACTATAAGATTCAGAATCGTCGTTTAACTGCTATAAGTGTCTAACTGCGTAGTGGTTTGCGGCTGAATAACCCGCGTCTGCCGGATTTTTTTCGGTCAGGGAACTATAGGCGTGGCACTGGCCGCAAGGATTTGCCAGAATGTCATCAGATTAAGCTGTCGCAGATGATTGGAAAGGATGCCGTTATCAAGCGTAAAGATAGCGTATTGACCATGATGACCGATAAAGACGACATCCTGCTGAACTCGCGTGAGGTTGCTTTTCTCCTCGACCTCAGCCCTGACACAGTTAATGAGTTCGCGCGGCGGAATATCCTTCCTGCATTCAAGAAAGGGCGGCAATGGCGGTTTCGCAAGCGCGATATAGCTTCTTTCAAGCGACATATGCGCGGTATTAACGCGGCTGCGTGAGCACGCCAGAATCGTAGCATAGTGGCGTTTGGGGACTGACGTGGAACTATGCGCGTACTGGCTTGAGCCCTTCCTAAGCCTAACCACCCGAGGTATCTATTGATGGCCGAGCCGCACGAGAGCCGCGTCTACTCCGATCTGGCGCACTTCTACGATTCTGTATTTGGACGGGCTTTTGTTGATCACGAGCACGAGGTGATCGAGGGGACGGCCTTTCGTCCTGGCCAGCAAGTGCTTGAAATAGGGGTCGGCACAGGGATTTCGCTGGACGCCTATCCACCATATGTCCACGTGACGGGAATCGATCCGTCAGTGGACATGCTGGCGCATGCCGTGGAGAAGGTCCGCGACAATCAGTGGGGTCATATCGAAGTACGTAACGGCGATGCGCACAATCTCGACTTTCCTGACAATGCCTTCGACTGGGTTTTCACCTTCCACGTCATGACAGTGGTGAGTAATCCACGGCGGATGATGGACGAGATGATCCGGGTGTGCAAACCGGGCGGCCGGATTATAGTAGTTAATCATTTCGCCAGCGCCAGCCCTTTCCTTTATCTTCTTGGGACGATCATAAATCCGATTACCAGCCTGCTCGGATGGACCACACGGTTGCGTGCGCGCGACGTCCTTGACGGCCAGAACATCACAGTTGAACGGCAGGAGCGGTTCTCAAGATTTGCGGTGCATTACGTAGTTGTGGCGCGCAAAAACGATTAACACGATAGCGGGCCTGCCGGGCCTGATAGCTACTATGCTCATGGCTGGCGTGCTGCTATTGCCAATCAGGGCGTTTTCGTATCAGTCTGAGACGGTTATCGATGGCGGGACGATCAGTGGCGTGGTGAGGCTGGCAGGCCCTGCACCAGCGCCTGCGCGGGTTGAAATCACCAAGGACAAGGACGTTTGCGGGACGCATCCGCTCTATGACCAATCATTGGTTGTGGGTGCGCATGGCGGAATCGCCAATGCGGTAGTGACCCTTGCGGATATCACGAAGGGGGAACCGATGATCCCGCTCAAGGACGTGAAGTTTGACCAGAAAGGTTGCGAATACATACCGCATGTAATCGCCTTTCCGGCAGGATCTACGATCGGGATAATCAATTCTGATGATATTCTGCACAGTATCCATACCGAGTCGAAGATCAATCCGATAGTGGATATGGCCCAGCCCGGCTTCAAAAAATTGATCACGGTGACGATAGTCCATCCTGAGATAATCAAGGTGACCTGCGACGTTCATGACTGGATGGAGGGATGGTGGTACGCGACGGCGAATCCGTACTATGCGGTGACAGGGCCCGAGGGCAAATACATGATCAAAAACGTGCCGCCCGGCCATTACACGATTGAGGTATGGCAGGAAAAGCTCGGTATCGCCAAGCAGCCCGTGACGGTCGGCAAAGGCAAGCCGGTGAAGACGGATTTTACTTTGAAATTGCCCCACGCCGAGGAGCATGCGGAATGATCAAACGGCTCGATACGCTTGAAGTGGCGGCAACCCATCTGGAAGAGGCGGCAGCGCTATATCAGCGCAATTTCGGCTTCAGCGTAAAGCGCGCCGAAGGCTCGGACGAGGCAATTATCGCGGTTGGCGACGCCCAGATCCGGCTCCGCTCGGGTGCCCAGGCGGAAGCTGCGCTTAAGGCTACTGGCGAGGGCCTCGCGGCGCTGTGGCTCGAAGCGGACGATGTCGAGCCGATTGCGGCCGCGCTTGATCGGGCCGGCCTAGCGCATCGTCCGATACGCTGCGAGGGTGATCAGCGCGTGCTAGAGGTCGATCCGCCGGCGGCGAACATGGTCCCGCTTTTCATCTTCGACCGCCATCCCTAAGGATCGGCACGTAAGCTCAAAGTTCTGGGGAAAAGGCGGAGCGGACGGCGGCTTCGAGCTGGCGCGTTAGCTGAGCGCGATCCGCACCGCGGCCATCGGCCGCCGGGATGGGCGCGCCGAAGGTCAGCCGTATGCGGCCACCGGGGACCACGAATTTCGCTCCGCGCGGCATCAACGCAGCCGTGCCGCTAATTGCTAGTGGGACGCATGGCAGCTTCGTCAATGCCGCGAGCCATGCGGCGCCGTCGCTGAACTCGTGCACGCTGTCATCGTTAAAGCGGTGGCCCTCGGCGAACACACAGATGCTATAGCCGCGGCGTGCGATTGCGACCGCGCGCCGGATGGCTTTACCGCCGGCCTGGCGGTCGATGACGATGTTTTCCGAATGGTAGAGAACGAAACCGACCAGCGGAACCTGGCGGATTTCTTTCTTGGCGACGAAGCGCATCTCGCCCGGCGCATACAGGATTACGGCAAGGATATCGAAGAGGCTCTTATGATTGCTGACGGCGACATACTGGCCGATGCCTTCGAGATTTTCGAGCCCGCACACTTCCACCTTAATTGCGCAGAGCCTAAAGATCAGCCAGCTCAGAAGCTTTTGCAGCGGAGTGACGAGATGGCTGTCGAACGGCGCGACGATGGCGGCTGGAATTAGAAGAATGAAGAGGATGATGACCGAAAGAATCGTTGCAATGACGCCCCAAATCCTCCGGATGAGGTTGGGGCGGGCTGAGGCGGCAATGGCGTAGGTTGTTGCGGGTTTTGGCGGCGGTGCAGCAGCTTGAGTGTTTCGCGCGACAGAGGGTGCGCTTCCGGTGGGCGTCCGCATAGTCGGTAAGGATTCCCGATCATAGCGGGATCTCGCAAGCGGGCCGAGACGTGCCCGTGACGACCCCGCCGCAACCAGCGGCCTAGGTTTGGCGCTTTCGGAACTAGTGATTCAGCGTGCGTGCTGATGGGCTTGCGGCGCGGGCGCGGCGGCTTGACTAGAGCCTCGTTTGCCGCGAACCAATGGCATCATGAAGGCGCTAGCCGCCAAAGCCAGCAACAAGCCTTGCGCCGCGAGAGTCTGAATCGTCGGGAATAGGCCGAGCATCGGGAGCGTCGGGACGTAGCTAACAAATGTTGCACTGATAACGCCGGATTCCTGAAAGCTAGCGATACCCTGGCCAGCAAAGACCACCGCGAGACCGTAGAGCAAAACCGAGGTGACGGAGAAAAAGGCGCCGATCGGAATGCGATAGACCAGTTTGCGCAGAACTGTGAACACCAGCGCCAGCCCAATCGCGCCGGCTGCTACGCCTAGCGCAATCGCGTGGCGTTCGACCCGCTCGGTGGCGCCAGAGACCAGCGCCTGGAAGAAAACGATAGTTTCCGCCCCCTCGCGCATTACGGCGAGAAACGCGGTGAGGGCCAAGGCAATCGACGGTCCGCGGCTGGATTTGGCGGCTTCGACTTGGGCGCGAATAAAGCTGCTCCATTGCTTGGCCTGGCTTTTCGAGGTCATCCACGAGCTGACGTAGAGCAGCGTCGCAGCGGCAAGCAATTGGAAGATACCTTCGAGCGTGTCGCTGGTATTGTCGGCAATGAAATGATTCACCGCCCATGCGAGGGCGGCGCTCGCGATCACGGCTGCGCCCGCGCCGAGATAGATATCACGCACGCGCGAAGCCTGGCCAGTTTCGCGCGTACCGGCGACGAGAGCGATAATCACCAGCAGCGCCTCCAGGCCTTCGCGGAAAAGAATCCCTGAAGAATAGAGGAAGTACGGCAGGACGGTGGAGCTGTTAGCCATTTATTTTAGGATGTTAAGCGCAGTTTGCGATTTTGTTACCAATGAGAATGATTTTCATTTACAAAATTATCCGCCTGAAGTCCCTCATGTCAAGGCAAAGCAAGCCTGCGGCGCTATATAATCAAAGCAGAACCAAGCTGACTCTCCCTTGGTGGTGCCCGTATTACGGAGAGACGTAAGCAAATAAGCGATGGCGATAGACTCTGCGGTGAGGATGCGGCAGAGCGTGGCGAAGAGCTTGCGGGATGTTTTGGGCCGGTGTAGTTTCAGCGGTGAAGCGGAGCCGTCGAAGGTTCCCGCTTCGTCGCTTTTGGGGGGGTTGGATGCGAGGCGATGCGGCGAGCGCGGGTCCATCAAGGCACCTATGCGATGTGTCTATTGCTCAAAGCGTGCAGGTATTTTCAAACGGACCTGTGCGATTTGCGCGCATGTGATTAGTGTGGTTGATCGCGCGGGAGTGGAGGTCGGCCTCGTCGGACTGGTCGATATCTTCGCCGCGGAGGGGCTTAGACGCGAGCAGGTAGACCGAGTGCTCGACGCGCAGATCGGTGAGAATCCGACGCTGCGGGACCGCATGACAGCGCAAATGGCGAACCTGTTGATGCGCAATCTGGGCATGCCCGGCCGTCAATCCCCGGAAGACGTTCGGCGGGTTCGGCTCAATATGACGGCGGGCGGCGGGCAGGGCGCGATCGGGACGGACGATAAGCGGTCCGAGCCAGGTTAAGCATCGGGGCGGAACTGGAAAAGGATTCGGAGGTAACGGATGAGTGTCAGCACGATAGGGATAATCGGCGCGGGGCAGATGGGCGCCGGAGTCGCACAGGTGGCGGCTCAGTCAGGCCTGAATGTGATGCTCAATGATATCTCGGAGGACCTGTGCCTGCGCGGGCGAGAGCAGATCGAGCGTAACCTTGACCGCATGATTCAGCGCGGACGGTTCAAGCCCGAAGAACGCGATCGTATCGTGCGGCGAATTGAAGTTACGCCGAAAATCGAAGACCTGCGGGCCTGCGACTTCGTGCTGGAAGCGGTGGTCGAAAATGAAGAGGCCAAGATTGCCCTATTTCAAAGGCTGGATAAGGTCTGCCTGCCGGAAGTGATTTTTGCCTCGAATACCTCATCCATATCGATTACACGGATGGGTGCACGTACGAGCCGGGCCGACCGCTTTATCGGCATGCATTTCATGAATCCGGTGCCGGCTATGCGGCTGGTTGAAATTATCCGTGGCCTAGCGACCTCGCATGAAACTTATGAGGCGACGCGCCAACTGGCCGAGCGGCTCGGCAAGAATACGATGACGGCGGAAGATTTCCCAGGATTTATCGTCAACCGGATCCTCCTGCCGATGATCAACGAAGGGATCTATACGCTCTACGAGGGCGTTGGCGGCGTTACGGATATCGATACGGCGATGAAGCTGGGGACCAATCAGCCGATGGGTCCGCTGGAACTGGCCGATCTGATTGGGCTCGACACCTGCCTTGCGATTATGGAAGTGATGCATCGGGTATTCGGCGATGACAAATACCGGCCGTGTCCGCTGCTCAAGAAATACGTTGACGCGGGTTATCTGGGGCGCAAGGCAGGGCGTGGGTTTTATAGTTACGACGCGCAAGGCAATCAAACGCCACCTGCGTCGCTCGCGCGCTGAAGCTTCAGACGGCGCCTTGATGGATTAGGCGGGGAGTACGAAGCATGAACTCCGCCATGCGCCGAGCGGGCCGATTGTAACGCCGCGTTGTGGCCGCTGAGGGGATTGCGATGGCGGTAAAAGCGTTCATACTAATCGACACCTCGCCCGGCAAGGCCAAGGAAGTTGCGGCTAAATTAAGGGAAGTTGCGGGCGTGGCGACGGCGCATGCAGTGACCGGGCCGCACGACATAATAGCGGTGGTGGAAGCGAATGACGTTTCAGATCTCGGCGAGTTGATCGTGCGGAAGATTCAGAGCGTGGCCGGAGTGACGCGAAGCCAGACTTCAATCGTGGCTGATTGAGGCGCGTCGGCCCGAGAGAAAGCTTGCCATCATCGACGATAGAAAATTGAACGGCATTAGCTGCCGTTGAACGATGTGAGACAACGCTCGGCAGAGCAAATTGGACGGCAAAAATACTCAAGGAAACTGCCGATAACGTCTGTTATGAGGAATTCCAGGCAAGGGAATTAGAAGCGATGGCTGAGTTACCTGTGGTAAAGCGGCTCCGCAAGGAGATGGAGAACCTCAAGCGCGAACTCACGGTCGATCTGCCGAAGGAACTTGAGCGCGCGCGAGCGCATGGCGACCTTTCGGAGAACGCCGAATGGGCGATGGCCAAGCAGCGCCAGGAGTTTCTGCGGGCGCGGCTGAACAACCTAGAAGCGCGCGTGGCGGAACTATCGATGATCAATCTGGACTCGATTCCGCGCACCACGGTCGGCCTGGGTAGCCGTGTTGAGCTTGAGGATCTCGATGAGGGAGGGTCGGTTGAATACGAAATCGTGGTGCCGGAAGAGGTAGACGGGTCTCTCAACCGAATTTCGCTGTCCTCGCCGCTGGGACGTTCGCTGATCGGCAAAGCCTGCGACGACGATATTGAGGTGCAGACGCCAAAGGGCAAACGCGCTTACCTCGTGCGCAAGCTTGTCACGATTCACGAATTGCTCGCCATGGAGAACAATAACGGCGAGAAATAGTTAGCCGCGCGGCGGGCGGGCACATCGTGTTTAGCGGAGACCGTCCCATATACGCGGACAACCCACAAACGGGCGACGGGATTTCGCGCCGAGTTCCTGGTCAGATCCGCCTCTGAAACTCTTCAGAAAGCCGCAGAGATGGCAGGTGCCGGGCTACGGTAGACTATTATTTCCCCGATTAGACGGAGACTGCCAAATGCAATCGATGCTATTAAGTGTTGATAATTACCGCAGGAAAAACCACTTGTCAGGCAAAAATCAACTAAAAACCTGTTAATTCGATTATGATTTGACTAGGCATGCATGTAATGTTGCGCTAACAATTCATACGGCAGTGCAAGCCCTAGGACCTCCGAGTAACGACGTGGCCTCCTCCGACGTCGTAATTCAGTGAGTCCATGAATGGCGGAGTGGCTTTTGTCCTCCGCCATTCCCTTTTCCGGCGAATCGTCCGCGGTTCACAATAATAAAGCTCGTCAGCTCGTCTGCGTATTATCGCGCCATGACGCCAAACGGGGAAATCATCTCCAGTCCGTCCGAGCCCCGGGTGGCGCCGCTCGCGGGTATTTGAGCTTGATCGGCGAAATGTAATAATGACCCTTCACGCCGTTCATGGCGCGGCTGATTGAGCTAGGTGGCGGGCCGTGAAACTCCGGGTCGATGACATAAAAGGCGAGGCGAGTGCAATCGCGTTCGCCGAAGCGGAAGGGCCTATCAACCTGACGCTGGAAGAAGGCCCGGTACACGAGTTCAGGATTGCTGGCCCGGTTACGGTAGAACTGTCTTACTATCGGGTTGGAACGGAGTTGTTTTTCGAGGGCGGGTTCAAGGCTATGACGGTCGCTTCATGCGCGCGGTGCGCCGAAGAGTTCGTTACATCGAGCACGCGAAAGTTCCGTTATATCCTGGTGCCGCGGGCACTCGCGGGTATCGGCGACGGGCGCGGCGACGACCTTGAATTTGCAGTGTATGACGGCGACGAAGTCGATCTGACACCGCTGGTGCAGGAACAAGTGCTGCTGGCATTGCCGACGCGGCCGTTATGCAAGGAAGATTGCCGGGGATTGTGTCCGCAATGCGGGATAAACCTGAATGAGCATCAGTGCGAGTGCCGGACTGGCCAGCCGGAATCGCGGCTGGCGGTTTTGCGCACGCTGAAGCTCAGCCGAAATTAACTCGCCAAAATCAATGGCATCAACTGACGAGGCGGGCGGCTAGGTTCGCAGAGCTGGGCGCCTCATAAATCTATGAGAAGACGGGAAAGTCAAGCCGATGCAAGCACCTAAACGCCGAACCTCGAGTTCCAAGCGCGACCAGCGCCGGGCCCATGACGCGCTAAAGCCGGTGAACCCAATCCTCTGTCCGAATTGCGGCGAGCCCGCATTGCCTCATCGCGTATGCCGCCATTGTGGCGTCTATCGTGGACGCGAAATGGCGCCAGTGCAGGAGTAAGTCCGAAGCGCCGTGAAAATCGCTCTCGACGCGATGGGCGGCGATCTCGCGCCCAAGGCGATTGTAGAAGGAGCGGTGATGGCCGCCCGCGATCTGGCAATCGAGATTGTGCTGATCGGCGATCGCGAGATGATCGCGAAGGAACTCGGCACGTATCGAACGCAGGATCTGTCGCTGACCATTGAACATGCCGGCGAAGCGGTCGCGATGGACGAGTCCCCGCTTGAATCGATGCTGGACAAGCCCGACTCCTCGATTAACGTCGGGCTCGAAATGGTCAAGCAGGGGCGGGCCGATGCTTTCGTCAGTGCGGGCAATTCAGGCGCTGTGATGGCGACGGCGATGGCGATTCTCGGGACGCTGCCGGGGGTTGATCGGCCAGCGATCGCGTCGCTAGTGCCGACCAGTGCGGGACTGGCGCTGCTAATTGACGCCGGGGCGAATACCGAGGTTAAGCCGATCAACCTGGTGCAGTTCGGCGTGATGGGTAGCGTTTATTGGAAGCACGTTCATCAAGCAGAGCATCCACGAGTGGCGATTCTCTCCAATGGCGAAGAGGAGTCGAAGGGCACAGAGTTGACGCGGTCGGCGGCGGCGATGCTGGCAGCGATGGCGCCGGAAATTAATTATATCGGCTATGTCGAAGGGCGGGATATCAATCGTGCTCATGCCGACGTCGTAGTAACGGACGGCTTTACCGGTAACGTGGCGCTAAAAACGATGGAAGGGTTCGCCGCCTTTATGATGGGGAACCTCCGCGAGCTGTTCGCCACTGGCGTAATGCGGCGGTTTGCCTACCTGCTGGTGCGCAAGCGGATGAGCGCGATGCGGGCGCGGCTCGACCCGTCGGAATATGGCGGAGCGCCGTTGATGGGCGTCGGCGGAGTCGCGATTATCGCCCATGGCTCATCCAATGCCAGAGCGATTCGCAACGCGGTACGTGCGGCGGCCAACGAAGCGCTGGTCAACCAGGTGAACGCGGAGATCGCCGCGATTCTGGCAAAGGTGCCGAATGCCTCGTCGCCGGGAAAAACCGCCGGGAAGGGTATCCGCGGCCTATTCGGGCGGATGCGGGAGCGCTTGAGCCGCCATCGGGAAGCAGGTGATCGGAGGCCCGAGGCGGAGCGCGGTGAGGGTGGGCGGAAGACCGGTCCGCTGGCGGCGCCGGAGCATGCTGATAGTCATAACGGCACCGAGGTGGTATTGCATCCGGAGGCGGTGCTTGATCCGCAGGTATATGGCGTGAACCATCGCCGGGAGGCGCCGAATGGAGTCGCAAAGGTTCCAGCCGCGGAGCCTCACGAGGAAACGAGTGATCTCAGTACGGCCTCGGGGAAAAACTCGCCTGGGCAAGCCGGCATGCCTGATCATGTGGACATCAAAAAGTTGACGGGCGGCGCGCCGGACGTAAAGCAGAGTTGAGCGGCTGGCCGGATGGCCGGCGAAGCATAGCGAACCGCTGAGCGCGGCTGTGAGTTACGGATATATGAAGATCGCATGGCTCTTTCCCGGTCAGGGAGCGCAAAAAGTGGGTATGGGCGCCGGCCTCGCGGAGGCTTTTCCGGCTGCGCGGCAGGTGTTCGAGGAGGCCGACGAGGCGCTCGGATTCCGCCTTTCGCGGCTGTGCTTTGAGGGGCCCGAAGAGGAGTTGAGGCTGACCGCGAATACACAGCCGGCCACGCTGGCGGCCTCGATTGCGGCGCTACGCGCGTTCCAGAGCCAGATAAAGCAGATGCCTGAAGTGGCGGCGGGTCATAGTCTTGGCGAATACAGTGCATTGGTCGCGGCGGGAGCGCTTAGCCTCGGTGATGCGCTGAAGGCCGTGCGCGCGCGTGGCCAATTAATGCAGGAAGCTTGTCCGCCAGGGCAAGGAACGATGGCGGCGCTGATCGGGCTTGATTCAGCAGCGGTCAGCCGCCTGTGCGAAAAGGCCTCGCACGATGGAGAAATCGTTGTGGCCGCCAACCTGAACGCGCCCGGGCAGATTGTCGTCTCAGGTCATGCAGGGGCGGTGCGGCGAGCGCTGGAAGCGGCCAAAGCAGACGGAGGAGCGGCGTCGGTCGAGTTGAAGGTGAGCGCCCCTTTCCATTCGCCCTTGATGGAACCGGCGCGGCGAGGGATGGAACCAGTGCTCGAGCGGCTCGAAGTCAGACCGCTCAACTTCGGTATCGTCGCCAATGTTACGGCTGAGATCAATCAGGACGCGGCGCGGGTCAAGCCGTTGTTGCTGGAGCAGATTGTTGCGCCAGTGCGCTGGGAGGAATCGATGGGATCGCTCGCGCGGATGGGGATTGAGGAAGCGATCGAGTTCGGCTCAGGCAGGGTGCTGATGGGGCTGATGCGGCGAATCAATCGAGGTATGAAGGTTCATCAGACGGATACGCCGGCGGCAATTGAAGCAGCGATCAAAGCGATCGCTGCCAAAGCCTGAGAAAAATCACGAAAGACTGATACAGCGGGTCAAATTTTTGGCGCCAGGCTGGCGATGGGCAACTTGCCTATGCAGGCCCAAGTCCCTAAGCTGCCGGATAGGAATCTGGGCATCACCGAAGTAGAACTGGAAAGCACGGCTGGTGAATAGCGGCGTCGCCGCGTTGACCCAAATAGGAACGGGAAAGAACAAGATGGCTGGTGACGTCGAAGCAAAGGTTCGCGAAATAATCAGCGAGCAGCTCGGAGTGTCGGCGGACGAAGTGACGCCAGAGGCTTCGTTTATCGAGGACTTGGGGGCGGATTCGCTGGATATAGTCGAGCTGGTAATGGCGCTGGAAGAAGAATACGGGATGGAGATCTCGGACGAGGATGCCGAGAAGATCCGCACCGTGAAGGATGTCGTCGGCTATATCGAAGCACACAAGAGTTGATCCTGCCTTCGCGCCGTGCCAACCGTGCACTCGGTTCGATGAGAGGCTTCAGTGCGTAAGCTCCTACCTCGGCCTGCTGCTGAATTGTGGCAGGCCTTTGTGACTGGTCCTTCGACTTAGCGATGCGCTGCCCCTATTGCCGAAACCGCGAAGACCGCGTAGTTGATTCGCGGATTTCGGGCGATGGCAGCACGATTCGCAGGCGGCGGATGTGCGCCTCGTGCGAGCGGCGCTTCACCACTTATGAACGGGTAGAAGAAGCGACGCCGATGGTAGTCAAGAAGGACAGCCGGCGGGAGCCTTACGATCGCAGCAAGGTGATCGCAGGAATCAAGCGGGCGTGTGAGAAACGGCCGGTATCGATGGAGACGATCGAGCAGATTGCCAACCGAATCGAGGCGGCGCTGGCTGAGGCTGGAGGCAAGGAAGTGGCAAGCTCGTTCGTTGGCAGCGCGGTGATGAACGAATTGCATCAGGTTGATCAAGTGGCGTACGTGCGCTTCGCCTCGGTCTATCGGTCGTTCAAGGATATCGATGAATTCATGCGCGAGCTGGAAGATCTCATCCGGCTGCGTCAGCAGGGCGAAACGCCACGCACGCGAAGCAAAAAGGATGAGCCGGTTCGCTGACCGCAGGTGATCGTAGCGGAAGGGCCGCGCGTGCAGAATCGAGGAGGCCGGCCAAATCAGGGTGGCCTCACCAGCGCAACTGGATTATCACTGATTATCTGTAATAGCTATTCGATTGACTAATCGCTGTGAGTAACGCGGGGCGTACGGTGGATGCGAAGCTCGCCGGCGAATCGCGCGATGAAGTCTTCATGCGCGAGGCGCTCGTGCTGGCGGAGGCGGTGCTGGGGCTGACCACTCCGAATCCGGCGGTTGGATGCGTGATCGTGCGCGATAACAAGATTATCGGACGAGGCGCGACGGCATCAGGCGGGCGTCCGCATGGCGAGACCCAGGCAATTGCTGATGCTGGCGAGTCGGCGCGAGGGGCGACGGCGTACGTCTCGCTCGAACCATGCGCCCATCGCGGCCAGACGGAGCCTTGCGCGCGCGCGCTTATCGAGGCGGGCGTCACGCGCGTGGCCGTGGGCTGCCGCGATCCTTATCCTGCAGTGCGCGGACGCGGTATCGCGATGCTGCAACGGGCGGGAATCGAGGTCACTGAAGGTGTGCTGGAGGCGGAGTGCCGGCGGCTGAATCAAGGGTTTTTCACGCGGGTGAAGCGCGGGCGGCCGATGGGAATCCTCAAATTGGCGGCGACGCTCGACGGGCGGATTGCAGCCGCCAGCGGCGACTCGCAGTGGATCAGTTCGGAGGAATCGCGCGCATTGGTTCATCGATGGCGGCGAGAAGCGGATGCGGTGATAGCCGGTGCGGCAACAATAATCGCAGATAACCCGCGCTTGACCTGCCGGATCACGGGCGGGCGGGATCCAGTGCGGGTGATTATCG
This sequence comes from Binataceae bacterium (SeqCode), assembly GCA_035502655.1. Lineage (GTDB taxonomy): Bacteria > Desulfobacterota > Binatia > Binatales > Binataceae > DATJUF01. Next base: position 22,635 of record DATJUF010000295.1, read on the forward strand.
ACGGGCGCTTGAAGGTGCCGCCGGGGGCGACGGTTTTCACCGAGGACTCGTTGGCGCCGGCGATTCTGATGACTACGGCGGCGAATCTCGCGCGGGCGCGGCAGCGTTATCACGGGAATAATATCGAAGTGATCGGGGTAGCGGCAGAACATGGTAGAATCGATCTAGGCATGATGGCTCGCGAGTTCGGCAAGCGTGGATGGTGCCGCGTGCTAATCGAGGGCGGGGCGCATCTCGCGGGTGCAGCGCTCGCGTCTGGGATTGTCGATCGGGTAGCGATCTTTATCGCGCCGAAGATTCTAGGATCGGGTTTGCCGGCTATCGAAGGATTGAAGGCGGCGTTGGTGAAAGACAGCCTGCAACTTGCCAACATGAGGGCGCGGCCGAGCGGTGCGGATTGGCTAATCGAGGCTGATGTAGTTGCGCGCAAAGGCAGCGCACGTAAGCGGTTGAAGGCAGAATAGCGCGCTTTTGAATCGCCAGGAGTAGTGGTAGTATTCGCGCATCAGAGGTCGAGTCGTGCCATCAACGACATTGGAAGAGGTATTCAGTCAGATTCGGGCCGGGCGGATGGCGGTGATGCTCTCGGGCGAGGGTGATGAATGCGAAGGCGACTTGGTGATTGCCGCCGAGAAAGTCACGGCTGCCGACGTGAATTTTATGGTCCGTCATGCGCGTGGCGTGGTGTCGGTAGCGTTGCCTGAACAGCGGATCCGCGAGCTGGGAATTCCGTTAGTGCAGTCGAGCCATGGCGACGAGGCAATCGAGCAGGCTGGCGCTTTGGTTGAGGCGCGGGCAGGAGTAACGACCGGGATTTCGGCGAACGATCGGGCGCGTACGATTCAGGTGCTGGCATCGGCGAAATCGGGTCCGGAAGATATCGTGATGCCGGGCCACGTGCTCCCGCTGATGGCGTTGAGTGGGGGCGTGATGCTGCGGATGGGCCGCGCAGAGGGTGCAGTTGATTTGGTGCGTAGTGCCGGCATGCGGGCGTCCGCTACGCTTTGCGCGATCTTAGGCGACGACGGTGACTCGGCGCAGTTACCCGAATTGCGGGAATTCGCCGGCGTTCACGAATTGCCGATGTGCCATATCCGCGACTTGGTGTCATACCGGCTGACTAATGAAATCCTGGTGCAGCGCGTCGCTGAAAGCGTCTTTACGCTTGAAGGCGGCGATCTACAGGCACTGGTGTTCCGCAACGTCGTTGACGGGCGCGAGCATCTGGCGCTGGTCAAAGGGAAGATTGGCGACGGTCGTCCAGCGCTGGTGAGGCTCCATTCGGAATGCTTGACGGGTGACGTTTTCAGCTCGCAGCGATGTGATTGCGGCGAGCAATTAGCGGAGTCGCTACGGCAGATTTTGGCCGCCGAGGCGGGATTGATTATTTATTTGCATCAAGAGGGGCGCGGGATCGGTCTCGGCAACAAGATCAAGGCCTATGCATTGCAAGACCGGGGACTCGATACGGTCGAGGCCAACCTGCAACTCGGGTTCAAGGATGATTTGCGCGACTATGGAATCGGCGCGCAGATCCTGCGCGATCTTGGCGTGGGCGAGGTCAGGCTGCTGACCAACAATCCGCATAAGATCGAGAGCCTGATACGCTACGGTGTCAAGGTCACACGAGTCCCGCTCGAAGTCCCGCCCCATGCCGGCAATATCGAATACCTGCGCACCAAGCAGGAAAAACTGGGCCATCTGCTGACGCATCTGAAGGTGGTTACCTGAGGGTCCAGCCGCGCCGAATAGCTTAAGCGGACGCAGTCGCAGACATGGGAACGAGACATTTGGGCCGCGAGCTGGCGCTCAAAGCCTTATATCAAATGGATATTCGCGCCGACGCGTCGAACGAGGATCTCGCGCTGCTGTTCGAAGCGTTCGCGGCGCCGGATGAAGTACGGCGATTTGCGGTGCGGCTGATCGAGGGCGTGCGGGATGAGCAGATTGCGCTCGACCGGCAGGTGGCGGCAGCGCTGGAGCATTGGTCGATTGGCCGGCTCTCGCGGGTAGATCATAACATCCTGCGGATGGCGCTTTATGAGTTGCTGCGCTTCGAGGACATACCAGCGCGGGTTACGATTGACGAGGCGATCGAGCTGGCCAAGACTTACGGCGATCAGCAATCGGGGCGCTTCGTCAACGGGGTGCTCGACCAGCTAGCTGGGCGTCTGAACCTGAAAGGGAAGGGGGAGGAGAGCAATCCTGCCAAAATCCATCAGGCCTAAGAACATTATCGCGGACAACGCGCGCAGCCGAAAACTGCTATTAATGCGCGCGATTGGGTGGCTTCTGATTGGTGCCGCAGGGGCTGGTTGCGGCTACCATTTTGCCGCCGAGGGTAGCGGACTGCCACCGTCGGCGAAGACGATCTACGTCGAGAAGTTTACCAACCGTACGCGCGTGACCGGGATCAATGACGAGTTCATGCGCTATCTCAAGGACGAGATTGACGACCGCAAGCGGCTGCAGATCGTAGATAACGCGGCGGACGCCGATCTGACCTTGAGCGGGGAGATAATTTTCTCGGAAGCGGAGCCAGTCGCCTTCAATACGGCGAGCGAGCCAACGCTGTATGCCAATACGCTGACCGCGAACGCGACACTGGTCGATAACCATACCCATAAGCTGGTATGGGCGAGCAGCGGAATCAGCGGCTCGCAGCAATACGCGACGGTTTCACAATCGCTCGTGACCACCTCGCCGTACTTCCTACAGCAGAACCTGCGATCTCAAGATATCGCGCAGATGACGAATATTCAGGTCGAGCAGAGCCAGGAAGCATCCTCAGAGGACCTCATTATGCAGGAATTGGCGCAGAATCTTTACGCGTCGATGTCCGAGGGCTTCTGAGAGCCAGCGGCGGTCGGCCGGCCTCCTCAGGCGTCCGATTCAGATTCGATGGCGGTTGAAAATGCACTGGGGTTTTTAAGGGCTAGCGCAGCGGCGGTAGAGACTCCGGTGTACGTAATCGCGGGTCCGCAGCCGTTCCTGCGCGAATACGTGCTGGATAATCTGCGCCAGCGGATGGCGGCGGCTGGCTTTCAGTACCGGGCCTTCCAGGCCAGCGGGGCTGAGGGTTTCGGCGCGGTTATCCGTGAGCTTGAAGCGGCCGATCTATTCGCACCGCGGCGCTTCGTCGCTTGCCGGGTATTAAAGACCTATCGCGAGCGGGGCAGCGATGAAGACAGCGGTGATGAGGGTGCGGCCAGTGGCGGGCGTGGTGGTGGAGAACCGGGCCTGATCGAGGCGATCGGCAAAATCGGCTCGCAGGTTAGGCTTGGGCTGGTCTACGAACGCGATAACGCGCCGGCCAGGATTCGGCGGACGGCCGAGGGTGCAGGCGTGGTGATCAATTGCATGCGGCCGTTCGATAATCAGATCAGTCAATACGCCGAAGTGTTCGCGCGAGGGCTTAAGCTCAAGCTGGCGCGGGATACGGCTGATCTGCTGGCGGTCCGCCATGGCGGTGATTTGGCCGCGATCGCGAATGCGCTCAGCCTGGCGGCGATTGCGGCTGAGGCTGGCGGAAAAATCGATGAGGCCGATCTTGGCGGCGGCTCGCCGCGGGTGCCAGACCTGTTTGAGTTGGCCGAGAGCGTGCCGCGCGGGAATCTCAACGAGACGCTCGCGCTGTTTGATCATGCGGTGCAGACTGGCCGCGATCCGATTGAGTTGCTGGCGGTGGAGCTTATTCCTTTGATCCGGCGGATGCTGACGGCGGCGGCGCTGCTCGAGAAGCGCCAAGGCGCGGCAGCGATCGGGCGGGTGCTGGGGCTGCCGCCTTCAAGTAGCCTAATGATGCGGGCGCTCGATGGTGCGCGGCGGTTTGGCGTCGAGCGGCTCATGGGTGCCCATCGGAAGGCTGCGGTGCTCGACGCGAGCTTTAAGGCCGGGCTGTTGAAAGAGCGGGAAGCGGCGATCGCGGGGCTGCTGCTGGAGTTGATGACATCGGCCAATTGAGCGGCGCGCGCTGCGAAAGAGTGAGGAGACATTGATCTGACGATGCAATCCCCTGGCCCATTTCTGATCATCTCCGCAATCGCCTTGCTCATACTTTTTGCGTTGTCGGTTACGTTTCTCTGGTATGGGATACGCTTCTTCGATGCGGCTTGCGACTACTACCGCCGCGAACTGGACAAGCAAGTTCGACCGCCGAATGCTTAGGCGTTACTGGCGAGGCCGGCACGTACGTGCGGCTGCCGATGAAGGGCCAGACGTTCGTGCCGAAGTTACTAATAGGCCAAGGAGTGCGGCCGGAAAATCACGACAGTCATTGAGGCATATTGAGCATGAGACGACTCACCGCAAATGATCGGCGCCTCTTTATCTTTTGTACTGAATCAAGCGGCCGCGAAGGCGGTCGCGTGAAACTTACGCCTAGGCTTTGGCGGCGCCGTGGGCCGCGTGGAAGCGTTTGGACAGGCGGGCGATCTTGCGCGAGGCCGTATT
>DATJUF010000296.1:0-11476 GCA_035502655.1 Binataceae bacterium (SeqCode)
CGCGAGGCGCCGGGGAACGCGGGCAAGGCCCTTCTCGGAAGTCCCAAGCCGATTATCGCGATGATTGCCGGCATTTGCATCGGCGGCGGCCTGCAGGTTGCGCTCAACTGCGACATCCGGATTGCCGCGCGCGGAACGCGCTTCGGAATCCCGGCGGCGCGGCTGGGACTCGCCTATCCGCTCGATGGCGTGATGTCACTGAGCCATATCGCGGGACCGGCTAATGCTCGCGACATCCTCATGTCAGCGCGGATCTTCGACGCCGAAGAAGCCTTGCGCATGGGCTTGATCAGCCGGCTGGTCGAGCCGGGTGAACTCGAAGCCAACGTGCGCGATTACGCAACCCGGATGGCGGCCAACGCGCCACTGACAATGGCGGCAGCCAAAGCCGCAATTCGCGAGGGCCTGCGTGACCCCGCCGATCGCGACCTCGAGAAGATTTCCGCGATGGTCGCCCAATGCTTCAATAGTGAGGATTACAAAGAGGGCGTGAAGGCGTTTCTCGAAAAGCGCACCGCCCGCTTCAAAGGGAATTGAGGATAAACGACAGGGTGTCATTCTGTTTCAACGCTTGGGACGAGTCCCACCGCGCCAATCCTTCTTTCTGGATAGGCTCGCGGCCTTGTGGATGATCTCTGGCTAATCACGCATCCCGGCCGGACGGGTTGCTAAAACGGGGATGGGATGAGCGAGCCGGGCGGGAGTCCGTCCCCAGAGGAAACGCGCCCTCCGCCGCGGCTGCCATTCATCGCACGTCAATTTCCGCCGTTCACTCGCCGGCAGTGGCGGGTTTTCGGAATCGCACTGACGGCAGGCTTCTTCGACAATTACGATTATGCGCTGCTGAGCCTTGCGCTCCCGCAAATCCAGCATGGCCTTGAAATCGCCGAAGGCGCTCTCGGTACGATGCTCTCGGCAATCAGGCTTGGCTACGTCCTCTCACTATTTGTCACCCCTCTCGCAGACGTTTTCGGTCGGCGGCGGCTGCTACTTTATACCATCGTTGGCTACACGATATTCACGGGTCTGAGCGCATTGGCACCCCATGAGCGGGAGTTCATCGGGTCGCAATTCCTGGCGCGCGGGTTCGCCGGGGCTGAGGCGAGTACCGCTCTGGTGATTCTCGCCGAAGAAGTCGAGGCGGCCGTGCGTGGATGGGCGATCGGCATGCTCGACGCGCTGGTCAGTACGGGCTATGGACTCGCCGCGATGGTATTCGCGTTGATCAAGATTATTCCCTATGGATGGCGCGGACTTTATGCACTTGCGCTGGTACCGTTGGTTCTGATTATTCCGCTGCGGCGGACGCTGCCGGAAAGCCGGCGATTCGAGCACGAGGCACAGATTGGCGCGGCGCCCCTTCATCCGCTGGGTTCGCTTGCATTGCTTGTTCGGCTCTCACCAGGACGGCTGATCATGCTGACAGTCGTGACTTTTCTCAACACGATCGGCTGGGCCCCGGCCAGTATGTTCTTCCCCTTGTTTCTGCAGCGAGTCCACCGATGGTCGCCGGCTCAGGTCTCGGGGCTGGTGGTCTTTGGCGGAGTAGTCGGGATTACTGGCAGTATCGTCGCTGGCCGGCTGAGTGACCGCTTCGGACGCCGCCTTATGGGTTCGCTGTTCATGTTCGTCACGCCACTGTTTGCGGTCCTGATGTACACCTTGCCCGGACGAGGGGTGATTCCCGCCTGGATCGTACGTTTGTTCGCGGAGTTCGCCAGTCTCATGGTGCTACATGCCTATGGTACAGAGCTGTTTCCGACCTCGCATCGCTCAGCGGCCTCGAGCGCGCTCACGGTTGCCGGGACTTTAGGCGGAGCCGGCGGCCTCTTTTTCGAAAGCATTCTCTATGAGGCGACGGGTTCGCACAGTAACGCTATCCGGCTGCTGTCACTCGTTTCTCTCGTCGCAGCGGTTATAATGTTCTTCTCGTTCCCTGAGACCGCTGGCCGGGAACTCGAAGAGATCGCGCCCGGTAATTCACAGCCGCCACAGCCTAAAGCACTGAATACTTAAGTAATGTCAGCCAGGTTAACGATTCCCCGGCGCTCAAGCCGCATCGCCGCGCTGGGAGCAATCGCGGCGATGCTATGCGTCGCGCTCACCGCCTGCGCGCAGGGTCCGCATGTTGCAATCGTAGCCCCTAACGGAACCGTGCTGGCCAATGTTGCGGTCGAAATTGCGGCAACCGAACAGCAACGCGAGACCGGCCTGATGTATCGCAGCCATCTGGGTGCCAACGATGGTATGCTCTTCCTGTTCACTCATCCGCAGCCGCTCCAGTTCTGGATGAAAAATACGGAAATCCCCCTCGACATGATTTTCGCTGATGGCAACCGCGTAGTGGCGGGGACGGTCCAGCGAGCCGAGCCGTATTCGGAGCAACTGCTGAGCGTCGATGGCGATACGCAATACGTTCTGGAAGTAAATGGCGGCTTCTGCGCCCAGCATGGCATCAAAGCCGGCGATCATCTTCGATTCGAGGGGGTTGATGTTCAGCCTCAGGACTGACAGCGTTGCCACCGCGCCAAATTAGTGAGGCCAGGGCATAGCGGATTACGGGCCGGCGCCGGTTCCAAAGAAGCGTTCCGATCACGCCCAGGACATATAGCTGGGTGAAAATGATCGCTGACAGCCAGAAGCCCAGAACGACCCGGCCGTTCCCGGCGCGCTGCTGGATCGCTACCGCCACTTCGTAGAATTGAATCCGCAACCCGATGAAAATTACCAGCGCGATGACAGCGCACCAGTCGATGCGCATGAAGATGCCGATAGCAAGCAGGAAGAAAATCGCGGAAATAAAATATGAGAGCGCATTGCCGCCAGGATTGATCATGGCTCCAGCGATTGCGCCGACGCCCGCGGCGAACCAGCCGCACCCGACCATAAAGCTAATCTTCGTGTCGCTCATCCTTTTCCCTGGCTGGGCCTGGCTCGACGCCTTTCCGCGACTGCCGCCCGATTGATATATTTTGCTGTTGCATCGTATCCTGACAGCACTTCATAGTGCGACCGCAGCATGGTGGAAACGGATGGCTTGAGCTGATGGGCCTTAGAGAGAACATCGAACGTATTCAAGAGCTTACGCGCCTGGCCGAAGCTGGAGGCGGGGAGGACCGCCTCAAACGCCAGCGCGCCTCGGGACGCATGACCGCACGCGAGCGAGTCGAGTTCCTGCTCGACCGCGGCTCGTTCGTCGAGCTCGACAAATTCAAGACCCATCGCAACACCGATTTTGGCATGGCCGAGCGCAAAATTCCCGGTGACGGAGTGGTCACCGGCTACGGTGCTATTGACGGGCGCCAGGTCTGCGTCTTTTCGCAGGACTTCACCGTGTTCGGCGGCAGCCTCTCAGGTGCGTTCGCCGAGAAGGTCGTTAAGGTGATGGATCTGGCCGCCAAAGTCGGCTGCCCGGTGATCGGCCTCAACGATTCGGGTGGCGCGCGTATCCAGGAGGGCGTCGTTTCTTTGGCCGGCTACGCAGATATCTTCCTTCGCAACGTGTTGTCGTCAGGGGTTGTGCCGCAGATTTCTGCAATTATGGGCCCTTGCGCCGGCGGCGCCGTATACTCGCCCGCGATGACCGATTTCATCGTGATGGTGCGCGACACTTCCTACATGTTCATCACCGGACCCGACGTGATTAAAGCCACCACTCACGAAGAGGTCACGATGCAGGACCTCGGCGGTGCCGACACCCATTCGACGCGTTCGGGCGTATGCCATCTCGAAGCGCAGGATGATGAAGGCGCGCTCACCACGATTCGCGAACTGCTCTCATACATGCCCTCGAATAATGCCGAGGACCCGCCGTTCGTGGTGCCCTCTGACGATCCGAACCGCCGCGATGCGGAGCTCGATACGATCGTGCCGGAGAATCCCAATAAGCCGTACGACATGCGCGATATAATCCTGCGCGTGGTTGATGATGCTCATTGGCTGGAGATTCAACCGGACTGGGCGCAGAACATGCTGATCGGCTTCGCACGGCTGGGCGGGCGCTCGGTCGGTATCGTCGGTAATCAGCCGGCCTATCTGGCTGGATGCCTGGATATCGATGCATCGGTCAAAGGTGCGCGCTTCGTGCGCTTCTGCGATTGCTTTAATATCCCGATTGTCACCTTCGTTGACGTGCCAGGCTTTCTGCCTGGTACTGCCCAGGAATTCGGCGGCATCATCCGGCATGGCGCCAAGCTGCTCTATGCCTTTTGCGAGGCGACCGTGCCGAAAATCACGGTGATTACACGCAAGGCTTACGGCGGCGCATACGATGTAATGTCGTCTAAGCATATTCGCGGCGATTTTAATTTCGCCTATCCGTCGTCCGAGATCGCCGTGATGGGACCCGACGGTGCGGTCAACATTGTCTTCCGCGGGCAGATTGAAAAGGCTGCTGATCCGGTCGCCGAGAAGAACCGGCTGGTCGATGAATACCGGCGGACGTTCGCGAATCCGTTCAAGGCCGCCGAACTCGGCTATGTTGACGAAGTGCTGATGCCGCATGACACGCGGCCACGGCTGATCACTTCGCTCAAAGCGCTGGAAAACAAGCGCGAAAAGAATCCGCCGCGCAAACACGGTAATATTCCACTATGACTGCGTTCGGGAAATATTTGCGAACCCCGCTTGAAAAACGCTGCGGCGATGCTGCGTTGCAGCGGCTCAAGAAGCTGATGCGCAGAGCGCTAAAAACCTGATGTTCAAGCGAATTCTGATTGCCAACCGCGGCGAAATCGCCGTTCGCGTGATTCGCGCCTGCCGCGACCTCGGAGTTGAGACGGTCGCGGTTTTTTCCGAAGCCGATCGCACCGCATTGCACGTGCGCGAGGCCGACTATGCCGTGCTGGTCGGGCCGCCACCGGCCGCGCAAAGCTATCTGAACGTTGAGAAGATTCTTGAGGCCGCCCGTTCCACAGGTGCCGAAGCGGTCCATCCAGGCTATGGATTTTTTTCGGAGAACGCTGGTTTCGCCCGCGCGGTCGCCGATGCCGGACTGGTCTTTATCGGACCGCCGCCCGACGCCATCGTCCGGATGGGTGATAAGGTCGAGGCGCGCAAGCTAATGGCGGCAGCCGGGGTGCCGGTCGTACCCGGTTCGCCTGGGACTCTCGAAACAGAAGCAGAGGTGCGGGCGGTCGCAAAAAAGATCGGCTTCCCAATCATGTTGAAGGCCGCCGCGGGTGGCGGCGGCAAAGGGATGCGCCTGGTCGAGCGCGACGACGAACTCGCCTCCGCCGTTCGTACCGTCGCCAGCGAGGCCAAATCGTCGTTCGGCGACGGGCGTTTCTATGTCGAGAAATTTGTTACCCGCCCGCGCCATATCGAGGTGCAGGTCTTCGCCGATCAACATGGCAACACGGTTCATCTGTTCGAGCGCGAGTGCTCGATTCAGCGGCGGAATCAAAAGGTAGTCGAGGAATCGCCGTCGCCATTCGTAACGCCCGCGATGCGTAACGAGATGGGCGAAGTGGCAGTCAAGGCAGCGCGTGCGGTCAACTACGTGGGCGCTGGCACGATTGAGTTTCTGGCTGACGCCGGTCGCAATTTCTACTTTTTAGAAATGAACACGCGCATCCAGGTCGAGCATCCAGTAACCGAACTGGTGACCGGAACCGACTTGGTTAAGGCACAGATCGAAGTCGCGGCCGGCGCCATACTGCCGTTTAAGCAGAGCGATTTGACTCAGCGCGGATGGGCCGTCGAATGCCGCATCTACGCCGAGGACCCCGCGGCCGGCTTTGCACCTGCGCCGGGGCGGATCACCACTTTGCGGCTGCCGGACGGTCCCGGCGTGCGCGTCGATGCGGGTGTTTATGAAGGCGCGGAGGTCTCCCTCTATTACGATCCGATGATCGCCAAGCTCGCGACCTGGGGCGGTGACCGCATGGAGGCAATCGCGCGGATGCGGCGGGCGTTAAGCGAATTCCGGATCGCCGGCGAGTTGACCACAAACCTCGCGTTCCATCGCTGGATCGTCAACAACCCACGCTATATCGCGGGCGATTTAGACACCAATTTTATCAACGCCGAGTTCGATCCCGCATTGCTGACGGGTAGCGACGATGATACGCGAGTCGCGGCGATGCTCGCAGCGGCCGTGTCCGCGCAGGGCAACCATAACCATGGGCTACCGGCCCCAGCGAGCGCTAATCCCTCGGCGGAAATACCTTCCCCATGGCGGATACTGGGACGGCTCGACATGCTGCGGCGTTAGGTGCGGAGTAAGCGCAAGGCTGATGGCGACACGATATCTGGCCACATTAGAGGGCATCGATCGGGAACTCGAAGTCGATGAGACGGCGGGGCATGCTTTGCGGCTGAAGATCGGCCAGCATCAATTCGAGGCCGACGTGCGCAAGGTCGGAGAAACGTCATTTTCAGTACTGATTGGTAATCGATCTTTCGATCTTGAAGTTGTTCCGGACGGCGACGAACTCGTTGTCGCCTCGCGTGGCGCGACCACGCGTGTCACGCTGGTAGATACCGCCCGCCGGCCACGCGGAGCTGGTCCTGGTGGACGTCCTGCGGTTGCAGGGAAAGCGCAGCTCAAGGCGATGATGCCTGGGCGGGTGGTCAACGTTCTGGTCAGCGTTGGCGACAAGGTCGCATTGCAGCAGGGATTGGTGGTGGTTGAGGCGATGAAGATGGAAAATGAATTGAAATCGCCCAAGGCCGGTACGGTAACTGAAATCAAAGTCGCGCCGGGCCAGACCGTGGAGAAAGGCGATCTTCTGATTATAGTCGAGTAGTAGCCGAGGCGATGAACGATGCCTGAAGCCAAAAATCCTAGCGAAGATGCTCGAAATGACACCGCAACGATTAGCGAGGCGCGCCACCGCTGGGAATCCAAACGGGTCACGCCTGCGTTGAAACGCGGGCCGGAGCGGCGCGAGCATTTCACTACTACTTCGGGAATCGGGATCAGGCGCGAGTACAATCCTGAGGATCTGAATGGCTTCGATTTCCTGAGTGACCTTGGTTTTCCCGGGGAATACCCCTTCACGCGCGGCGTACAGCCGACGATGTACCGCGGACGGCTATGGACGATGCGTCAGTACGCAGGCTTCGGTGACGCCGAGGAATCGAATCGCCGCTACCGCTACCTCTTTGCTAACGGCCAAACCGGACTTTCCGTTGCCTTTGACTTGCCAACGCAGATGGGTCGCGATTCGGACCATCCGCTGGTGCGTGGCGAGGTCGGCCGCGTCGGCGTTTCGATTCAATCGATCGAAGACATGGAGATGCTGCTGGCGGAATTACCGCTGGACAAAATTTCTACCTCGATGACGATCAACGCGACTGCTTCTACGCTCCTGGCGCTCTACCTCGTGACGGCCGAGCGGCGCGGAGTCCCGTGGAGCAAGCTCAACGGCACGATTCAGAACGATATCCTGAAGGAATATATCGCTCGCGGGACTTACATCTACCCCCCGCGCGGCTCGATGCGGATAATCACGGACATCTTCGCCTTCGCCAGCCGCGAGGTGCCGAACTGGAATACGATTTCGATTTCGGGTTATCACATCCGCGAGGCCGGTTCGACCGCCGCACAGGAGCTGGCCTTCACCATCGCCGACGGTATCGCCTATGTTGAGGCGGCACTGAAGGCGGGTCTTAAAATCGATGATTTCGCCAGCCGCCTCTCGTTTTTCTTTAACGTGCATAACAATTTCTTTGAGGAGATTGCGAAGTTCCGCGCCGCGCGCCGCCTCTGGGCGCGAATCATGAAAGATCGCTTCAAGGCGCAGGACGATCGTTCGCTGATGGTCCGGTTCCACGCCCAAACCGCTGGCTCGACGCTAACCGCCCAGCAGGTGGATAACAACGTCGTGCGGGTCACGTTGCAGGCTCTCGCGGCAGTACTCGGCGGCACGCAATCGCTCCATACGAATTCCAAGGATGAGGCGCTCGCATTGCCGACCGAAAATTCGGCGCTCCTGGCCTTGCGAACGCAGCAGGTAATCGCCAATGAATCGGGCGTCACCGATACGGTCGATCCGCTGGGTGGATCGTATTACGTCGAAGCATTGACTAATGAGATCGAGCAGAAGGCGCTCGAATATGTAGCCAGAATCGACGACATGGGCGGCGCTGTAGCGGCAATCGAACGCAACTACATGCAGCGCGAGATTAACAACGCAGCGTTCAGCTATCAGCGCGAAATCGAGAGCAAGGATCGGATCATCGTCGGCGTGAACGAATTCACTTCAGGTGACGAGCCGCCGGCCGATATTCTCAAAGTGAATCCAGCGATAGAGGAAAAGCAGCGCCAGCGTGTCGCTCGAATCCGCGCCGAACGGAATCAGGAAGCCGTGCACAAGGCCTTAGCTAATGTTGAGGCGGCCGCGCGCGGCGACGGCAATCTGATGCCAGCGATCACCGCCGCGGTGCGCGCCTATGGGACGCTTGGCGAGGTCGCGGATGCGATGCGCCGAGTGTTTGGTGAATACCGGCCATCGAATGCGGTTTAGCGGGTCAAATTAATTCAAGAGTAACGAACAGTCGCGCATACCGGCTTTCATCAGAAGGAGCCACCTGAGAAATTGGCAATCCCCTGATGACCCACGCAAAAATCGATAAGTCGAGTGGTGGGCCAGGAGCGGTTATGAAGGACGTGACTAGACGGAGATTGGCGTAGATGGGGCCGATTCCTAATGGCGTTTTTCTTACCAAGGGCTTCGGCCGGCATCGCGAAAAGCTCAACGCCTTCGAGCTGGCGTTGCGCTCGGCGCAGATCGCCGAGTTTAATCTCGTCCGCGTCAACTCGATCTTCCCGCCGCAGTGTAAACTAATGACGCCTCAGGAAGGCCTGCGTTATCTCAAGCCCGGCCAAATCGTTTTCGCCATCGTATGCGACAATGCTACCGATGAGCCCCATCGCCTGATGGCATCGTCCGTCGGCGCAGCGATTCCCACTGATCCGATGCAATATGGCTATCTGTCTGAGCATTCCAGCTTCGGTGAGACTGAGCAGAAAGCCGGAGATTACGCCGAGGATCTCGCTGCGATGATGCTGGCGACGATTCTCGGAGTCGAATTCGACCCCAACTCGAGTTATGACGAACGCAAGGACATCTGGCGGGTGTCGGACAAATTGTTTCGCACGCGCAATGTCACTCAATCGGCGATCGGCGATCGCGATGGATTATGGACCTCGGTCGTCGCCGCCGCAGTTTTCGTCGTAATGCCCCGATAGGGTTTTGCTTGCAAACCCGTGCCGCCGCGAGGTTGCGAGCCGGGCGCTAAAAATCTCAGGTGGGGGTTTGTCCGCGTGGCCGGGATTTCGCCCTCGCCGTCCGGTGCTTGACGCTGAAGCACCAAGCGCTATCGTGGATTATATGGATATCGAGATTCTCTATTGTTCGGCGTGAGGCTATCAGCCTCGTGCGGCCAGTCTGGCCGCCTCAATCAAGCAACGTTTCGGTCACGACGCCCACATCAGACCGGGCAAATCCGGCCAGTTCGACGTAATCGCTGAGGGTAATTTGATCTTCTCGAAACATTCGGCGGGACGCTTTCCCGTCGATGGCGAAGTCGAAGACCTTCTGGCAAAGCGCGGCTAGCATCGGTAGAGTAGTTGCGGCTTGGTACCTCGGCGCAGGCCGCGTCGGCCAGGGATGGCGGCATTCGCGGGATAGCTGGTCAAAAGATGCGCGCCAGTTCCCCGGAATTCAGGCGGATGCCGAAATAGAAGGGGCCGAACTCGGCGAAGCGTGCGCTCGATTCGTCAAAGCGCATCTCATAGACGAGGCGCTTAAAGACCAACGGGTCATCGGCGAACAGATCGACGCCCCATTCCCAGTCGTCGAAGCCAATCGATCCGGAGATTATCTGCGTAACTTGACCCGCGTAGCGGCGCCCGATCAAGCCATGCTCGTGCATCATCCGCTGGCGTTCTGCGATCGGCTGCATATACCAGTTATCGTTACCGCTGCGCCGCTTGTTCATTGGATAGAAGCACAGGTAGCGCCGGTCCGGAATCGGAGGGCGGAGGCGCGTGCTCAATTTTTTTTGTTGCTCGCTGATAGCCTCGGCGACCGCATTATTCCATTCCGGCGAATGAGCCTTCATGCCGCGCTCGGCCAGTTCGCGATACAGCCTCACGCTGGCTTCGTAAAGCCCTATCTCGGCCACCGATACATAAGAGTACGACTGCTCCAGGAACTCGCTTAGTCCAAGCCGGGCGACTTCGATTTGCGCTGCATCGAGTTCATCAAAGCCCGAGCGGAAATGGACAACGATCAGATCGCCCTTATGGCCGAGTTGCGAAAAGATCGCACTCTGTCCGTCACCACGTGCAGCGAAACAGGAGCCTGCCTCTTCGAGAATAGCGGTGCGCTGCCGGCTCTCGAGACGATTCCATTCGGCGCGCCGCAGCCGAAAGAACTGATGAAGCAGGGCGGAGCCTTCGAGGGTGAGCGGTGCGGCTGGCAATTCGAGGGCCATAGCGGTTTCGTGAACGCTTTCTTTCATTGTGATGAGTTAGTCCTGGTTAAAGCAGATCAACCACGTGCATGACGCCATTCCGCACACGAATTGACCAAAGCTGCCGGAATCGACGGATTCGAGGCCCAGTGCGCGTGAACATATGACGCGATGACATTGCCGATTCGGTAACCCTCAGCGGCTTGAGAACCGCCTCGGCGCGGCTGCACGCGATAGACTCGCTCGACGCCGCTTGGGTCCGGATCGAGCGTCGAATAGCGGTATTGATGGCCGCGGAATTTCACTCCAGCCGGACCCAGAATCGAGGGAGCGGCCGTTGCAACTTCGGCATAGCCGAGCGCTTGCAGCCGATCGTTCATGACAGCTTGAGTCGGTAGAAGACCGGCCATCGGCCAGGATTTGCCGTCCAGTGTGCGGATCGCGTGCGTGAGATACATTAGCCCGCCGCATTCCGCATAAATTGGCCCGCGGCGTGCGGCAAAGGAGCGGACCGCTTCGAGCATCGCGTGGTTTGACGATAATTGGGCTGCCATAACTTCGGGATAGCCGCCGCCGAAATAAAGTCCGTCGGCAGGAGGCAATGAAGAATCGTGCACCGGACTAAATTTGACGAGTTCAGCGCCGTTCGCTTCGAGCCGCCGCAGATTGTCATCGTAGTAGAAATGAAACGCCTCGTCGTAGGGGATTCCGACGCAGCAACTTCGGGCCCCCGGCTCAGCCGAAATTGTGGTATTGGGTAGCGTTGGTGCGGACCGGG
Source organism: Binataceae bacterium (SeqCode) (assembly GCA_035502655.1). Classification (GTDB taxonomy): domain Bacteria; phylum Desulfobacterota; class Binatia; order Binatales; family Binataceae; genus DATJUF01. The sequence continues at coordinate 11,204 of DATJUF010000296.1, forward strand.
CGATCGCGAGGATTGCGTCCAGATCGAGCCATTCGCTCGCGCGCTTTGCCCATGCGTTGAAATGGTCCTGCGGAATCGCGTTGCCAATCGCGCTGAACAGGCCGAGGTGGCGTTCGGGAAATCTGATCGCCGCGTCGTCAGGAAAGCCGCCGAGCACGGGCACGGCGCTGGAAGCGGCCTTTAACAAATCGAGATGGCCACGGCTGCCGATACGATTGCAAATCACCCCAGCGAGATTCAGGTTCGGATCGAAATAGCGAAAGCCATGGGCGA
>DATJUF010000297.1:0-4656 GCA_035502655.1 Binataceae bacterium (SeqCode)
CACGCGGCCCGCGCCGCCGTCGGGAGCGAGGCCGAGGACGGCCACGGCGCTCAGCGCCGTGGCCGTCCTCGGCCTCGCTGGGGCGCTGTTCTTCTTCCATCTTGGCCGCTATGGGCTGTGGGAGCCGGACGAGGCACGCTACGCAGAAATCGCGCGCGAGATGCTTGCCACTGGCAACTACATCGTTCCGCATCTCAACTACGTCCCCTATATTGAAAAGCCGCCGTTGCTCTATTGGACCTGCGCAATCACGATGCGCCTCTTAGGCGTGAACGAATTCGCCGCGCGGTTTATTAACGCGCTCAGTGCGCTGATTGGGGTCGCGGCAACTTTCTATTTCACCCTGCGCACCTTCGCTTGGCGCAAAGGACTGATTGCCGGAGTGGTCCTAGCGACGAGTTGCCTCTATGCGGTAATGGCGCAGGTGCTGACCACAGACATGCTGCTCACCGCGTCGATTACGGTGGCGCTGTTCGCCGCTTTCCTGCATTGGTGCGAGGGCGGCCGCTGGCGATGGTTATTCTATATCGCGATGGGCCTTGGCATCCTCACGAAAGGACCAATCGCGGCGGCACTTCCGCTATTGATTCTGCTGATCTTTTGCTGGTGGGAGGGCGGTTTACGCGGCGCTATCGCACGCTTCCGGCCAGTATCGGGATTATTGCTGACGGGAGCGATTGCAGCCCCATGGTTTATCGCAATCACTGTCCGCCAACCCGATTTCATCAGGTTCTATTTCCTCGGCGAGTATTTCCGCCGCTTCTTCGATCGGGGCTATAGCCATAGTGAACCGATTTATTATTACGTCCCGATAATCCTCGCAGGGATGCTGCCGTGGACCCTGATGATTCCATTGCTGCCTTGGCGGCGCCTTTCCTCTAATCCGGCGCGCCGCTTTTGCTTGATCGCCAGTGCAACTACCTTCGTGATTTTCTCTCTCGCCAGCGCGAAGCTGGTTCCTTACATCCTCCCGGCGCTGCCGCCTATCGCAGTAATAGTGGCTGATGGGCTCGGCGGGGCACTCGAATCCGCAGCCACGCACGAATGGAGTGGACAATGGGCCAGTCTCGCTGGCCTCCTCCTTGGCCTCGCTGGTATTGCCTTGATCATTGTGGCGGTCCTCGCGCCTCATCTACGCAGCCCGAATCCAATGCTGGTCCGGCCGGCTCTCTATGCGGCCGGCACAATTCTGATGGCGGGCGGTATCATTAGCGCGATTGGCTTCTGGATCCGGCGGCCAGTGACCGGCTTGAGCGTATTCGGTCTGACTGCCGCGGCGTTGCTGGTCGTGATCAGTTACGGACGGATCTTGGCCGAACCGGCACGGTCTTATGCGGCCCTCGCTCGCACCCTCGAGCAAAGGGCGCCCGGTGCAACCTTGGTATGCTATCCGCGCTATATCCAGTCGCTGCCATTCTATACACGCCGCCGCGTGATTCTTGTGGGCGACAAGACCGAACTCACCTATGGCGCGGCGCATTCACCCGACGCTTCGCAATATTTTTTCAACGGGCCCAAGGGCGTTATCCATCTATGGGATACTACGCGGGATATCGTACTCGTAATCGATAAGTCAGCCTTGGCTTCGATCCAGCAGAAGCTTGGGCCTTTTGAAGTAATTGCTGAGGACAGCAAAAAACTTGCGCTCGCGCACCCGCGATCGGCCCTCACCCGGCCAGCCATCGCTAGCCCTCCATCAGCCATAGCGGGATCAAATGGCTGAGCCGTCAGTACGCGTCGATACGGTCGCCGCATCTGAACCCGTGCGGCGCAAATCCTATGGCTCGTTTGGGCTGCGCGTCGGATTGGGAGCGGCCGCGATCACCTTTTTGCTGTGGCATTACGATCCGCAGCCGATTCTGCACGCGATAGCCAGGGAGCGCATCGGCTTTTTCGCCGCCGCAGTTGCTTTATATATTGCCGGCCAAGCGTTGTCCGCATGGCGATGGCGATGGCTGGCGGAGATGAATGCTCTCCCAGGCGGATATTGGGACTATCTTCGCTACTACTTCATCGGAGTTTTCACCAATCTTTTCGTACCGGGCCTGATTGGCGGTGACGCCGCGCGCGCGCTTTACCTCGGACGCCGCCACGATCGCCTGAACGCGGCAATAGCCTCAGTAGTGGCCGACCGCGGAATCGGCCTCGTGAGTTTGTTTTGGTTCGCCGCCGTTGCCGCAGTAGTTTTCACCAGTATCGTCTTGCCCGCACCGGTGAGGGAAGCCGTTCTAATTCTTGGCGCAGCGGCCTTTGCCGGCTGGTTACTAGCGCCGCTGCTAATCCGCTGCGCGCCGCTTCTGCCGGCTAAACTTATGGCTCTCGTGACGGCATTCCTGCTTTATCTGGAACGTCCATGGGCAATTCTGCCAGCTATCGGCATTTCAATCGTGCTGCAAGCCTCGCTTGCCATCTGCCAATATCTTATTGCACTGGGTTTGGGCCTGACGTCACCGCTTTCCGCCTTTCTGGTATGCGTCCCTATCGCCAATGTGATTGCCAGCGTGCCCTTAACGCTTAATGGGTTAGGCTTGCGCGAAACCGCCTATCTTGTGCTGCTTGGCGGTATTGGCATCACCCATCCGGATGCAATTGCGATGGGCCTGCTATGGTTCGCCGCAACGATGACCGGCGGCTTGACGGGTATCATTGCCTTCACTACCACCGAGCTGCCATCAGCCGCGGTCAAATGTGGAGGCGTGAATGATTGACAAAATCGCGCTAAAATAACTTGAGTGCGCCGCTTCAGCTTATCTGTGGTTAACTTTGGTGCCTTTAGCTTTCCGAGAGCCCCAATATTGCGTTGCCCGCGCGGCGTTTGTATATTCCCACTAACCAGTCGGACAGTAGTGCCGGAGCGACCGCCGCATGGATGCGATGAAGACCCTGTTCCTGAACCCTCCTTCCTATGACGACTTCGATGGCGGCGCAGGCTCCCGCTATCAGGCAACTCGGGAAGTGTGGTCGTTCTGGTATCCCACCTGGCTAGCTTATCCCGCCGGAATGATCCCGGGTGCTCGCCTGCTCGACGCTCCGCCACACAACTATTCGCCAGTTATGACCGTGGCTGAGGCCAAGGGCTATGACTTGGTCGTGATTCACACCTCGACGCCGTCGCTGCGGATGGACGTGCGCTCGGCGGAGGCGATCAAGGCGGCTAACCGCAACTGCACGATTGCTTTCGTCGGGGGCCATCCAACGGCCCGCCCGGAAGAGACCCTGAAGCTGAGCGAGGCGATTGATATCGCCGCACGCAAGGAATTCGACTATTCGATGGTTGAAGTTGCGCGGGGCTGGGATTGGTCGAAAATCGGCGGGATCAGTTACAGGCGCAATGGTATTCTCAGCCACAATCCAGACCGCCCGATCCTCTCTGACGAGGATCTCGACAGGCTGCCGTTCGTTACCGAAGTCTACGAGCGCAACCTCGATTACCTCCGCTACAACAGTCCTTATTGCCAGTATCCTTACGTCTCCATGTACACGGGCCGAGGCTGTCCCGCACGCTGCACCTTCTGCCTATGGCCGCAGGTCACGCAGGGTCATAAATATCGGGTACGCAGCCCGGAAAACGTCTACGAAGAAGTGGCGGCGATGAAGGCCAAGTTCCCCAAGATGAAGGAGCTGTTCTTCGACGACGACACCTTTACTGCCGACCCGATGCGCGCACGAAAAATCGCCCAGTTGATTGGACCGCTGGGTATCACCTGGTCGACCAATTCGCGCGCCAACGTTGATTACGAGACGCTCAAGATCCTTAAGGATAATGGCCTGCGGCTATTTGTAGTCGGGTATGAGAGCGGCAACGCTGAAATTCTTAAGAATATCAAAAAAGGCGTACGGCTTGATCGTGCGCGCCGCTTTACGCGTGACTGTCATGACGTCGGGATTCTGATTCATGGCACCTTTATTCTCGGACTACCCGGCGAATCAAAGGATACGATCGAGGAGTCGATGCGCTTTGCGCGCGAGATGGATTGCGAGACTATCCAGGTTTCCCTGGCTTCGCCCTATCCGGGCACTGAACTCTTCGAGTACGTCACTGCCAATGGTTATCTCGCGATTGATCCGCTGCTTGATGAAGCGGGTTACCAGAAATGCAGTGTCGAATATCCGGGGTTAAGCGGCGAAGAGATTTATCAATCGGTCGAACGCTTTTACCGCAGTTTTTATTTCCGGCCGCGCTATATCTTTAAGGCAGTTCGTAAGATGGTCAGTTCGAGCGAAGAGTGCAAACGCCTGCTCAAGGAAGGGATGCAATTTCTTTCGACGATGCGGCAACGGCGGGCGCAAGTGCGCCAGTCACACACGGCGCAAGCAGCCTGACAGGATGTGCGCTGAATTTGCCGTGCGTCCTGGCGGCAGAATAATGACGATGAAGCTCTCCGTCGAATCCGCCCCCATGGCGGAGCCAATGTCTCCAGCGCTGGTGGCCTGCCAATGCTGATACCGCTCGTGGCCGTCGCGACGATCGGCGTCACAGTTTCGGTCAGTTATTATATCGCCGCGTCTTTGGCCGCGATGCGTTTCGCGTTGCGCGCTTCCTCGCCAGTGCCGCCCTTGCCGAAAATTGTCCCGCGTGCCGCGATCATGAAACCGCTGCGCGGCGTCAGCGAAGGCCTCGCCGCCAACCTGATGACCTTTTTTGAGGTTGACTAT
>DATJUF010000298.1:0-9430 GCA_035502655.1 Binataceae bacterium (SeqCode)
CAGCTTGCGGTAGGCCGCAACAGCCCCCTCAAAATTGCTCTGATCATACAACGCCACCGCCTTGCGGTACTGGTCCATAATATGATCATGCACAGCCAGCGAAGCGAGTATCCGCCACCGGTGATGCTCCTTCGTCAATACTATCCGATCGCTGTAGGTAAGCTTGGGATAGTTACCGGTGTCAAGCGAGCGCACCGCCTCGTCGCCGCCAATATGATCGGGACCGGCAGCAGCGTCGAGCGTGCGTTCCCATAGTGGAAGGTCAGGCGTGGTAATCTTAACTGCGGCCACCGCTCGGTCACCGATCCGCTGCACCGCGCCCAGCTCATAATGGGTACTGTGCAAGACCGCCCTGAACCATAACGGGCTGGTGTCGGGCGCCAAAGGAATCGCCGTGAGGAAGGTACTAAAGTCGCGATCTTTCTTATCCTGCGCGGATAGCATCCCATAACATGCAGCGTAGTTGAATTGTTGAAGGTAATCGAGATAGCGCTGCGCCGTCGCCCGCGGTGAACCCCCGCTGCATCCACTGAGCACCACCAGGCCCAGCAGCATGCACGCTATCAGCCATGCTTTCCGCAATGCGGACGCGCGCCGGCTGGCGGATTTCGCCAACTGCCTGCGTTCGATCAACGCCGTCAACGCATGCTCATACGTAAGACGCTCGGCTGAATGCGATCGCCGCTGTCCGATCAGGCATTGATTGGCGGCACGCCTCCGTGTTGCTAAATCCGCTTGCGCTTCTTGGAGAGGTAGTCGACCAGCATGTATTCGCCGAGATGGTCCGGGCGCGTATAAAGCGCACGGCCGCGATTGATCTGCGTCATCTTCTCGACAAACGCTCGCAGGCTCGGCGAATCGTCCAGCATAAAGGTGTTGATCGTAATCTCTTTGCGCGTCACCCGCTCGACTTCCTTTAGTGTCTCCTGCGCTGCCCGCAGGCTGATTCCGCCAAACGAAAGCGGCCATTCGCAATAAAGCCGTTTGTTCAGAAAGTACGCCGTCGGCTGGCCGTCGGTAATCACAATTATATGCTGATTCCGCGAGGGATGGCGTCCCAGCAGGTCGGACGCAAGCCGTAACCCGTCCTGTAGATTCGTGAACGGGTCACCCATGTTCCATGAAGCTTCCGGCAAATCCTTCAGCTTGAGTTCCACCGCCCGCGTGTAAAACCCTACGATCGCAAAGTAGTCGCGCGGGAACTTCGTGCGGATCAGAGTCTCCAGCGCCAATGCTACTTTCTTGGCCGCGGCGAAACGGCCTTCCCAGCTCATCGACCACGACATGTCGAGGCACAGCACCGTCGACGAAGAGCTCCCGTAGTCGTTTTCGTAGACCTCGAAGTCGCCCGGTTCGAGCGCCAGCGGCACGCCTGCCCGCCGCGTCAGTGAATGCTTGAGCGTCGCCACCAGGTTCAGATTCAGCGGATCGCCGAACTGATATGGGCGCGTCTCCTCCGGCCGCATCTCACTGAGTCCGCGATGGTCCGTCACGTGGCTGCCAGCGCGATCGCGCAACAAGCCCTGATAGATATCGCGCAGAGCAAGCTGGCCAATCCGGCGCACGCCCTTGGGCGAAAGCTGCATATTTTCACCCTTCTGCATCATGTAGCCGGACTGCTGCAGCATCATCATGACCTGCCGCAGATTCTGGAAATCCTGCAATGCCTGCTGCCCTAGCAGTTCGTTGAGATCCTCCATCGAGACCGTCTCAAAATTTCCCGACATCAGATCCTGCTCGAGCTGGCGCATCCGCTCCATTTCGCGCATCAGCTCGAGCGCCTGGTCGTAGTCCAGGCTTTTCGGCCCGTGGAACATATGGTTGTAGCGGTCGCGGAAATTCTCGAGATCGCGAATATTCTCGTATTCCTCGAGCAGCGCGTCAAAATCCTTTTGCGCCTCGGCGTCCTCAAACTGATAGCTCTCGAGCTTGCGCAGCGCCTCGGACAGTTTGCGCGGCAGCCGCTGCAGTTGACGCTCCTTCTCTTCGATTCCTTCTTTATGTCCTTGTAACCCTTGGAGAGTCTGCCGCTCGGTGTTCAGAATCTCGTCGAGCTTCTGCTCCATTGCGGAAAGTGCACTTTTCAGATTGAAGTCGCGATAACGCTGCCGCATCTCCTGGCGCAATTGCTCAAGGAACTCTTCCAGCCCAGTCACCTTCACGCCGTCGAAGTCCATCCCCTGGCGCATCATCCAGTCCATCGCCTGGCGTACATCGTCGGTAAAGGAAAGATACTCGGCGAGCTTCTCGAAGACCTTGCCCGCATCGAGTTTGAGCTGCTGGCTGCCGTCCCATTGCGTATAGCGCGTCGTCGTAGGCATCTAATCTTCCTTGGGAATGCTGCCTCGCTGCTACTTCCGCTCCGCTCAGGCGTGATAGGCGAAGCGCCCGCCCTGCCGATCCTTGTTGAGCTTCTGATGGAGATGCAGTCCCTCGAAAATCAATTCGCTCGCGGTTGCCATCAGGCCCGGCGATTCGAATACCCCAAGCTGCTCGACTACCTCGCGCAGGCCCGGCACCTCGCGCAAGGCGTCCAGGTAATCCGACGAGGGCGCGGCATCCGAAACCTCAACTCCCCAGCCGTCCTCGAAGTAGGTGATAACTGGTTTCAGATCTTCGAGTTTCAGGTAGCGATCGAAGACTTTCAGCACCGATCGGTTAATCAGCCGCTCGATCAAATCATCATCCTTCTTGTCCTCGCCAGCGTATTCCAATTCCAGCTTGCCAGCGGTGGAAGCGTAGAGAGAGTGCAAGTCGGAAATCCGCGGCACGATTTCGTTTTCACCGGTCCGTATCGTGCGTTTCTCAGCGTTTGCGATCGCTGATTCCAGATTGTTGATCGTCACTCGCACCGAGACTCCCGACGACTGATTGATCTCGTTGGACGCGCGCGCTTCAAATGTAATTTGCGCCAGGATGTCCTTCATGAACTGTGGAATTCGCACCGGCGTTTCCGAACGAATCGGATAGCTGCATTCCTGCTCCATGATTGCAACTTCATCCTCCAGCGTCTTCGGATAATGAGTGCGAATCTGGATATCGAAGCGGTCTTTTAGGGGCGTTATTATCCTTCCGCGCGAGGTGTAATCCTCCGGATTCGCGCTGGCGACGAATACTACGTCTACCGGCAGGCGGATTTTGTAGCCTTTGATCTGGACGTCTTTCTCTTCCATCAGGTTGAACAGGCCCACCTGCACCTTTTCCGTCAGGTCCGGCAGTTCGTTGATCGCGAAGATTCCCCGATTGGTGCGCGGGATCAGTCCGTAATGAATCGTCTCGGTATCCGCCAGGTAGCGTCCCTCAGCGACCTTGATTGGATCAATTTCACCAATCAGATCAGCCACTGAAACGTCAGGTGTAGCGAGCTTCTCGGCATAGCGATGCTCGCGGCCGATCCACGTAATCGGCGTCGCATCGCCCTGCTCGGCGGCCAGTCTTATACACCGCTGACAAATTGGCGCGAACGGATCGTCGTTGATCTCGCAGCCTTTGATAGCCGCGGCTTGCTCGTCGAGCAGCAGCGCCAGCGATCGGATAATCCGCGATTTCGCCTGTCCGCGCTCGCCCAGCAGAATCATATGATGACCCGCGAGCACGCCGTTCTCGATCTCTGGAATCACCGTATCATCGTAACCGACGATTCCTGGCAGCACCCGCTCCTTGCGCCGCAGCCGTTCGAGCAGATTATCCCGCATCTCGATTCGCACTGGTTTGGGACGATAGCCAGCGCGCTTCAACTCGCCGAGGGTATTTAGCTTGAGCAGACTCTGATCCATGTGCTGACCCGAAGCGAATTCCTGCCACCTCAACTGATGAGAGCTGGATCGATCGCTTTGAAAAGCGGCTCCAGCAGCGCGTAGGTCTCCGTCAAAGGCTGCGAAAGCACGCGGGTTGAGACGAGCACCGTCATAAAATTCGTATCACCTTCCCAGCGCGGCACCAGATGCCAATGCATGTGCTCAGCGAAGCTGGCGCCCGCAGCACGGCCCAGATTCGCACCGACATTGATACCTGCAGGCTTATAGGCCTTGCGCAAACTCTCCACACTGGCCGCGACCAGCTCCGCGACGATACTGCGCTCCTCGCGATCCAGCAGTTCGGGCGAAGCCGCGTGCGTGCGGGGCGCCACCATCAGATGGCCGCTGCTATACGGATAACGGTTGAGCATCACGACCGCGCACCGCCCCGCATACAGCACCAGACGCTCGCGCATGCCCTTAGCGCCGAGCCGTCCGAAACAGAAGATGCAGCGCTTTGCTGGTTTATCAGCGACGGTCAAGTAAGCCGAGCGCCACGGCGCCCACATCCGTTCCAGGCCGCTAGCTCGATCAGGCCGAAGGCTTCCGCCCGGATTCCGCCGCGCCATTGACTTCTACTTTAAGCTCTTTGCCTGCGCGGAAGAACGGAATTCGCTTCGCCTCGACCTCAACCACTTCGCCCGTCTTCGGATTGCGGCCCTGGCGCGCCCTGCGGCCCTTCACGCCGAAACTGCCAAAGCCGCGGATTTCGATTCTATGGCCTTTTTCCAGAACCCCGGCCATTGACTCGAACATTGCGTTGACCACGGTTTCAGCCTGGCGCGAGGTAAACCCTGCTCGGCGCGCCATCAACTCCTCGATAATCCCGCGCTTGGTCATGCTATCGCAGGCCTGCCGTTTAACGCTCGCGCCGAGCACCCCGTGAAGCGCGCTTTTCGCCGCTATCCTCGCGATCCAGCCTCAGCTCCTCATTGAGGATATCTTCGAGCGAAAAACGCTGGGCTTCATGCTCGCGCTTGAGATACGCCTGCATCTCCTCGCGTTCTTCATGCGCCCGCAGCGTCTTGACCGATAACCCGATCCGCCGCTCCTTGCTGTCGACCTGAACCACCAGAGCCTCGACCTCATCACCGACCCTATATAAAGAGGATGGCTTATCGACCCGCTCGTTGCTGAGCTGCGAAATATGGATCAACCCCTCGATACCCTCTTCAAGCTCGACAAACACGCCAAAGTCCGCCACCGAGCTGACTTTGCCGGTAATCCGGGTGTTGAGGGGATAACGCTGTGCCACGGTATCCCATGGATCCGTGCCGAGCTGCTTGATACCGAGGCTTACACGCTCATGCTCGACTTCAATCCCGAGCACCATTGCCTCAACTTCGTCACCCTTCTTGAACAGCTCCGACGGATGACGCACTTTCCGCGTCCATGACAGATCGGAGATATGCACCAGGCCGTCGATTCCAGCCTCGATTTCGACAAACACGCCGAAGTCGGTGATTGATTTAACCCGGCCGTTGATCCTGCTGCCCACCGGATGGAGTTCCGCCAGTGCTTCCCATGGATTCGGTTCGGTCTGCTTGAGCCCCAGAGAAATCCGCCGATTAGCCTCATCGACTCCGAGCACTTGCACGTCCACCGTATCGCCGACATTCACCAGCTTCGACGGATGAACCGCGCGCTTGCTCCAGGTCATCTCGGAAACGTGGATCAGCCCTTCGATACCTTTCTCGAGCTCGACGAAGGCGCCGTAGTCCGTCACACTAACGACCTTGCCCTGGAAACGCGCCCCCGGCGGATAACTCTCCGCCGCTTTGGTCCACGGGTCGGGCATAATCTGCTTCATGCCAAGTGACACCCGCTCACGCGCAGGGTCGTACTTCAGCACGACGACTTTCACCTTATCGCCGACCTTCAGCACTTCGGAAGGATGCTGCAAGCGGCCCCACGCCATATCGGTGATATGGAGCAGGCCATCGAGTCCGCCCAAGTCAACGAACGCGCCGTAATCGGTAATATTTTTGACAGTCCCCTCAAGGATTACGCCCTCTTCGAGTACCTTGAGCGTCTGCTCCTTGAGCGAAAACCGCTCACGCTCGATAACGCTGCGGCGTGATACTACTACGTTGCCGCGTGCACGATTGAACTTCAGTATCTGGAAACGGCCGCGCTGGCCGACGTAGCGATCGAGGTTGCGCGCCGGCCGCAGATCGACATGCGATCCCGGCAAGAAGGCCGGCACTCCAATGTCAACCTGCAGGCCGCCCTTGACCTTGCCCAGGATCACGCCTTCGACCGGAGTTTCGTTCTGGAACGCATGTTCGAGTTCGCGCCAGACCTTGAACTTCTCGGCCTTGGCGTGCGACAGCATCACCGTGCCATTTTCGGTTTCGGTGCCCTCGAAATAGACATCAACCTCGTCGCCTTCCTTGATCCCGACGTTGCCGTCGTGGTCCAGGAACTCGGCGAGCGGCACCTGGCCTTCGCACTTATAATTGATATCGATTATGACGTTATCGCGAGTGATCAAGAGAACCGTGCCGGTAAGTACATCGCCTGGGCGCGGTGCGCGCAGGCTCTGTTCCATCAGCGACTCGAAATCATTCGTTCCTCCGTTCGTCTGTTCGGACAAATCTTTCTCCATTTATTGTGGGACCTTTTTCAGGACATCGAGGCTACTGCAATCCATACAAGGCTGCTTCGCGCGTTTCAAGACCTACTCAGCGTCGCATCCCGCGCAGACGCGGCGCTTCAGCCGCGCTACCACCTCGGCCACGCTATCATTGGTCGAATCGATCACAACTGCGTCATCAGCCGCCCTTAACGGCGCCAGCGCGCGTTCCTGATCGCGCCGGTCGCGAGCCTCGAGCTGCGCATATACCTCGTCGAAAGTCGTTGACACTCCTTTTTGAATTAATTCTTTATAGCGCCGTCTGGCGCGTGTGCGTAGATCTGCACTCAGGAAGAATTTGAACTCGGCATCCGGAAAAATAACGGTGCCGATATCGCGGCCTTCCATTACTATACCACCCTTGCCGCCTGCCGTCTGCTGCAATTCACGCATTCGCTCGCGCACGATCGCGATAGCTGAGAACCGCGACGCGCGATCACTCACGACCGGATCGCTGAGCTGTGCCGCCACGTCCGCACCGTTGAGCAGCACGCGATCCTGGTCGAGTTCCAGCCTGATCGAATCCAATAGCGCCTGCATCCGCGCCTCTGCGTTCGGAGCATCGGGATCTATTCCCGCCCGCCCCGCAGCTAATGCGACCGCCCGGTACATCGCGCCGGTGTTCAAATAGGTAAAGCCAAGCTCGCGCGCCAGTTCCCGCGCCACGGTCGATTTGCCGGCGCCAGTCGGGCCATCAATTGCCACGATCGGCTGGCGGCGCAATTCTCTGGGTTTGATGGATTCGCTCAAAGCGGATGTCGGATCGTAATGCTCTTATTCAGGATAACCATGCAGGCGAGTCATTGCACCTGCTTCGCTAATCTATTTCAGCTGTTCCCGCATTCGCCGTCCACGCTCGAACAACTCGATCAGCCGATTCGCGCCGCCGGCCGCGATCGCTTGCTCAAACTCCGCAAACGACGCGCCGAAGAGCCGCAGCGCTTCCAGGATCGCCGTGCGATTCGTCAGGCAGATATCCCGCCACATCTCGGCTGACGACGCCGCGATCCGAGTGGTATCACGCAAGCCGCCAGCGCCGAACTCCGCCGCCCATTTGCCGCCAACGTATTCGCCGGCCAGTGCCGCCGCCAGCGCACTTGCGGCGATTTGGGGCAGATGACTCGCGCGCGCCAGCAGACCGTCATGCACTTCGGGCGTCATCCGCTCAACTCGCGCCCCGGTCGCCCGCCATAGCGCTTCGACTTTATCCACCGCGTCCGGCGTGCTCCGCGCCGACGGCGTAACGATCACGCGCCGATCGCGAAACAGCTCCTCGTCTGCAGCTATCGCACCAGTGGTTTCCTTGCCCGCCACTGGATGGACTCCGACCAACGCCATTGCAGGTCCCAGCAAAGGTTCGAGTTCGCGCACCACCCAGCCTTTGACGCTGCCAACGTCGGTGACGACGCAATCGGCAGGCAGGTACGGCACCATCGCGGAGAGCGTCGAGGGAAAGGCCAGCACCGGAGTCGCCAGCATCAGCAGGTCTGTATTTCGTGCGGCTTCAATCGGATCGCGTGTGGCGGCGTCGATTATTCCGCGTTCCAGTGCGATATCAAGATTTCCTTGCGTACGCCCCAATCCAACAATTCGCCCGACCAGCCCGTGCTTGCGCGCGATCAGCGCGAGCGATCCGCCAATCAGCCCGACCCCCGCGATCGTCAACTGCCGAAACTGGAGTGCCATTTTAGAACTGATCTCGAAATCCGTCCAAAAAGAAATATACACTCATTGTGTGGATATCAGCGTCTTTTCGAGGGCCGCGATCAGGCGGCGGTTTTCTTCCGGCAACCCAACACTAATCCGCACGTGGCGCGGGAAACCGTATCCGCCCATCGGACGCACGATCACCCCCATCCGCAGCAGCTCGTCATAGACCGCACGCCCATCGCCCACGTCCGCGAGAATAAAATTCGCCTGGCTCGGCACATATTCGATTCGCAGGCGGGCAAACTCCCGTTCGAGGTACGCCATCCCTTCGGCGTTGTTCGCCAAGGTGCGCCGCACGTGCTCCTCATCGTCCATCCCGGCAATCACCGCGATTTGGCCGAGCGACGTCACGTTAAACGGCTGCCGCACTTTGTCGAGTAGCTGAACCAGCTCGGGACGCGCCACTGCGTAACCGACGCGCAGTCCCGCCAGCCCAAAAATCTTCGAGAACGTTCGCAGTGTGATGATCAAGCGATTGCCGTCATGGTTCCTGAGCGAGTCCGGATATTGCTCATCCCGCACGAACTCGAAATAGGCTTCGTCAGCGACAACCACTACATGCTCCGGTACGCGCTGGATAAAGGCGTCCCATTCCGCCTGATGATAGATCGTTCCGGTCGGATTCCCAGGATTATCGAGAAAGACGATCCGTGTATTGGCGTCGATCCGCTGCGCGATCGTGCCAAGGTCGTGGTGCCATCCGGGACGCATCGGCACCACACGTCCCTCGCCTCCGGCGGCCGCCACCGCGAGGCTATAAATCGCAAAGGAATGCTCCGAGAAAACCGCATTGAGGCCCGGCCGCAAGAACAAAAAGGCCAGCAGGTTCAAAACCTCGACCGATCCGCCGGCCATAAATATATGGTCCGCGCCGGCCCCGTGCTTTGCCGCGATCTTCTGCCGCACCGCCCAGTTCGATCCATCGGGATAACGGTTCACCTCATGCAGCGCCGCGGCCACTGCCGCCATCGCTTTGCGCGAAGGCCCGAGCGGGTTTTCGTTGGAGGCGAGCTTGACCGGCTCCTCAATTCCCAGCTCGCGCTGCAATTCCTCAATCGGCTTGCCCGGCTCGTACGGACGCAGCGCGGCGACGGTCGGCAGCACCAAATCTGCTGGATTGATCATTTTGCTAAAGGCTCCGGCGGCAGGCCTTCAGGCGCCCGCCAGCCTTCCGTCAGGATATGAACCCAGCACCTTCAAAAACAAGGCCCGCCGCTCCAGCGCAGCCAGCGCCCGCGCGACTTTCGGGTCGCTCCGATGGCCTTCCAGGTCGACGAAAAAAACATAC
>DATJUF010000299.1:0-3587 GCA_035502655.1 Binataceae bacterium (SeqCode)
GAAAAGCACGGTGCGGTTGCACTCCTGACCTATGACCGGCCCGAGAAGCGCAATCCTATCAACGAGAACAGTATCAGCGAACTCGAAGACAACCTGATTCGTATCCGCGACGACGACAGCGTGCGCGGCCTCCTCATCACCGGCTCGGGCCCCGCCTTCTGCGCTGGCGCCGACATTTCGCATCTCAAGGGCGTGAGCGATACAGCCGAACGGCAGAAGCGCTTCGCTGCCGTGCCTGACAGCCGCCGGCGATTCCTGCGCCGCACTTTTCGGCTGCTGGCTGACTTCCCACTGCCGACCGTCGCTGCCGTCAATGGTTTCGCTGTTGGCGGCGGATGGTTCCTGGCGCTCTGCTGTGACCTGCGTATTGCCGTCGAAACCGCTGAGTTCTGGATGCCTGAAGTTGACCTCGGCTCGCCAGGGCCGCGCGAACCCGAACAGCGCCTCGCCGCTGAAGTGGGCGCCGCCCGTGCCCGCGAGATTATCTTCACCTGCCGCCATTTCAAAGCCCCGGAACTCTACGAATGGGGCATGCTCAACCGCATCGTCCGCAAAGACGAGTTGATGCCGGTAGCTATGGAACTCGCACAATCACTCGCCGCGAAAAAGCCCGGCGTGATTCTCCAGGCCAAATCCAACATCAATGGCTTCACTCTCGAATAACCGGGCCAACTATACTCAGGTCTCAATCTCATGCTCGAAAGCTTTCAGTTCGCTAAAGACGGCCCGATCACCACAATCACCTTCACCCGGCCCGAGCGCCTCAATTGCATGAACCGCGAGGTCATGACCGAGTTCGAAGGCTTGATCAAAGACGTGCGCGACGACCACGATACACGCGTACTGATCGTCACCGGCAGTGGCCGCGCCTTCTCCGCAGGCGCCGACATGTCCGCCGCGAAAGGCGTTACGGACCCCGCCGAGCGCCAGCGCCTCTTCAACCAGCGCAATCGCGGCGTCGCTCGCATGGTCGGACGCTCCTTCGACCAAATCACGCGGCTCGATTGCATGACCATTGCGGCAGTCAACGGTTTCGCCGTTGGTGGCGGATGGGCCCTAGCTGCCGCCTTCGATTTCATCATCGCAGCCGAGGAAGCCGAGTTCTGGGTCCCCGAAGTCGAGCTCGGCGTCGCTTTCACCGGCGGTCCTGCGCTCGCGATGGCCGCCAGGCTTGGTCCCTGGCACGCCAAGGAGGCAATGGTCCTCTGCCGCCACTACAATGCCCGCGACTTGTTCGCCCTCGGCATGGTCAATCAGGTAACCGCCGCTGCCGAACTGATGCCGGCCACCCACAAGCTCGCCGCGGATCTCCTGAAGCTGCCGCAAAAGGCCGCGACCCGTACCAAGCATTTCCTCGACGGCCTCTTCGTCGGCCCGCGCCTTTACTGACTCCTTCCAGCGTCGGAAACGCCCTTGCCTTTCGCCGCCGCTCTGATGATATAGAAGCAGTTCTATGACGGATAACCAATTTCCCGCAGTCCCAAAGGAGATCGAACATGATTCGACCCGACCGTATCGGACATGTAGTGATCAAAGTGCGCAATCTCGAACGTTCGCGCAAATTCTATTCTGAATTACTCGGGCTGCAGTTGATGCACGAGATGCCGCAAATCAAGATGGCTTTTCTCGCCAGCAACGGCCGTGACCATCATGAAATCGGCCTCGTTGAAGTCGGCGACGCTGCACCCGGCCCGCAAAAAGGCGAGACCGGCCTCCTGCATATCGCCTTTCGCTTGCGCGACGAAGATCATCTGAAGGCCGCCTATCGCGAACTTAAGGACAATAATGTCGAGATTGTCTCAACCGTCGACCACGGTATCACCAAGAGCATCTACTTTCGCGATCCCGACGGCCATCAACTCGAAGTCTATTGCGACAATTCCAAAGAGTATATGAAGAGCCTCGGCAAGTCGTACGACGGCATGAACAAGCTCGACTTCGCCCAGAATGAACCCGGCCTTCGCGATTCCCTCGGCCGGATGATGCGCTAGTTAATCATTGGCCCATCCGCCTGCCCCGCTCCGGATGGGCCAGTACCTGTCTATCCTCCAGCAAACTGACTAAATCGTTCCACGGATCGACTATTTTTCAAAATGTAGCCGCCGCCCTATATACTAGCTTCACGGCATCTGCGCAGCCGCCGCACCGGCGATTTTGCCGAAGACCGCACCCGACATCAGTCCCGTGCCACCCGGATAGTTGAAATAGAATAGTCCGCCGACCAGTTCACCTGCCGCATACAAGCCGCGAATCGGCAGCCCGTCGGTATTGAGCACCTCCGCATGCTCACCAATCTTCAGGCCGCCGAACGTGAACGTCACGCCGCAGGTCACCGCGTATGCCTCAAATGGCGGCGTATCTATCGTATTCGCCCAGTTGGATTTGTTAATAACCAGTCCGCGCGTGCCGCGTCCGTCCTTGATATTCGGATTGAAGGGAACCTCCGTTCGCACCGCCGCATTGTAGGCGCCTATCTCATCTAGGAAGCCCGCCGCGTCAACGTCTTCCAGTTTTCCCCCCAGTTCTTCCAGCGTATTCGCGGTGACCTTCGTCACCTGCTTGATCCGGTACTCATCGCGCAGCAGATGCGTGACTTTGTGATCGAATACTTGCCACGCAAATTGATGCGGCTGCTCCAGAATCACTCGCCCATATTTTGCGTAAGTATAGTTGCGAAAGTCAGCGCCCTCATCAACGAAGCGCTGCCCCCGCGCGTTGACCATGATTCCGAATGGATAGCTATGCTTCTGAAAGCCATCGCCGACTGCCAAATCTCCGAACTCCGGTGCATTGCGATCCCACCCGACTGCGTGGCATCCCGACCAGTTGCCGTACGGCATCGCGCCGATTTCCAGCGCCATTCGTATCCCGTCGCCGGTGTTGAACCGGGTACCGCGTACCTTCGCCAGATCCCATCCAGGACCAAGATAGCGCGTGCGCCATTCAACGTTGGCCTCGAACCCGCCGGACGCCAGCACCACCGCTTTTCCTTCGACGGTCACTGTATGACCGCTCTTGCGCACGACGACCCCGCGCACGCCGTTGTCATCATATACTAAGGCTAGTGCACGGCTCAGGTATGCGATTTCGATTCCATCGCGTTGCGCTAGATTATAAAGCGCGTCGACCAGGCCCGGACCGCCGCCCCACGCCTCGGCCGTCAGCCCGCCCCAGAACTTGAAACGGCCATCGAGTTTGAACGCCTGCCGTCCGTAAATCGGTGCGAAGCGCACGCCCTTCCCGCGCATCCAATTCATCGTCGCGAAACTGCGCGTGACCAGCGTCTCGGCCAGCCCCGGCGTTGTGTGATATTGCGTCACACGGCACAGGTCATCGTAAAACTGATCCTCACTATAGATACCGAAATCGGTCGCCGCCTTTTCTTCTTCGGTCAAGTCAGGCATCAGGCGAACTAGATCATCGACGCTGCTATACGCGACGCGCATCGCCCCAGCGGTGAAGCGGCTATTGCCGCCCCGTTCCTCGATTGGCGCGCATTCGAGCACAAGTACGCGAGCGCCGTTCTCACGCGCCGAGAGCGCTGCGCACAGCGCGGCATTGCCGCCGCCAACCACGATTACGTCATA
>DATJUF010000300.1:0-3595 GCA_035502655.1 Binataceae bacterium (SeqCode)
CCTATCACCAGACGCTCGCCGTCCTCATTCTCCAGCCATACGTCCATCTCAGCCGTGCGATCAGCCTCGTTCTTGGCGGTGAGAAAGCCTTGCAGAGTGATCGTATGGTCGGGCAGCACCGGCTGACGATAAGTCGTCCCCAGCCGCGTCATTTTCGCACCGCTTAGCCCGATCCAGTCCGTGACGAGCTTGCTCAGGATCGCGAGGCTCATATTCCCGGGCGTGATCATTCCCGGAAGGCCCTCTTTGCGCGCGGCCTCGTCATCCGTGAAGCGCGGCACCCACATCCCGGTCGCCTTTGCGTAGGTCCGCACCTGGTCCTTGCTCAAATGGAATTCTTCGGGACCCAGCGCGTCGCCGATCTGGATGGTTTCAAAACTGATCTTTGCGTCGGACATGGCCCCTCAGATGCGGTTCATGAAGCGATGGTCGATGTGAGCGACCTCTTCGCCGTTTTGATTTTTCAGCGTGGTGCGCACGATTACGAAGGCCATCGCGCCGGTACGTCCGGTCTTTTCGTAAATCTCTTTGACGTGCGAGCTCAGTGTGATCTGATCACCGGGATGAATCGGCGCTAGAAACTCGACATCCTTGCCGGCGTCGAAACCCTGCTTGCCGAAGCGGGGAACGTGCTGAAAGAAATGCTGGCCGTTGCGGAACGTCACCGCGAATGACGGCGGAGCTGTCAACGTACCATACGGCCCGTGTTTCGCCGCCTCCGCGTCCGTATGAAGCGGGTTATGCTCACCTATCGCAGAGCAAAACGTACTGATCATCTCGGCGGTGACCGGCACTGGCTCGGTATTCTCGAATACCCGGCCAATCAGCGCGGGATCGTAGTTTATTGCCATCGCTACTTCACCTCGGCTGCGACCGCATGGGGCACCGGCTTGCGGCGCGGACGGAAATCAACCGGCTCGTACGAGCCTTGTTTCAGTTCGCGCACGAGATCCTCAATCGTGCGGATATCCGCCTCGAAGCGCGTTCCACATAGCCCGATCAGGCTCACCAGATGGCTATCCGAACCGCCGATCGCTCGATAACCATACTGCTTGACCAATTCGAGGCTGCGTTCGTCCTCGCCCTTGCGCGAACCGCCATTCAAAACCTCGACCGCTACGATGTTGTCCAGCGGCGGCTTCTTTCCATAATGCTCACAGAGGCCGACGTTGGGACGCCCCGGATGGCACGGCGCCGCAACACCACCCATCCGCGCCACTTCGTCAATCAGCTCCTGGGCTGGCAGGTGGACGTTGGCGAAATCGAAGCGCCTGGTCATCTCTTCGTTCACGCCGAATACCAGGACGTGGCCGTAATCGGTTTCGACTTCAGATGCCTTCAACACCAGCATCCCGAACTTGTCTTCAAGCGCGCGATAATCGGCGTTCGCGTTGAATTGGCGATGCTCCGTCAGAACGATACCGTCAAGTGGGCGCTCAGCGGCGCGAAGCTTGAGCCAGTTCAGGTACGCCTCAAGTGGCGCCCTACTGTCCTCCGAAGCTTCGCTATGACTATGCAGGTCAAGCGTTGTGCTCAAACAGCGACCTCAACTTCTTTGCGCGGCCCGCTCGCCGACTCAGGGCCTGATGTCCTCGCAGGCTCGCTAACTCAGAGTCTTTAGGCCTTCCGTTCGCAGACTCAGTCGGGCCCACCCTCGCAGGCTCGGGCTATGCTGGGCGAAATTTCACCAGCGTCACCTCGGGCGTGACGTCATCAAACACAGCCTCGACGGGCATATCTATCTTAACCTGTTCCGGGGGGCAGTCGACAATATTCGTCATCAGCATGACGCCTTCGTCGAGCCGCACCCACGCCAAAACGTATGGCAGGCTATCGCGAAACCCTGACTGCTGATTCTGCCTGGTCTCAGTAAAAGTGTAGATACGGCCGCTACCTTTGCATCTGACCCATTCAGTGTTCGATGATAGGCAGCTTGTGCATAGCGCCCGCGGATGGAACCGCAAATCGCCACAATCACGGCACTTCTGAATATATAATTCATGCCGCTGGGCCGCTTCCCACCATGGACGGTTTTCCTCGTCAATATGGGGCAACGGCTTGGCGTAACGCTTCTTATCTTTTTCCTGCGGCATCTCAGCCTCTCACTGGTTAGTCAAGATTAAAGTGGCGCCTGAATGCCTCGTGCCGAGCGCGCCGCCAGTCCCATGGGCCAAGGCGATCTTGCAGTCCTTGACCTGACGCGGGCCGCATTCGCCACGCAACTGCTTGACCGCCTCGATCACCAGGAACATCCCGCGCATGCCCGGATGATTGGACGATAGCCCGCCGCCGTCGGTGTTGATTGGAAACTCGCCGTCGTAGCGCAGCCGTCCGCCGGTGACGAAGGCGCCGCCCTCGCCGCGCTTGCAGAAGCCCAGGTTTTCCAGCGTGGTCAGGACGGTGATCGTAAACGAATCGTAGATCATCGCCATATCGATATCTTTGTGACTCACGCCAGCGCGCTCAAAGGCCAGCCGCCCGGATTGTGCTGCCGCAATTTCGAGAAAGTCGCGCTGGCCACGCGCCGCATGGCGAACCGCCTCGCCTGCGCCAAGTATATAGGCCGGTTTCTTCTTCAGGTCGCGGGCACGTTCCGCTGAGGTCACGACCAATGCGCCGCCTCCATCGCTGATGATGCAGCAGTCCAGCAGATGCAGCGGCGATGAAATCACCCGCGACGCCAGCACGTCCTCGACAGTAATCGGATCGCGATACTTCGCTACCGGATTCATCGACGCGTGCAGCCGCATCGTCACTGCTATTTCGGCAAGCTGCTCCGGCGTAGTGCCGTAGTCGTGCATATGGCGCTGGGCGACCATCGCGTAGGCACCGACCGTGGTCGGGCCAAACGGAAACTCATATTGATCGCAGGGGTCACCGCCGCCGCCTCCGCCGCCGGTGCCAATCGCGAAGCGCGCTGACGCCGCCGTCGAGCCATAGACGATCACCGCGACTTCGCACAGCCCGGCGTTAATCGCCGCCGCTGCATGGGCTGTATGCGCAACGAAGGACGAGCCGCCGATGTTGGTCCCATCGACGAAGTTGGGCGTAAGATTCAGGTAATCGCAGAAGCCTACGATACCCATCGCACCCATGCCCATGCCGGCAGTGCATAGCCCGTCAACATCCTTGATGGCCAGGCCGGCGTCATCCAGTGCCCCACGTACGCTTTCGGCCATGATCTGATACATGCTTTTGTTGGGCGCGAAGCGCGTCGGATGTTCATAAACGCCCACCAGGGCGGTCTTGCGGCTTAGACTCATGCTACGCTCCTAACTCAACTCGGCGAGGAACTTGCTGATTGCGGCGTTGACCTCGTCCGGCCGCTCGGTCGTGACGTTATGCGCTGCGTCGGCAATCACTTGAAGCCGCGCGTTGCGAATCCGGCTCTTGATGAACTCCGCGTCACTCGGCGGTGTTGTCTGATCATCCTTGCCCGCGATGATCAGCGCCGGCTCGATGATTGCGCTGATCTTCTCGCGCAGATCCACTTTGGTGCAGGCGACGATATCGCCCCAGCGGGTGCGCGGATCAGTGCGAATCTGCTCACCCCAGCCCTCGCGGATAATCTCGGGCTTTTCCGCAATCGTCTTGG
>DATJUF010000301.1:0-7475 GCA_035502655.1 Binataceae bacterium (SeqCode)
GAGCGGCGGGCGGCGAAAGATCACCCGCTGCGGCGGTTGCGATTGATGGCCGATGCGGGGTTGCGCCAATTGAGTCCGCGGCTCGACGCGATCTATGCAAACCGCGGACGCCCGCCGATTGCACCGGAGCAGCTGTTGCGCGCACTCTTGCTGCAAGTGCTCGACACGGTGCGCCCGCCCTGATGATCCCCGCAATCCGGCGATCGATTTTCATGGCGGGCGAAGGACTAATGCGGCGCATCAATCGGCCACTGACCCGCAAGCACGGCTGTACAAGAAGGCCAGCGGCCAGGAGGCAAAGCTGTGCTGCCTGGGCCATCTGCTGATGGAGAATCGCAACGGCTTATTATAGGAGTCTAAAGAATTCGGAAATACTCCGTCCCAGTAATGATCTGAAGCGCCCTCGTTAGTCATTCAGGTACGGGATGCCAGCGCGGAGGCATGACCAAGTGGCCTCGGGTCACTGGCTCAGTCTTCATGGAACAAATAGCTGTTCCTCCCGCTTCGAATCGGATGGAAGAGAACTCGAGCAGGAGCGGTCAAGCGGTCTTTTTGGCTTCGCGAGCGACTTTCCGGCGCTGCGATGCGGTATCGTGGCCGGGCATAGCGCGGCCCTTAAGGGCTGGTCCCGGCCGAACGCTCATCTCGCGGGCATCAATTTTCAATTCGCAGCTCGGACAGACGAGTTTGGGCGTGATCGTGTGGCCGCAGGGCTGATGGACCAATTCCACCGGGACGCCCGCGCGTCCAGCCATCCAACGGTCGCCCCACTCAGTCATCGTGGCGATTAATGGATAGAGATCAAATCCTTTCTCGGTGAGCCGATACTCGAAGCGACGCGGGTGCTTTTCGTACATGACGCGTCTAAGAACCCCGTCATGCACCAGCTTACGCAAACGGTCCGACAGCCGATGCGGCGTCAACTGCAAATCCTGCTGAATCGCGTCGAACCTGCGGATGCCGAGGAGGACATCGCGGATGACTAGCAAGGTCCAGCGGTCGCCGACGACTGACAGCGTGCGTGCGACCGAACAGGTCATCGTGTCGATTTGTTGCCAGCGCATCTGCCTGGGATTCTCGCACAACCTCTGATACAACACTAGATTCCAAATCAGAAGTTAATAGGTCCAATAGCCCAGCACGACTCGTTGAGCCTCGCGCTCATGCAGGGCCAATCGGTTCGAGAATCACCACAGGGATCTGCCGCGAACTCGCTCGCTTCTGGTAGTCGTCGTAGGGCGGATACATCGCCGCCATCTTCCCCCAGCCCCGCGTTCGTTCGTCGCCGCTCGCCGTGCGCGCGCGGGCCCGCATGCGCCTCGCGCCCACTCGGATTTCGCACTCCGGATTCGCTCTCAGATTCACGTACCAGCCTGGATGCGCTGGCGCGCCGCCCTTTGAACCGATGACGACGTACTTGCCATCCATCTCCTGGTAGAGGAGCGGCAGCGGACGGAGCTTGCCGCTCTTCGCGCCGCGCGCGATCAGGAGCAGCGTCGGCAGCGGGCCGGGTCCGCCGCCAATGGCCGAGTCCCACAGGTGCGCCTTTTCGGGTTCGGAGAGATAGAGCTCCACGTGGTCCTTGATCCACTTCGGCATTGCTTCTGGGAGCTTTTCGAATTCTTCTTTTTCGCTCATGATCAATTCCTTTAGTCGAGCTCTGGCAATCTCCGAAATTGCGGGGCCGATCTCCTACAGCTTAAGGGATTTGCCGCCGAAGAAATATTCCGCGGCCGGCCGTTCGCCAAGAACCATCGCTCACTCACGCTTTCGCCCGTTCGATCTTTTGCATGTACGGATCCGCTGCGGAAGGCAATTAAGCGACTCGTAGATTTCAGCCTCGAACATGAACTTTCGGATCACGTTTGATGCTCCTGCTGTGCCCGAATCGTCCGCAACGCGGACTCGGCCTTGACAGATACTAAATTCCAAAATAGAAGTTAGTCAAGAGTTGATTCTGAAATAGAAGCGACGATCCGCGAATACTACCGCTGGAGACTAATGATGGGCAAGGTGCGTTTCGAAACGTCGGATGCTCTCGGCTTGATCACTTTGGCCAATCCGCCGTTAAATCTGTTCGACCAGGAATTAATCGAAGATCTCCGGGCGGCTGTAGGCCAGGCCCGGCAGCATTCACTCAGGGCGTTGCTCGTGCGTGCCGAAGGAAACAACTTTTCCGGCGGCGCTGATGTCGCGATTTTCAAGAATAAGACGGCTGAGGAAGCGCGCCAGCACTTCACCAGCCATCTGCGAACGATCGCCGATCTCGAAGAACTGCCGTTTCCAACCATTGCTGCCGTGCGGGGGGCTTGCATAGCGGCGGGACTGGAACTCGCGCTGGCATGCGATCTCATCTGGGCGGCTTCTTCTGCCCGCTTCGGGCAGGCCGAGGCATCGATCGGCACGACCACGCTGCTTGGCGGCGTTCAACGGCTGGCCGAGCGCGCCGGTCCGAGTCGCGCTCGGGAAATTATTTATACGGCTGGCCAATACGACGCTGCGACGTTCGAACGATGGAATATCGTGAACCGAGTGGTTCCTGTCGAAAAGCTTGAGACGGAGACGCGAGCCTTAGCTGAGCGACTCGCTAGTGGCGCAACGCTCGCCTACGCGGCCGGCAAGGAGATCGTGCGAGCATATCTGGAGGGAGGCATCCGTGCGGCCGATGCCGTGGTGGGCGAGATCGCCCCTGCGCTATTTGAGACTGCTGACATGCGCGCGGGTGTTAATGGCCTGCTCGAATACGGGCCTCGCCAGTTTCGCGACAAGGTCATCTTTCAGGGTCGCTAGTTATCTCGATGCCACCGGCCAAACCACTGTGCCGGACGCCGGCGGCGGGCAGCGCCGGAGCGATCAGTGCATGCTGCGCAATTCAGATACCGCTCGCGTCAAAGTAGAAACACGAAACATGAGTCAATCGAGGATTGCGCTTAGTCGGAGGAGAGATCGAACATGAAACCTGTTTGTTTGGTTATAGGTGCCGGGGCGGGTATCGGTGGAAATGCCGCTCGACGCTTTGCGCAAGAGGGTTATCACGCTTGTCTGTGCCGGCGCAGCGACTTGGACGGACTGAATAGAATGGTGGACGCGATCAAAAACGGCGGAGGTTCGGCAACCGGATTTCTCCTCAATGCGATCGAGGCAAACTCCATCGAAGAGCGGGTTGCGGCAATCGAAGCCGGCATTGGTCCCATCGAAGTCGTGGTTTACAACTTGGGTGCGCAGATTGGCGATAGGGCGTTGAAAGACACATCGCTCAAGGCTTTTGAAACAGGCTGGCGACTGGGGACGTTCGGCCTGTTTCGCCTCGCGTCGGCCGTATGCCCGCTGATGGAAGCCCGCGGCAAGGGAACAATCCTCGTGACCTCAGCAACCGCGGCCATGCGCGGGAATGCCGGGCAACATTCCCATGCGGCGGCGATGGGCGGGCGACGAATGCTCTGCCAGACACTCAACGCGGAGTTCGCATCGAAAGGAATCCACGTCGCGCATATCGTGATCGACGGCGCCGTGGATGCGCCCGACACTTTGGGAAAAATGCTCGGACCGGAAAAGTTCCAACAGCTGAGAGAAACCCGAGGCAACGAACATGATGGACTGATGCTTCCCACGCAGATAGCGGAGACCTACCTACACCTCGCGCGACAACATCGATCGACCTGGACCTTCGAGATCGACCTGCGGGCATTCTCCGATCGTCCATGGTGGAATCACTGAGTAATCCCCATCGAACCCGCCTCTGACTTATCTCCCTGAAGACAGATAGGAGAACGGAACATGACTCAATCCGTCCAACGCGACGCTGAATCTTCCAAGCAAGACGTAGCACTCATCGTTGGGGGCGGTCCCGGAATAAGTTCGAGCTGCGCCAGACTGTTCGCGAAAAAAGGCATGAGGGTCGCCATCGCAGCGCGGAATCCGGACAAATCGGTCCTGCTGAATCTTGAGAAAACGCACGACGTGCGCCGATACGCATGCGATGCAAGCGAAGCAGCGGCAGTGGAGCTGCTCTTCCAGAATGTTGTTCGAGACCTTGGGACTCCTACCCTTGTCGTGCACAACATTGACGGCCGGGTTGCCGGAATCTTTCGTAAAGCGATTATCGACGCTGACCCGGCTATGGCGCTAGAGACAGTTCGGAACTCCGCGTTCAGCGCGTTTTTGGTGGGTCAGCAGGCAGCGCGACTCATGCGCGAAAACAAACCCAACGCCAACGGCGCGAAGGGGACGATCATCTTCACCAATGCAAGCGCAGCCCTCAAAGGCTTCCCTTTGAGCGCCGCCTTTGCGATGGCGTGTCAGGCCAAGTCTGGACTCGCACAGAGCATGGCAAGGGAACTGATGCCGCAGGGTATCCACGTAACAAATGTGCCGATCGATGCCGCGATTGGCTGGACGCAGGAAGACGGTACCCGAGCGCACCGGCTGGCAGGAACCAGTATCGACGACAACATGGCCGACCCAGACTGCATCGCGGAAACCTATTTGCAGTTGCATCGCCAGCATCGCTCGACTTGGGCGTTCGAGGTCGTACTACGGCCATGGGTCGAGAAATGGTGACTCAAGGCGCTGAAATGTTGCATGAACTGACGCTGTTCGGCAGCGGAACCAGCCGCACGATGCGAGCGCACTGGATGTTGCTGGAACTGGGTCTTGACTACGAAAGCCGCCCGATTAAGCCGCGCAGCGGCGAGACGCTGACTGAGCAATTCAGACGGCTGAATCCC
Organism: Binataceae bacterium (SeqCode); assembly: GCA_035502655.1. Lineage (GTDB taxonomy): Bacteria > Desulfobacterota > Binatia > Binatales > Binataceae > DATJUF01. The sequence goes on from DATJUF010000301.1 coordinate 4,728, forward strand.
CGCCACAAGATTCCGGTCCTTCAACATAAGTCGTTTGTGCTTACGGAAAGCGCTGCGATCCTTCAGTACTTAAGCGACACCTTTGCGGATCGGACCAAGCTGTATGTGCCCCAAGATGCGCGTGCGCGGGCTTCGCTAAGCGAGTGGTGCTATTTTATCATGACCGAACTCGACGCCGCTTCGCTTTATGTTGTACGCCGGCACGAGGGGCTCGCGTCCGTCTACGGCGAAGCACCGTCGGCCGTCGATTCGGCCAAAACCTACTTTCTTCATAACCTGGAAGCGATGGCGCCTCGAATCGCTGAGGCCCAGTATCTGTTTGGAGAGCTACTCAGTATAGCCGATATCCTACTGGCCACCTGCCTCGATTGGGCATCTGCCAGCGGCATCGCTCTTCCCCAAGCAGCGGCCGATTACCGGCGAAGGATGGCACGGCGCCCCGCCTATCAAGAAGCGCTGGCAAGGAATTTCAGCGCCTAAGCCTGTCTTATGGAGCAGTGCGATGTCAGGACCCCTGGAAGGTGTGCGAATCCTTGATCTGACCACCATGGTAGCCGGTCCCGCCGCCGCGATGATCCTCGCGGACCAGGGGGCCGACGTTATCAAGGTCGAGCCGCCGGGCGGTGATCTGATGCGGCGCTTCACGTTCAGGCGCGATGGCATGCCGGCTTCATTTCTATCTTGCAACCGCAACAAGCGTTCGCTGGCAATCGATCTCAAGACCGCCGAGGGCCACACCATTATCGAGAAGCTGATCGCGACCGCCGCTGTTCTAGTTCATAACTTTCGGCCAGGCGCCGCCGAGCGTATTGGGCTTGGCGAGAATGGCGTCCGCTTGATCCGGCCCGACATTATTTATGTGTCGATCAGTGGATTCGGCGAGAAAGGCCCGTACGCGGGCCAACGGGCATATGATCCTGTAATTCAAGCGCTCTCCGGCCTCGCCGATATACAGCGTGATCGCGATACGAACAGGCCGCGTATGGTACGAACTATTATCGCGGACTATACGACCGCACTGACCGCGGCGCAGGCAATCACTGCGGCGCTTTTTGCGAGGCAGCGATCAGGACAAGGGCAGCACCTGCGCATTGCGATGCTGGACGCGATGATTGCCTACTTGTGGCCTGAAGCTATGCCCAGCCTCACCTTCATCGGCGAGGAACGCGATCCGTCCGATGGTGACGTCGGCCCCGACCTCATCTTTGCGACCCAGGATCGCTATATCACGGCGGCAGCACTTTCGGATGATGAATGGGCTGGCATGTGTCGCGCGCTCAACCGCGAGGATCTCATAGAAGATCCCAGGTTCAAGACGGCACAGGATCGGAGCATCAATGCGGTCGAACGCCGCGAAATCGCTTCTGCTGAATTGGAGAAGTGGACCGCTAATGAGATCTTGCCACGCCTGCTTGCCAATGACGTCCCCTCCGCTCCCGTTGTCAGCCGGTTTGAACTCCTTAGCGACCCTCAGGTACGAGAAAACCAAATCCTGGAGGAGCTTGAGAGTGACGATTTCGGGAGAGTTCGCCAGCCGCGCCCGGCGGCGCGCTTTGACCTGACCCCTTCTACAATCCGCAAGCTCGCGCCGAGGCTGGGCGCGGACAACGAGTCTATCCTGAGCGAATTAGGATACCGCGCAGAGGACATCGAGCGTCTGAAACTTAATCGGATTGTGCATCAGCTTCCGGCCTGAATCGAGAATAGTCCGCCGCATCGCCGGTGCGAACGAATGAGACATTATCAACTGACGCCATTGCAATGGGCCTGCCCCCGGCGCGCTACCTTTGACAGGATAGCAGCTTCCAAAATAGAAGTAACTCTTGACTTCTTCCACAATGGAAGTGACCCTTTCAGTCGGATCCGCGGAGGCTTTCTCATGCGGCAGGGCGATACAGTTGCGATTATGACTAGGGCTTCTGCGGGAATCGGGCAGGCTTCGGCAAGGGCGCCTCATCGAGCTGGATTGCGCGTGTTCGGCACCAGCCGGCGGGCCGTCGCAAACGTCAGCGAAGGGATCGCTATGATCACCTGCGATGTGACGGACGACGCCTCCGTGAAGAGCGCCATCGGAAAAGTGCTCGACACGACAGGCAGGATTGACGTCCTGGTCAACAATGCCAGGGGTCGGCTTCCTCGGAGGAGCTGAAGAGTCTTCCATCGAACAAGCCCGAGCGCTGTTTGATGTAAATCTTTTTGGAGTGATGCGCACGACCAACGCTGTCTTGCCGGCGAAGGCGGCGTCCCAGTCTGCCGAAAGTAAGATTCGAAGTGAGAATCATCGAGCCGTGTTCGTCACGGCGGGCCACCGCCTGAAAGAACAGATTGGCCTGCTCGCGGCGCATCGGCAGATAGCCAATCCCGCCGATGACGAGCAGCTTGTAAGCGTTGATCGCGCGATGCATCACTTCGCGATAACGGCCCTGGCGCTGCGCGGCTTCGAGCATCAGCATCAAGCCGGCCGCACTAAAGAAGCGGATTTGGTAACCTTGCTGGGTGGCGAGATAGCCGGGCGCGATCGCGAGATGCGTCTTGCCCACACCCGAGGGTCCGAGGAACACCAGGCTCTCGGCGCGCTCGATGAAGGCGAGGCGGGCGAGCTCCATGATTTGCTTGAGCGGGGGCGCCACTGGCGAAGTTGAAATCATACTGATTGAGGGCCTTGATCGCCGGAAACCCGGCCACCCGCGCGAACAGTTCGCGCCCCCGCGCCCGGCGCGATTCGCGTTCGGCGATGAGTAACTCCTC
>DATJUF010000302.1:0-13065 GCA_035502655.1 Binataceae bacterium (SeqCode)
AGGCAAAAGATCGTCAGCGCACACAATCTCTGCCAGTGCCGGGCGGATGAAACACCAGCCCAAGAGGGCAAGCACCGCAACCACACCCGTCAGTTTTGGTCCGGTCATCTCTTCGTCACCTTCTCGCGCGAGCTACTAAAACGTTATCTAGTTTTCGGGTTCTTTCCTTTTGTCTTAGGCGTTTGCCGTTTTAAACTGACGTCAGGCAGCTGAGCCACTTCAGCCTCGTAGAGTCTAACCAGCCAATCCTGAAGATCTGCTAAATCAATCTGCCATTGGCCTCGGACTTTGCGCGCCGGCAACCTCAGGTCACTATCCGATCTCAAGTAGGGTAAGAGGCGGCCCGCCGGAACAGAGAGATAGTCGGCCGCCTGCTTGAGTCCGAGAAGCTTCGCTGCATGGACTCGCCGCTGCCGCTTTGCGGGCAGGTGTCTTGAACCTCCAGGCTTTGGCTTTGGCAGTCGCTTGAATGACCAGCGTCACAGAGTTAGATGGCTCAATCTCTGCGAGAGAAAGTGATTGGGTACGCGTCCGCCCTCCCTGATGCGGTTTCGTCGCCGAACTCCGCTTTAAGGGCTACTCAACACGGTATGCGTAAGCTTCGGACTCACTTCGTCAATTTTGACCTTACGATTGTTGAAATTGAGAACGGCGTGCTGGAGATGGATGATAGCAGCAAAAACTCCCGGTCTTGATGGCTTTCTCTAAATGCCATCCGATGACCGCGTCATGCTTCGATATCTTGCGAATCGTCGACCTGATAGCTTGCGTTATGCGCACTCGCGCTCGTTCAACATCAGAAAACGCTTTTCGGTCCGCACCGTTGAGACCAAGGGCATGCGCCAGTTCTCTTGCGAGGAAATTGATCTCCTCTTCGATCCGCGCGACCTGTTCAAAGTCATTGAAGCGCTGCGCTTCTTCGCGCTCTTCGCGAAGCTCCTGCAGCCGCAGGCGATACGACTGCTTCGCCGGAGCATCGAGTAGCGGGCCTCCGTCTGCCGGCTGCATGACTTCGCCGCTGAGTCCGTTACGGCCGCCGATCCGCCCAAGATCTGCAACGTGAAATTCGCGTCCCGGTTCGCGCATCAGCGTCAGCATCAATTCGAGTCCCTTCGACCTTCTCATTCTGACTTTCTTGCCTCTGAACCCTAGGACACAGGTTTCTTCCTCTTCGGAAAATTGCACCGTCTCGAACTTTGCACCGTCGGACGCGATGGCCATATCCGCAATCTCCCGTGGACTCTTCTCATCTTTCGGCAGGTCTTTTTTCGTTGGATGCTCGTGGTCCATTTTCGGTGCGCTGCCTCGGAGCAATCGGGAGCGCTCCAAAAGGCGAATCATTCCTAGTGCTTCCGCTTCTTCGTGCGCTTCTTGCATAGCCGCTTGGCTGGCCAGCATTCCGTCTAAGCTGTCGTCGTTCCGTGCGAGGCAAAGGGCTAGATGATAATTCGCATACCCTGTCCAAAGCCTCGCTCCGATACTGCGATTCATTGCCAGCGCCACCTCGAGGTGCTGCCGGGCAACATCAAAACGCCCAAGGCAGATCGCTAGAATTCCCAGAGACAGTGATACAGGTCCAATGACCAACCCGTGGCCCATCACGGCGAAATGCGATCCGTAAGGAAGGAGGAGTGAGTACAGTGCCTCTGCACGATTGAGGTCGCCAAGCTCAGCGCATAGGTCTGCAAGGAGGGCGCCGCAGGCAAGAAAAAGACCGTCGGCTGGAAGGTGCCGATAGCAATCCCCGGAGAGCCGCTCGAAATGGGATCTCGCGCCGCGCTGATCGCCGAGGTCGAGGCTGATCAGGGCAAGGAGTGCGCGGTAGGCAGCGCATGAAGGATTGCGATGCACCGTTTTCCAAGCGGCGTCGTAAGCGTCAGAAAATGCCCCCAGCTCCCGGCAAAGTAGAGCGCGCGCCGCGTCATAGATGTCGAATTGAGCACCGCCTGCATGATTTTCTGGAAGCTCCTGCAAAATCTGCCGAGCTTCTTGCAAGCGGCCTTCAACAAACGCGCGCGAAGCGCTAGTGATGAATGCCGAAGCGAGCGTATTCGGACCGGGTGCAAGTGCGGCAGCGGCTGCCGCTTCATTCCACGCAGACTCGGCGAGTGAGATTTCGCCGCGTTCAAGATGAGCCGTTGCCCGCACCACAAAGCCGAAATGTGCAGCAACGCGATCTCCCACTCTGGCCGCCAGATCATTAATCGCGCGCGCGTTATCTATTCGCTGATCCATCGCCCGCGGATCACGTAGCAGCAAATCGCGATACGTGAGCAAGCGCAGCCTGACTTCGGGACTGCACCCATTCGCCATTTCCATTGCTTCCGCCATCAGTCCTTGCGCGCGATCGGTTGATTCAGGCACATGGGAAATTTCGGCCGACAGGCGTGCTAGTAACTGTGCACGTAGGCCGCTCTCCAGGGTGTTGTCTTTGCTCAGTGCGCTTTGCGCCAGCAATGTGGCGGTTGGATTTTGAGTGCCCGGCAGTGGTACGAGCTCGATTGGCAATGCCAGTGCAATTCTTGCCAGACTATAAGCATCGCCTAGCCGCTCGGCCGCCACGCCAGCCCGTGAAAGAGTCGTCAAAGCCGATTCGTGCAGTCCTGCGCGAGCCTGGCTCTCGCCAAGCCTTAGGAGAAAATCCAGGCGGGCTCTGGTTTGCAGAGCGCCGCCATCGTCCTTAAGAGCATCGCTGCCGCCGGTGTTACATCTGCTCTCAGCCGATCCGTTCTGCAGATGCCTCGCAATTTCGCCAGCTAGGTTGAACGCCACCCCGTCCAAAGCTTCAAGAGCATCGGCTGCCCGGAGATGCAGTTCGGTCCTTCTAACGCTAGGAAGCTCACTATATAAAAGTTGACGCATCAGGCTCCGGCGGAAACGGTAATTCTTTAGCGTGCCTTCTTGTTCGACAAGCCCGGCCTGTTGCAGCTCGTCGATGGAATTGAGCAACTCGTGCCGCTCAACTGCACAAATCGGCTCCAGAACATCCAGCGCGAACTCATTGCCCAGGACGGCTGCCGCATTAAGTACCTCGCGGCTGCAAGGTGAAAGCTCACTGAGACAAGTCATCAGTGAATCCCGCACGGGCAGTGGGAGAGGGAGCTTGACCAGCAACCGATTTTCCCCGCGCAAGCTTTCTGGATCGATATAGGACTGAAGAATGTGCTCAATAAACAGCGGGTTGCCCCCGGTCGCGCGAAATAGCTCCTGTAAAACACAACTCGCGAGCGGACGCCCAGCCAAGGCCTCGATCAACTCGCGGCTTGCTGACTCATCTAGATCACCAAGCGCCATATGAACGGCGAAGCGGCTCAACTCTTTAAACAGTAAACGCTTTCCCAGATCGCGGCGGATTCCGTCTTCGCGGTACGTTGCAACCGCAAGCATGCCTCCTTCATCGATAAGCCGTTCAAGAAATCGCAGTGACGCGAGCGCTGAGGTGCTCCAGCCGTGGATGTCCTCCAGGATCAGCAGGGCTGGCTGTTCAACTCGCGCCGTTTTCGCGGTGCTGCGCTTTTGAAGTTCGCGGAGCGGATCCGGGTCCCATCGCAACGGAAGAGCGTTTCCAGCTTCATACCTCGCCGCGGCTCCCGGTATTACATCACCAATCGTTCTACCGCTGTTCCCATCGCAGCCGGCGACCGAGCGCTCATCGGCGAAAACATAGCGGAGCCCTGAGACATGCGCATCGTGAGCGAGCCGCTTCACAATTGAGCTTTTTCCGGCGCCAAGGGCGCCGCTGATCATAAAAAATGCTCCCTGGCCTGCCGCGGCTTTTTCTAAAGCGCAGCGAAGAAGCGCTATTTCGCTTTCGCGGCCAACGAATGTTCGTGCGGCGAACATTGACGTATTCCTCCAGTTAGAAGAATCCGGTCCGGCTACCGCACATCGATCACTGAAACTCTCAGTGCAGCAGTAAGTTAACGCGTTCGGGTAGCCATACTGCTCTGATCAATCCCGGCCAGCACCTTCGTCTCGAATATGGATCCTTAACTTTTCGATTTCAGTTCGGCTGCAAGAAAAGAATGCTCGAATTGAACCGATTAGTATTTTGGACCGGCCATGGCAGCTTCTTTTCATCTCTCAGCTTGCAAAAATGAGCAATCGGGCGAAGTCCACGTGAGAGTTGTCCAAATATATCTGATTCATTCTTAATACAGCAAACTCGCCCTAAGCGGGCGACGAGTCACTTTCATGATGTTCGCTCAGTCAAATCTTGCAATAGAATGATTAATTAAAAGCCGATCATTCAGTCAAGGGCAGAACACCGGCTAAATTCCCTGAAATGATCCGCATGAAATTTCGGCCGAGTTTCGCTACTCACGAAAGCATTGAGTGCAATATCCACCTGGATATTACAAGGAGCTAACGAGCTTTATGGATCCTAAAAGAACTATAATAGAATGTAACTTAAGCAACTGAACGATATGGAGAAGCATTTAGCTTTTTTTGGTTGATTCTGTCCCCTATAGGTGGGATCTGCCGGGTAATAAACCAATAGGGATCTATATTAGCTGACGAGATGAGATCTGCGCTGATCCCGTGAACCGCGTGGAGCTATTGCTCATCAGCCATATTTTGGGATGGCTATCGGGCCACCTGTCGCGTAAGCCTGCTGTCTTACGATTGGTGAAGTTGTGCCCGCTCGTTGGGAGGTGCTGGGCTACAATAACAAGGCTTTGGGCGATAGCTTCTCTGTAATCGGCGACAGATGGCCGATCGCGGAATGGCGCACCCCTGTTGTTCTATTCTTCCATAGATTCGGAGACTGCCGGTGCTTCCGTCTGAATTTTGAAATGACGGCGATAGAGCAATTCGCATTCGAGCGTGGCAAAGAAGAAGACTTGGCTAGGGTGTTGCCGAAGCAATCATCGGTTGACCCAGGGATGCGGCACACCCGCCTGATGGATATGAGATGGACAAGTGTCGAGGGTCAGCGCAGGAATGCCTGGCCTGGATGAGGAAGCTCAGACTTGTCTATTATTCGTGGATGGCCTACGCACGTCCCGGCGTGGAGCCGGCTGCCTGGGCGCTGATGCCTTTCGGCTGGTAGAGAAGGGCATTTCCTGTTATTTCCCAGGTCATCGGGCTTGACGGGCAGAGTCCCCGGTATTGCAGAAGCACGGAACTGATAAGGAGTCTTCGTGGCCATACGCAACGGCTTGGAATATCGAGAACGGCTAAGGGACGGACGTACCGTGTACGTCAACGGCCAGCAAGTTAAGGATGTGACGGCCTATCCTCCCTTTCAGCGAACCGTCAGCACTATAGCGGCATTGTATGACCTTCAGCACGACCCGGCTCATCAGTCCAAGCTTGCCTATCCGTCGCCCAAGACTGGCAAGCTCGTAAGCCTCTCGTTTTTACAGGCGCAGACGGCCGAGGACGTCTCCCGCCGCATGGGCGCCGAAGAGTTTCGTGCTGAGTCGACATTCGGCTTGATGGGCCGGCTGCCGGACTTCATGAATGCGATGGTCACCGACGCCGCTGTCGCCGCTCCATTCCTCGCGCAGCGTGAATCCCGCTTCGGCGATAATATCGTGCGCTATTACGAAGAATGCCGCGAGAGCGATCTTTGCCTTACTCATACGCTGGTCGATCCGCAAACGGATCGTTCGAAAGGTCCGGCTGAGCAGGCTGATCCGGAAGCCGCATTGCACCGGGTTCGCGAGACGGACCGGGGCCTTGTCGTGAGCGGTGCCCGCATGCTGTCAACGCTGGCGCCGTTCTCTGACGAAATCTGGGTCGGTCCATTCTATCCGCGCCGGAAAGGTGAGGAGGCGTATGCGCTTTGCTTCGCCATCCCGATGGATACGCCAGGACTGAAATTCATTTGCCGGGAACCCTATGACAGCGGGCGGAGCAGATTTGATCGGCCGGTCTCTTCCAGATTCGACGAAGAGGATGCTCTAGCGATATTTGAAGACGTGCTGGTGCCATGGGAACGCGTTTTCATCAATGGTGACATTGAAGCATCGAACTCGTTTCTAACTCACGGCGCCGGGTATGCCCTGCTGCAAGCGACAATCCGCGGAGTCGTGAAACTGAGGTTCATGGCAGGTCTCGCCTGCCACGTCGCAGAGGCAATAGGCAGAACCGCAGCTCCGCACGTCCAGGCGCAATTAGGGGAGTTGGTTGCCAAGGTCGAACTAGGTAATGGGCTGCTGCGGGCCGCGTCCCAGGAAGTAGCGGCCGGGCATCATAAAGGCATGCCATTGCGCGCGTTGGCGGCAACGCTGTGGGTTTTTATACCTGAGGCACAAATGCGGGCCGCGGAGGTAATCCGGCAACTGAGCGGTAGCGGCTTGATACTCACACCGACAGAGAAAGATTTTCAGAACCCTGAGATCGCGCGCTATCTGGAGAAGTATCTACAGGGCAAAAACCTCGAAGCTCGCAGCCGGGTCCGGCTTTTCAAGCTCGCTTGGGATATGCTGGGTGAACAGTTCGGCAGCAGGCAACTGCAATATGAATGGTTCTATGCGGGTGATCCCATCTTTACCCGTTCGCGCTTCTTCCACTTTCCAGTGGTGGATACCTACAAGGCGATGGTGGACCGGTTGCTCGCAGCGGCAGATTAGAAGTATGTAACCAACAGTATTTGTCTTCGCGCGGAGGATACTTCGAGGAGGCAGCACATGGGAACGTCTCGAACCATCATCAACTATGATGCGCTGGTCAGAAGCGATCGCGTGCATGGGCTGGTTTATACCGACCCGGCGGTCTTCGACGAAGAGATGGATAAAATCTTCTCGCGTGGCTGGGTATATGTTGGCCATGCCAGTGAGATTCCGCATCCCGGAGATTTCCGCTGTACTGATATTGGACGCCAGTCGGTCATCATGGTGCGCGGTGAAGACCGTCAGGTGCGGCTCTTGATGAACCGCTGCACTCATCGCGCTAACGCCGTCTGCCAAGTCGAGCGCGGCAATGCCAGCATCTTTCGCTGCGCGTATCATGGCTGGACCTTCCGCAACAACGGCGAACTCGCCAGCATAACCTATCAGGATCGTTATGACGATTCGTTCCGGAAGGAAGATTATGGTTTGCGCGAGGTGCCGCGGATCGGCATTTACCGCGGATTCGTCTTTGGCAGCATGAGCGCGGCAGGCGTCACTTTGGACGAACACCTCAGCGAGCGTGTCAAAGAGCAGCTCGATCTGTTCATTGATCTTTCTCCAGACGGCGAACTCGATGTCACTGCCGGATGCCATAAGTATGGTTATCGGGCGAACTGGAAATTCCAAGTCGAAAATAGCATGGACGGCTATCACGGCAACTTTGTCCATCAAAGTTTTTTCGAGAACATTCGCCGCCGCACCGGAGTGAGTTTGACTGACATGATGACGAGCCAGTCTGTGGCTCAGACCCGTGACCTGGGCAACGGTCACGTGATGATCGATTTTCGCCCTTACAATGAAGCTCGCGGCAGACGCCTGAGAGCCGCTATGCCCACTAGTGAAGCAGGACAAGCCTATCGCAATGCATTGATCGCGAAACACGGCCCGAGGCGTACGGAGGAACTGCTCACTGCCGGCGGAACCCATCTGCTGGTCTTTCCGAATCTCGTGATTATCGGTGTTCAGATTCGCGTCATTCGGCCTTTGCAAGTAGACGAGACCGAGGTTTTCCTTTACCCCACTTTTCTGAAGGGTGCACCTCACGAGCTCAATGTCGCAAGGCTACGCGGACATGAGGCTTTTTACGGTCCGGCCGGTGGAGGCGCCACTGACGACCTCGAGATGTTTGAACGCAACCAGATGGGTCTTAGCGCCCGCGTTGATCCATGGCTGGTGCTGGCTCGCGGCGCCCGGCAACAACACCGGGATAACGACGGAACAATCGTTGGCCAAATCACCGACGAGGTAACGCAACGCGGTATCTGGCGGCAGTGGAAGAAAATCATGTCGCAGACAAACGATAAAGTTTGTAGCCGGCGCCATCCACCGAGTAACGGCGATGCACAGCGCGCCGTCCACTAACTATTAATGGCTTGAGCGCAACCCGAGGAAAACAAGTCACTATGTCAGCGGACCGCCATCAAGTGGAGAACTTCCTTTACCGCGAAGCTCGCTTGATGGACCAGCATGCCTATGATGAGTGGTTCGCGCTGTGGGCCGAAGATGCGCTGTACTGGATACCTTGCAACGATGACGATATCGACCCTGAACGCCATGTATCAATAGTATATGAGAACAGGCGCGGGCTTGAGGATCGTATCGCCAGGCTGAAGAGCGGCGCCGCATATGCGCAAGATCCCAAATCGCGCCTGAGCAGAGTGGTCTCAAATGTGGAGATTGAAGAAATGGCCGCAGGCGAATTGATCGTTCACTCTACTTTCAACGTGACGGCGCTGCGCCGCCGCCGAATGGATACTTTTGCGGGCCGCGCCATACATAAACTACGCCCTGATGGTGACAGTTTTAAGATAGCTTCAAAGAAAATCCTGCTCATCAATAATGATGCAGTCATCAACAATCTGACATTTCTCATTTGAGTTCTTCAACAAAGGCAATTTTGGCGTGCACGAAATCGATGACGCGGCGGGAGCGCAGAGGAAACAATTAGCGATGGCAGAAACGGGCAAAACGGGGATGCTCTCAGGATGCCGGGTGCTGGACTTCACTCAATACCTAGCGGGTCCCACCGTCACACGCCTGATGGCAGAGATGGGCGCCGACATCATCAAGGTCGAGCTGGCGCCCATGGGCGATCCGTCACGTCTTCTGCCTACGATTAAAAACGGCCGCAGTGGTTATTTCGTCCAGCAGAATCGCGGCAAGAAGAGCCTGTGCCTGGATTTCGGCAAGCCAGCAGCACTCGAAATTATCCGCGAGTTGGTGCGCAAGGTAGACATCGTAGTCGAAAACTTCGGGCCGGGTGTGATGCAGAAGCGTGGGCTCGACTACGAGTCGCTGCGTAAACTTAATCCGCGGCTCATCATGGCGTCGCTTTCGGCCTTCGGCCGGCAAAGCCCGCTCGCCCATAAGACCGGCTACGATATGATTGCATAGTCGTTCTCCGGCTTGATGCACATGACGGGTGACCCGGACGGACCGCCTACCTTCGTGGGAATTGGCATCGCTGACGTCGGCAGTGGCGTCCACACGTTTGCCGCCATCGGCTACGCACTTTTCCATCGCGGGCGCACCGGTATTGGCCAGTATATCGATATAGCGATGGTCGATACGCTCTACCACATGCATGACTTCGGATTACAAAGCCATTCATTGAGCGGCGGTGAGCTCGTACCAACTAGGATGGGGCATTACCATAGCCAGATCTGCCCGGCTGGCGTATACAAAGCACCACAGGGATGGATATTCATTCTGGTGTTGGATCGCCAGTGGGCCAACATGGTCAAGGCGATGGGCCGGCCCGAGCTGCTTGACGATCCGCGCTTCGCGACCGGCGCCCAGCGTGTAAAGAACGCCGATCAGCTCAATCCGATCGTGCAGGAGTGGCTATTGTCATTTCCGGCAGATGAGGCGGCCATCGCAGTGCTCGAGGAAAACCGAATTGCCTGCTCGCCGGTGCTGTCGGTGGTGGACACGATGAACCACCCGCATTACAAGGCGCGCAACATGGTGCGCGAAGTACACGATCCAATTCTGGGCGAGGTTACGATTCCTGGCTTTCCGTTGAAGTTTTCGGCTTATCCAGAATTGCCAGAAGGACTGGAGGCCCCGCTGCTGGGCCAGCACGGCGAGCAAGTGCTGCGTGATGTGTTGGGCTATTCAGAGGCCAATCTTGGCAAGCTGAGGGAGAGTGGCGTGCTGTATAGCGATAATCGCTGAGCGAGCGGCCGCGGCCGATTCCTTATTCTCGAAATTGCGGGATCACCCTGGTCGCAAAGCGCTCCATCGATTTCCGCAGTTCAGCTTGCGGCAGGCCGCCCAAATCCATATAGACCCAGAAATGAGTAACTCCAAATTGTTCTTTGAGTAGAGCCACTCGCTCTGCACATTGGCTTGCATCTCCGCACATCACCTGATCCGGGTACATCTGATCGAAAGTCACTTTCGACATTGCTTCAGCGGATTTCTTCCATGACGTATAATTGGTGCTGGTATATTCTTGCGGATTGATCAGGCCGCCAACAAAATGCAGATAGCGCATATAGTGATCCTCCCATTTGATTCGAGCCAGCGAGGGAGTCTCGTCAATGAAGCTGTGGTAGCCAGCAATGATCTGAAATCTATCTGCTGTGAATCCGGACTGCCGCAGAGTCTCTTTGTAGAGTTTAACGTTCTGCTTTAGCCGTTCGCGCGACTGAAGAAATGGTGCGAGCATAATCGAATGGCCATTCTGGCCTGCCGCCACGAATGATTCCGGGCTGGCCGCCGCGGCCACGAAGATTGGTGGCGCCGGGCGTTGTAACGGGCGAGGCAGGATCGTCACATTGTTCGCGCGGTAGAATTTCCCTTGGTATGAGAAATTGGTTTGGCGCCATGTACCTTGGATAATCTCGAGGCATTCATTAAAACGGTCGCGGCTCTCGTCCATCGACTGGTTGAACCCATCGTAGGTGGCCTTGATGAAGCCGCGGCCTACACCAAGATCGAGACGGCCGCCGCTTATCAAATCGACCAGTGCGTAATCTTCGGCGAGCCGGATCGGATCGTGATGCGGTAGCAGCGCAATCGCCGTACCAATTCGCATCCGCTTGGTGCGTTGGGCGATCGCACCCGCTATAATTTGTGGAGCAGGGCAGATATACCGGCAAAAGTGATGCTCTCCGATCCAGATTGAATCGAAGCCTAGGTCCTCAGCATAAGTCACTTCGTCGAAGAAGTTTTTGTAGTACTGTTCTTCGGAGCAGTCTTCGGCGTAGTGGTCGAATAGTGTCAACAGGCCAAATTTCATCGGTTCACCCTCGCCCAAGCTTATTCTGCAGGTGCCAGTTCATTCGCCTTGCTAACATTGCAGGCCTTTCAGCGTCAAACGCTTGGCGGCGTCTTTGCTTGCTATACAAATCTGGAATTTCTCTTGCGTGCTCAGATGGGGGCGATAATTAGATACGCCAAAAGGAGGTGGAGCGGTATGCCTTGGGACGAGACTCGCTACCCGAGTTCGATGAACAACTTGGATCCCATGGTAAGGCTTAAAGCAATTGAGATCGCGAACGCCCTGTTGGATGAAGGCTATGACGATGGCAAGGCGACACGGATTGCCATCGCAAAGGCCAAGGAATGGGCCGAGCGGGCCGGATAGAGTGAGAGGTAGCTCAGCGCATTAAGCTCCGCTAGCCAGTAAGTGGTTTTGCGTTGCCGCTGTCGGCTGCCGCGTCACTTGGACCCGCGGCCACGGCGGGGCTTAGAAGATAAATAGTCTACGGCGGTCAGTGAGATTCGCGTGATCCGTTCAGTTATTTTCTCTAAGCCCATCCTGGAGAAAGAGCCAATAGATCATGTCAATAATCAGCGGCTATCGACGGTTTGGTTCCGTAAGCTTTCCCGTCAAGTAGACAGTTGCAAAGTAGAATTTAGCCCTGCGCGCAGGCGCTCGCGGTACACCGCTAGGGGCAGGTTGCCGAGGGCGTGGTGAGGGCGTTACTGGTTTAGCTGACGATCCACTGATGAGTGATTTCGCGGACCTCGTCGAGCGATGCAAAGAGCCAGCCGTTCAGAACTTCGGTGCGATGGGAGCGATTAAAGCGTTCAATGAAAGCGTTCTGATTCGGCTGGCATGGTCGTCGAGCCGCAGGCGTCCGTGACACTTCCAAAAGCCCCAGCGGTCGTGTCTGGCAACGATGCCATTGAGCGCTTCCATCACCGGCTCGTCGCCTGCCGCAAAAATCCTTAGCTGCCCGGTAGTACGCCGCCCGTGACAAGTTGACCGCTCGGCAGGCGCGCTGGACCGACAAGCCCCTTCGCTAACTAAACGATCAACTGGGTCCCGGCGTGCAGGCGGCGCTGGAGTTTTTTAGCAACCCCTTGACCGTCTCATTTTCCAGCGCCAATTCCGCGTACATGCGCTTGAGCCGGCTCTTCCCGGATTCCAGCTCCTTGACCCGCACCAGCTCCCAGACCTCGAGCCCGCCATAGTTGGCTTTCCATTTACAATAAGTAGCCGAACTGATCCCGTGCTTGCGCCAGACCTCGTTGGCCGGCAACCCGGCACCGGCTTCCTTCATGACTGGCTAAATGGTGGTAACGCGGCAAGGAATAACGTGTCAGTTTGCAAATTATCTGGCGTAAGATTTCCCCGCTATTTGCAGTATCGAGTATCAGATAGGGAATTTAAGAAGAGCTGTCGCGAAATGAAGATCTCCGAAGACAAATATCGGGTGATGGTCGACACGGTCAGCGCCGGTTGAATCCTGACCCACCTGAACGAGGGACTTCGCCGAAGTAAAATTGACCCGCTCGGTTCATTTCCCGCCCGTCTGTGGGGCGGCGCGGTGATTATTCTTTGGGCGGCTTAGCGGATTTGGGCAGGATGCCAGCCTGGCGCTTGTCTTTGAGCCGGTAGCTGTCGCCGCTGGTATTAACGATGATCGAGTGATGCAGGAGGCGGCCGAGCATCGCCACTGTGAGAACGCTGTCGCCGACCAAGGCGGCGTCCCAGTCTGCCAAAGTAAGATTCGAAGTGAGAATCATCGAGCCGTGTTCGTCACGGCGGGCCACTACCTGAAAGAACAGATTGGCCTGTTCGCGGCGCATCGGCATAGCCAATCTCGCCGATGACGAGCAGCTTGTAAGCGTTGATCGCGCGATGCATCACTTCGCGATAACGGCCCTGGCGCTGCGCGGCTTCGAGCATCAGCATCAGGCCCGCCGCACTAAAGAAGCGGGTTTGGTAACCTTGCTGGGTGGCGAGATAGCCGGGCGCGATCGCGAGATGCGTCTTGCCCACACCCGAGGGTCCGAGGAACACCAGGCTCTCGGCGCGCTCGATGAAGGCGAGGCGGGCGAGCTCTAGGATTTGCTTGCGCGGGGCGCCGCTGGCGAAGTTGAAATCGTACTGGTCGAGGGTCTTGATCGCCGGAAACCCGGCCACCCGCGCGAACAGTTCGCGCGTCCGCGCCCGGCGCGATTCGCGTTCGGCGATGAGTAACTCCTC
>DATJUF010000303.1:0-4464 GCA_035502655.1 Binataceae bacterium (SeqCode)
TTGAAAATGCCAAGACGTGAAGAATCGGCGACGAAAGCCAGGAGTGGCAACAAGCCGCACTCAGCAAGGATACGGTCGAGATTGCCGTAAAAATTCGAAACGACACCGAGCCGGTAGCGCTCGGCGAGACGTTCGAGTAACGTGCGGCTGGCCGCAAGTCCGGCACGCGATTCGCTGACAAAGGACGCGCCGATTACGGCCTCGAGGTGGCCGGCGCCGTGCTTGTCGATAGCCGCGCGCATGCGATCATCACGTTCCCGCAAAACCGCAAGCTGATAGTGCAGATGGTAGCGCACGGTTGCTTCCAGATTTAGTTCGCGCATGCGATCGGCGGTTCGATAGCCGAAGGCAGTGGCGGCCTTGAAAGCGTGGTCGAGGGTCGCGCGATCAACCTCGAGGCCGGCAGCACCAGAATGCGCCAGAAATCGGTCCAGCCAATGGCAAGGCCAATCCAGCGTACCGCCGAAGTCGAAGAGAATGACCGCTTCCATGGTGTTTGACTTTATCAGTTGAACTGTAGCGGCGACTATCGCCACATGATCAAATTTAATGAAATGGGCGACCATCGGTGCTCGCTTAAGGAACAAATAAGGAGAACTAGAAAACAATTGAGATAGATTAGGCCTCGCCGGGAGCAGTAAACAGAGCTCGATCCGGAAGCCAAGGACGATTCATCGCAAAATTAAGCGCAGGTTACATTGACTCTTCGGTCAGGATGCCCTAAGAATCTACCATTATTCTGGAACCTGTTACTCAAAACCCCATCCACACCGCCTTGATTGACGCACCATCGCGTGCCGCGGATCCTATTTTCGGGCGGCCGCTCCTGGAACGACTCCTGCTCCAATGCCGCCGCGCGGGAATCCAGCGGGTCCTGGTCAGGGTCGATTCGGCCAGCCGTGAGAACTGCCGAGCGGCGCTTGGCAGCTTCGTGGCCGACCCAATGGTCACGATCGTCGATGCCGATAGCGCCTCAGCCGTTGGATTCGATCAAGCCGCAGTTTGTGTCGCACTACGCGGCAACCTGGTATTGGCGCAGTCGCAACTGCGGCGCGCAATCACCGATTACGGGTTGTTTCACGGTAAAGGCGGTCGCATCGTCAGCACCGATCCCGAGCATGGCGGAAGTATCGAAATCGGAGCGCTCGGCGAACTACTTCGTTCGGGCATTGGGAATAGTAGTAAAGTCATAAATGGCGGCCGGATTCCAAGCGGCTACCTGCCCTATGCATTGAATGGACGGCCGGAAGACCGTACGGAGGCTGAGTTGCGGCTGGCGAAGTCAGTGCGAGCCGAGAGCACGAGCACCGACGCTTTCATGGCCCGGATGGTCGATCGGCGGCTCTCATGGCGGCTGAGCTGCCGGCTGGCGCGAACCGGCATCATGCCTAACCACGTGACGCTGGCCAATACAGTGCTGGGCTTCGGCTGCGCCGCGATGTTCGCCTCGGCCAGTTATTGGATACGGCTGGTTGGCGCGCTGCTGTTCCTGGCCTCGATCACGATAGACGGCGTTGACGGCGAGGTGGCCCGCTTGAGGATGGCCGAGTCAGATTTCGGCGCCCGGCTTGACGTACTCACCGACAATCTCGTGCACATAGTGATTTTCGCCGGCCTGATGATCGGCTGTTATCGCACTAGTCATAGCTCAGCATATTTCTATTTATTGGGGATTCTAGCGGTTGGCTTTGGCTTATGCGCGATCGCCAGCCATCGCGCGCTCAAACGCGACGGCAGCAATGCCGAAAAATGGGTCGAACGGGTCGAGCGGGTGACCGGCCGCGACTTCGCTTACCTGGTGGTGGTGCTTGCGATCGTCAATCGGCTCGAATGGTTTGCTTGGGGCGCCGCGTTCGGAAGCTACCTGTTCGCGGGCGCGTTGTGGTGGCTGACGAGTCGGAGCCGCAAGATTACCGGCCACGAGACGGCAACAGATAATTAGCTCCCTTGTCGAAGGAGGGGTTGTGAAGAAACCTCGGATTCTCTTGATTCAACCAACCACGGTTCATCTGGACGGTACGCCGCATAAGACGCGCTGGCGGTTGATTATGGGCCTGATGATCCCTTTGATGGCCGGACTAACCCCCGATGACTTCGACGTGACGCTGTGCGACGAACGACTCGAAGATATCGATTTCGAGGGCGGATGGGACCTAGTTGGCATGACTACGACGATCGGTGCGTCGCTGCGGGCCTATCAGCTTGGTGACGAGTTCCGGCGCCGGGGTATCCCGGTCGTGATGGGTGGGTTTCACGCTACCTTGCAGACTGAAGAGGCCCTAAAACATGCCGACGCAGTAGTGCAGGGCGAGGCCGACCTGGTATGGGAGCCGCTGCTCCGCGACTGGCAGGACGGCAAGCTCAAGCAGACTTACAAGGCGGACAAGCTGCACGATTTGAAGAACCTGCCACGTCCGCGCCATGAGCTGCTTAAACTCAGCCGTTACCTGTTCAAGGCGGCGCCGATACAGGCTAGCCGCGGATGTCCTTACCGCTGCTCGTTCTGCGAAATACCGGTTTTCTATAGCGGCAGTTATCGGACACGGCCGGTGGCTGATATCGTCGAGGAGATTAAGCAGGTAACGCGGGTGACGGGGTTCCGCCGCTTCCAGTTCATCGACGATCAGATTACTGGCAAGCATAAGTTCGCCAAAGAATTATTCCGCGCGCTGGCGCCGCTGAATATCCGCTTCTCATGCCTGTGGACGGTGAACTCGAATCACGACGAGGAGATGCTCGAACTGGCGGCGAAGGCTGGCGTCTTCCATGTGAATATCGGCGTGGAATCGATCAGCCAGGATAGCCTGCTATCGATGAACAAGATTCAGAATCACACCAAGGACTATAAGAAGCTGCTAAAGCGGCTCGAGCATTACGGGATTTACTATTCGCTCAATTTCCTGTTCGGGCTGGAGGAGGATCATCCGGCGATTTTCGAGGATACGATGAAGTTCCTCCATGAGGTCAAGGCGCCAGAGGCTTTCTTCAACACGGTCACGCCGCGCAAGGGCACGCCGATGCGCGAGCAGCTTGAGGCAGAAGACCGGGTGATCATTCCTGATGCGGATATGTACACCAACAACTTCCGCTGCATGTTCGTGCCGAAGAATCTGTCGCCCCAGCAGGTCGAAGAAGGCGTGTGGAATTGCACCAAGGAGTTCTATTCATTTAAGTCGATGTTCAAACGCCTGCTGATGCCGCCGGGGAAATTCACCTGGCAGGGACTGACAGAAAATATGCTGTTCTGGTATGGCGCGAAGCGCCAGATCGATCCGGTGGATTATTATTAGGCCGCTATTTATCAACAGCACAGCGGCGGACGATAGGTAGATTCCCAGCAAGAAGTTTCGATGAATGTGCGGCAGACTTCAGGCTGGCTATGATGCACGATTCTATGAAAACTTCCTATGGATTGTTGCCGCGGTGGAATGCCGACAGGCTACTTCAGCGCCGAGGTGGAGCGGCTTAGCCCGCGGCGCTGGCCTGCAATGCGCGCGGACGGTTGTTCTCGTCGACCAGCACGACTGTCGGCACGTGGCGGCGGGCGCGGACTTCATCCATCGGAGCAAAGGTCGCGATAATCATAATATCGCCGGGAGTGCCACGGCGAGCCGCTGCTCCATTGAGGCTGACCTCACCGGAGCCGGCCGCCGCTCCGATAGCATAGGTCTCAAGGCGCTCGCCATTGGTAACGTTCCAGACATGGACCATTTCATATTCGAGGATGCCCGCCGCCTTCAGCAGGTCGGTGTCAATCGCGATGCTCCCTTCATAGTCCGGATCGGCGCCGGTCAGGCGCACGCGATGGAGCTTGGACTTGAACATGATGCGCATGACCCTATTCCTCTTTGCGTCTGACGCGGCGTTCAGGCTGACTCGCGGGCGAAAACCATATTGTCGATCAGCCGGGTTTTGCCGACACGTGCCGCGATCGCGACCACGATAGGGCGGTCGTTGCGCTCGATGCGTTGCAGAGTTTCGGCGTCAACCGCCTCGATATATTCGATTTCAACTCCCGGCGTTCGTTCAAGCACCGCGCGCGCCGCGCAAGCGAGCTGGACTGGCGTGCATGCGCCTGCGCGAAAGCAATCGCTCGCGGCTTCAAGAGCGCGGCTCAACGCGAGGGCTCGTTTACGCTCTTCGGGTGACAAGTAGGCGTTGCGGGAACTCATCGCGAGCCCGTCGCGTTCACGAACAGTCGAAACCGGCACAATCTCAAGGTCGAAATTGAGGTCGGTGACCATCCGCTGGATCGTCCGCAGTTGCTGAAAATCCTTTTCGCCAAATAAAGCGAAGTGTGGTTTGATGATGTTAAACAGCTTGGCCACGACGGTCGCCACGCCGCGGAAATGGCCCGGGCGATGGGCTCCGCATAGCCCTTGGGTTATCTCGGTAGCTTCAACCCAAGTCTGCGATCCCGGCGGGTACATCACTTCCGGTTCGGGTGCGAACAGCACATCAACT
>DATJUF010000304.1:0-10668 GCA_035502655.1 Binataceae bacterium (SeqCode)
CTCGGCGCGAGCTCGCGAGGTTGAGGACGACCCTTTGTCGCGCCCCTTCAACCAGTCCTTGCCAAACGACAGCGAATTCGATTCGGGTGAAAACCTGGCTTTCGACTTCAGGGACGAATCGGATGAGCCTGACGCACTCGAGCATGATGACGGCCGCGATGTGCGCGACGAACTCGCTACGGAATCCACCCAGTGGGAAGTTGGCGATCCCGACGCGGCACCCGAACCTGAGTACACGGGGCGTGAGCGCCGGCCGCGGAACCAGCGCCGCAGCGAGCGTTCGCGGACTCCGCGCTTCGCCGCTACCAGTCTACGCGCCGGCCAAATCCGCAAGGATGAGGACGAGTCCGGTGAGGACCTGCCCGCCGCGTTCCCCGACCATGAGAATGCGCCAGTCTATAATCGCCGCGTAACACGCTCCGCACGATTTTTTATCGGCATGTTCGCAATGCTGATTATTGGCTATAGCCTCATGACGTTAATCATCCGCAGCTCACCGGCTATCGCCGGCGAACTCCTGAGCCATTTACCAGTCGTCGGGGAGCGTTTCGAGCTTCCGATCACCCCTGCCAGCATGGTTGCCTTGCGCAACGTTCGTTCCGGCTATATCCAGACGCGTGATGGCCATACCGCACTGCTGATCACGGGCTCGGCTGAAAACGTCAGCACCGACCCGCTTCATACGATTCAGATCGCAGTCAATCTGCACGATCCGGGCCGTAACGGTGCCGCCTCGAGCGTGGTTTATTGCGGGGGAGACACCCTCTCGCCGTCGATGGTCGCGAAGATGACCCCCCATGAGCTCGAGTTTTTCCAGAAGCTCACGCCGCCGAAGAACTTCGTGCTCGAACCGTCATCGACATCGCCATTCGTAATAGTTTTTGTTGATCCACCTAAAGGCGTAAGCGGTTTCGATCTATCAATCGCAAACGCCGTTCCAGCCGGCGCCGATCAGTCGGACACCAAGGCCGGCAGTTCCGGCGTGTGATGATCATTCTTTTTCGCGCGCGACCATTTCCTCGTACTCGGCGCTGTCCATCAGGTCGTCAAAGTCGGCGGTATCGCTGATTCTGATTTTGATCAGCCAGCCGTCACCGTAGGGATCTTCGTTGACCATCTCGGGGCTTTCCGGCAGATCCTCATTGACCTCAACCACGGTGCCACTGACCGGCGCGTATATATCCGAGACCGCTTTAACGGATTCGATCACGCCGAATGGATCGTCTTTGCTGACCTTTTCGCCGACCGCAGGCAACTCGATGTAGACAATCTCGCCGAGTTGCTCTTGCGCATGATCAGTAATCCCGACCGTCGCAATCGCCTCCTCGGCCGCGACCCATTCGTGCTCTCTGGAATATTTAAGTCCTGGCGGAGCCTCCATCCTACCTCCTCCTCAAATAGCGAGGGCCTCGGCATCAGCCTGGTGCGTGCGCCGTCGGCCATTTGGATATTCTTTGAGCGCGCGCAGCTTCATCAGCGTCACGCATATTCATCAAGCGCGGGGGAACTCCGCTTGTCAAGATTCCCACACCGGCGCGATCCATTTCACGTTCCGCCATGCGCGCCGTTCCGAAGCACCGCCATCAATGCTACTGATTCAGCGCTGATGATTCACGCAATCGGAATTTACCCGGAACCACAGCATTTTTGAGGGAAACGCACGCATGATTATCGGCGTCCCGAGTGAAATAAAACCTGATGAACGCCGGGTCGCGCTGACGCCGGCCGGTGTTGGCGCGTTCCGTCATCATGGCCACGCCGTACTGGTCCAGCGTGGCGCAGGTATGGGCAGCGGACTAAGCGATAGCGCCTACCGTACCGCCGGTGCGCGCATCATCGATTCCGCTGCTACCGTATGGCAACGCGCCGCGATCGTGCTCAAGGTCAAGGAACCACAGCCTTCCGAGTATCGCTTTCTGCGTCCGGGATTGCTGCTCTTTACCTATTTGCATCTGGCGGCAGAGCCACGCCTCGCACGCGAATTGATCCGGCAGCGGGTCACTGCCCTCGGCTATGAAACCGTTCAAGTGGAAGACGGCAGCCTGCCACTCCTCGCGCCGATGAGCGAAGTCGCTGGCCGCCTTGCAATTCAGGTTGGCGGATGGTGCCTCCAGGCGCAAAACGGCGGGGCCGGCGTCCTCTTGAGCGGCGCGCCCGGCGTGCGTCCGGCGAAGGTTCTGATCATCGGTGGAGGTATCGCCGGGTTCAATGCCTGCCGTGTAGCCGCGGGTTTCGGTGCTGAAGTGACTATTCTCGACGTTAATCCGGTGCGCCTGCGCTACTTGAGCGATCTGCTCGGCAGCCAGGCGATCACTGTGATGTCGAATCGTGCGACGATTGAAGAGGAAATGCGTCTTGCCGACCTGGTCGTCGGCACTGTACTGGTGCCCGGAGCAAGGGCGCCGCGGCTGATTACGGCCCGGATGATTGCGGAGATGAAACCCGGAGCCGCGCTGGTTGACATCTCAATCGATCAGGGCGGCATCGCCGAGACTTCACGCCCAACAACTCACGCACGGCCGATCTATATCAAGAATGGCGTGGTCCATTACTGCGTCACCAATATGCCTGGCGTGGTCCCGCATACTTCCACCTACGCTCTTACCAACGCGACACTTTCCTACGCGCTTGAAATCGCTGACGAGGGATTACTCGAGGCCGGCGCGCGCAATCCGGCGATTCGCCACGGCCTCAATACTTACGACGGTAAAGTGGTACATCCGGCCGTCGCCGCCGCACTGCACCTTAAGCCCCGTTCACCCTGGGAGGCGGCTGATTAGCTAATTAATTGAATAGCTACAATGCTCAACCGTATCGCTACTACTGGCTGTCAATCCAGGTGTTGCCGACAGCCCGGATTCGCATATCGCCGAACTGGAACTACTTACTCTATTTCCCTTGCAGGATCGGCTGGACATTCACTCTGGAATACAGATTGTTGATCGCGGCCTGGCAGCCCTCGCTGGCGATATCCTGCGCCCGCACCCAGCGCGCCTTGTTCGAGAGGAAATTAGGCAGGTCAAAAATATTCTCGGTCAGCGCCTTTTGCTCTTTCGCGAACTTCGCCGACCAGACGATCTGCTTGCTGTTCTCATCGACGAAATCCAGCGAGAAAGCCACCGCAGCCGGGGTCTGAGCCGCATATTCGTAACCGACCCGTTCGCGATAGCGGTTGACCGTCCCGTACAGCACGCCGTCAGCCGCGACCTTGCGGCCCAGTTCGAGCGCATTCTGATCCATGTTGGCGGGCGTGGTCGGCGGCAGTTGCTGCATAGCGTCTTCGACGTCGTCTTCCGGCACTACCTCCCACCCGCCCGTAATATTGGCTTTGGCGTAAAGCTCAGCGGTCACGGCGCCGGCCGCGTCCTCGGGCAGAGTCTTGTCGACCTGGTCGGGATCGTCAATTACCGGCATAACAGCAATCTTATGAATGATCACCTGCCGGCTCGAGCGAACAGAATGAACGGTGAGGCCACTATCACCACCGAACGACGCGCTTGAGATATTGGAGAGTGTGCTCGAGACTTTATCGCCAAAGAGAGAGTTCTCCGCTTGTGTACACGCCGCCATCCACAACACCATTGAGAGCATGGCAATAGCCAGCGCGGCTGGCACAAACAATACCCGCACCAGCACCGGGCGAAGCAACGGCCGCATCACGAAATCACCTTGATCGAGAGCTCCCGCAACTGGCGCTCGTCAATTTCCGAGGGCGCGCCGCTCATCGGATCGACCGCCTTTTGCGTCTTTGGAAAGGCCATCACGTCGCGCAGCGAATCAGTGCCGCAGACCATCATCGCGAGCCGATCGACCCCAAAGGCGATGCCGCCATGTGGTGGCGCGCCGTATTTCAAGGCGTCAAGCAGAAATCCGAATTTGCTGACGGCTTCCTCGCGCGGTATACCCAATAGCTCGAACATGCGTAGTTGCATCTCCGCACTATGGATACGAATCGATCCACCACCCATCTCCTGGCCGTTCAGCACCATATCGTAGGCGAGCGCGCGCACTTTCAGCGGATCGCTCGCGAGCAGCGGCAAGTCCTCGGGATGGGGCGCGGTAAACGGATGATGAACTGCGATCAGGCGTTGCTCTTCCTCGCTGTACTCGAACAGCGGGAAATCGTTCACCCATAGGAAGCGCAGGGTGTTGGCCTCGCGCAGATCGAAACGCACGCCGAGTTGCAGGCGCAAGTCACCCATCACGGATCGTACTTTCGCGCGCGGCCCGGCGATGAATAGCAGCGTATCGCCGAGGCTGGCTTCTGCCGTCGCATTCACGTGGCTGCGCTCCTCGTCACTGACAAACTTGGCAATCGGCCCCTGCCATCCGCCATCGATTAGCTTGACCCAAGCCAGACCGAGGGCGTGTGTACTTCGCAGAGTCTCGGCCATCTCGTCGAGTTCGCGCCGCGATAGCTGATACGCCCCTGGCAACGCGATCGTATAGATCGCTTCCCCACGTGCGATCGCATCGGCGAAAACGTTGAACGCAGTCTGGGCGAACGCCGCGGTCAGGTTCTTCATTTCGAGGCCGAAGCGCAGGTCGGGCTTGTCCGAGCCGAACCGTTCCATCGCCTCTTCGTATGAAATTCGCAGGAAAGGCGGTTCGATCTTCATGCCCAGCGCGTATTCGTAAATCGACGCCATCATGCCCTCAGCAATCGACATAACGTCGTCGGGACGCGGCCCGGTCATCTCGATATCGATTTGACTGAATTCGGGCTGTCGATTCGCCCGCAAATCTTCGTCGCGGAAGCAGCGCGCGATCTGGTAATAGCGGTCGAAGCCGCCAGTCATCAGGATTTGCTTGAGCAGTTGCGGTGATTGCGGCAGCGCATAGAAGCGTCCGGGATTGACCCGGCTCGGCACCAGGTAGTCACGCGCGCCCTCCGGCGTGGCGCGGAACAGGATCGGCGTTTCGATCTCAACGAAGCCGTTGGCGTCGAGGAAGGCGCGCGTACCGCGCAACGCCTGATGGCGCCGGCGCAGGTTCTGTTGCATCTCCGCACGGCGCAAGTCGAGATAGCGATACTTTAGCCGCAATTCCTCGGCGACCGGCGCATTGCCGGCCAGCGGAAAAGGCACCGGCTGCGACGGGTTGAGAATCACCGCTTCGCTGACCATCACTTCGATTTCACCGGTCGGCAATTCGGGATTGATCGTCGCGTCCGAACGGCGCGCGGCTCTACCTTTGGCCGCCAGGTAGTATTCGGCCCGCACCGCCTCGGCCACCTTATGCGAGACTGGATCGCGCTCGGGATTGAAGACCAGTTGCACCAGCCCTTCGCGGTCGCGCAGGTCAATAAAGACCAAGCCGCCATGGTCGCGGCGCGACGCCACCCAGCCCCACAGCGCCACTTCGCGGCCCGCGTCAGCAGCGCGCAAAGTCCCGCAATAATCGCTGCGTTGCCACGGCGGCACCGGCGAATATTCAGTTTCGTTCGGCATAATCAGATGAACTCAAGCCCGAAAGAATAGCCGTCCACGCTGGCACATGAAACAGGCTTGGCTAGCCTCTTCTGGTTCAGGCCCAGGTTTTCCTTGGCATCCGACGCCGGCGAGAGCCTGCTTTCAATCCCTCTCCAGAGGGCGCACAGGTGAGAGTTGAATTTCAGCATCGGCGGCGAGGGCATTGATGGTTTCGGCCAGCGGCACTTCCCGCTGCGTACTCGATTTCAAATCGCGCAACTGCACCACACCCTTGGCCAGTTCATTAGCGCCGAGAATCAAGGCGTGGTGCGCACCGATTTTGTCTGCGCGCCGCAGCAGCGCTTTCAGGCCGCGTTCAGGCGATAGCAACTCGACCCGCAGGTTCGCTTGGCGCAGGCCGCGCGCGAGTCCTATCGCGGTGTGCAGCGCCGCCTCACCCATTGCGATCAGTGCAACGTCTGGGGTCGTTTTGATGCGGAAACGCTCAGCTTCCAGCGCCAGAGCGATCCGCTCGACGCCGATCGCGAAGCCGGTCCCGGCGATTGACGCGCCACCCAGGGTCTCGACCAGTCCGTCGTAGCGTCCTCCAGCCACTACAGCGCTCTGCGAGCCGATCGCGCCGGAAATCGCCTCAAAGGTCGTACGGTTATAGTAGTCGAGCCCGCGCACCAGCTTGGGGTTGACGATGTAAGGCACGCCGGCCTCCGCCAATAGCGCCTGCACCGTGTCGAAATGCTTCCGGCATTCCTCGCATAGATAATCAGTGCTACGCGGCGCCGATTCGACTTTTTTCACGTCAATTTTGCAGTCAAGCAAGCGCAGCGGGTTGCGTTCGAGCCGCTGATGACAATCCTCGCACAACTCATGCAGATGCGCCCTGCCCCATCCCAGCAGCGCCGCGCGAAAGGCCGGACGGCACTGCGCATCGCCGAGCGAATTGATTTGAAACTCCAGTTCGAGGCCCAATTCCCGGCGCAATTCGTCGATCATGACCATCAGCTCGGCGTCGCAAGCCGCGTCGGGCCGCCCGAAAATCTCTACGCCGAACTGATGAAACTGGCGGAAGCGTCCCTTCTGAGGGCGCTCGCGCCGAAACATCGGGCCGGAATAGTAGAAGCGTTGTTCGGGGTCGCTGCGGTCAAGGCCCGCTTCGATATAGGCCCGCACGACGCCCGGCGTCCCCTCTGGACGAAGCGCGAGCATCGTCTGCGCCTCGTCATGGTCCGCGAAAGCGTACATCTGCTTTTCGACCACGTCGGAAGTCTCGCCGCTCGACCGCTGATAAAGTTCGACCCGCTCCATCAGCGGGATGCGAATCTCATGAATCGAGTAGCGTTCGGCGACCGCCCGTGCGGTATCCTCGACAATACTCACCGCGCGCGCATCAGCGCCAATAATGTCCTGAAACCCTCTTAACCTTGTGATGCCCACTGAATTATTACCCGGCCGCAGCCAACCCAATTTTCACCGGCTGGTGATGCCCGTCTTTGGCTGCTCGGCGCAGTCACATCGCCGAATCAACAATCTATGGTGCCGCCGAGCCAAGCAAAAGGGGCCGCCCGTGAGCGGCCCCTTGATTCACTAAATCCTTCGCGGCGCTTAAACGGTCAAGATATGGATCGTGCAGGCGGAGCCGAGCCCGATCACGTGCGCCAAGCCGACCTTCGCATTCGGAACCTGACGCTCCTTCGCCCGCTCATCCTCCGTCAGATGCCATACCACTTCGCAGATATTAGCGACGCCAGTTGCACCCAGCGGATGACCCTTTGAGAGCAGGCCGCCCGAAACGTTGACTGGCGACTTGCCGCCGAGCGCCGGATGCTTGCCGCCGCCCTCATCGATAAACTTGCCGGCCTCGCCATCACCGCACAGTCCGAGATTTTCGTAATGCACCAGCTCGGCCGTCGCGAAACAGTCATGCAGTTCCGTCAGTGCAAGGTCCTTCGGGCCAATACCAGCAGTCTCGTAGGCCTTCTTCGCCGCAGCGCGGGTCAGCGTGCTGACATCGGGCAGCGTCAGGTCACGATCAGTGTACGGGTCCGACGTGAGCACCGAGGCCGCAACCTTAGCTCGCTTGCGCCCACCGGCAAGCTGCTTCAGCTTGTCTTCGGACACGAGAATCGCCGCCGCTGCGCCGTCGCCGGTTGGGCAGCACATATAGAGGGTGTTGGGGAAGGCGACCATACGCGCATTGAGCACGTCCTCAAGCGTCACTTCGTTGCGATACTGCGAGAATGGATTCTTGGTCGCATGCTGATGAGACTTCACGGAAATCTTCGCAAAGTGCTCAAGCGTCGTGCCGTATTTCCGCATATGCTCGACGCCCGCCTGGCCGAAAACCGCTGGCATCAGGCCTGAGCCAAGCCGTCCTTCGGTCGCGTACGCCGGATCGGTGCCGCCGCCGCCACCGCCGAGCAGCCCCTGCTTGCCCATCTGCTCGACGCCGACTGCCATCGTCACGTCATACATCCCTGACGCGACCGCCATGTAGGCCTCGCGAAAGGCGGTAGAGCCGGTGGCGCAGGCGTTCGAGACGTTGATTACGGGGATTCCGGTCTGGCCAACCTGCTGAAGAATCCGCTGACCGACCATTGCGTTGGCCTGGAAAAGGTTACCCGACGCGAACAACTCGACGTCCTTGATTCCGATGCCTGCATCTTTCAAGGCGACGAGCGCGGCTTCGGCGCCCAGTTCCGGCACCGATTTGTCAGGATAGCGGCCAAACTTGATCATGCCCGTGCCGAGAACGTAAACGTTGCGCATTTTAATCCTCCTGAAGGGCTTGGCTGCGGGCCGAGGGTTCGCGCCACGCCGCTTGAATCAAAACAATAACTGGTTCTTATCGATACTCTATTTTAGTTCGCGCTCGGACGGAACTGGAACGCGACCACGTCATGTCCCTGGCGATCCTTCGCGACCACATTACCCACTAGTTCCACAGGCATTCCGAAAGCTTTCTTCGGATTCTTTTCCAAATCGTCCGGATCGACATCCACCAGATTCGACTTGACACTGACGCCCTCGGGCAGATCTACGATCGCCGTCACATAAGGTGTCTTGATTCCCGGAAATGACTGATGAATCACCGAAAAGACCCAGACGTTGCCCTTGGTCGAAAGCGGGATCTGCTCGAAGCGTCCGCTGGTGCCGCATTTCGAGCAGGCGAGCCGCTTCAGGTCGAGAAATACCGCGCCGCAGTTGCCGCATTTGATCCCGACCAGGTGGGGTTTTGGTTCGAGTTTGAAGATAGGCAGGATCGGGCGCAGACCCGCATCGGTTGCTGCTTCTTGCTTCGGCTGCTCAGCCATGGATGTCCTCCGGTTTCGCCTGGAAGGCTCGTCGTATAGAGACGTAGCGCAACGGGCACGCCCCCGCAAACCGTTAGTTTTTCATAGCCCCCATTGCGCCGTCAACTTGCCGAACTTCTAATAGTAGGTGGTTTTGCCTATGCAGATTTTTTATTTTTCCCATGCGTGACTGCCGTTTCGCGTTACATAAGCCTCGGCAATTTTATCTGCTTCCTCATCTAACCCGAGCTCGTCGTGGACCCATCGCCACGTTCGAGAGATCAGTTTGTAAGTTCCTGGGCCGCCCTTAAATTCTTCACCATAGCCGGTCGTGAAGTTGTTGCGATTCAAGTGGTCGGCCAATTCCTCGCCCGACATATGCATGTTGTTGGCACCCAGAAACGCGGCCAAGCGCCAAACGTACAGCTTTTTCTTGTTCATCTCGTCCATGATTCGCAATTTCCTCGATGTTGATGCAATAACTGCGACAGCTACCCAAGAGGTAGTGCATCAGTTTGAACGGACACACCACAGACCGGCAATCGTATTAAAGGGAACTGCCCGTCCCGAGTTAACAGAGGCTGATGAACCCTTTTCGGATCGCGAAGTCCAATGCTTGAGGAAGAGCCTCGACCGGCATTTCGCCCCCGCGGGCAGCCTTTCCATTTTTGTCGAACCAAGTGAATTTTACGGACTTGTGAGTGTGGGTGCCGTCATCCCATGAAGCGATTCCGAGTCGAATTTCACAGTTTTTGTCGAATACGGCGGGTTCAGCATAGGCCACTTCCATCGAACGTTCCTCCGAATGATTTAAATGACTGTGAAGATACTCCTATCAGAGTGTGAACGGAGTCGCAAACTTTCGCGGCGGGCGCAAATATCCGACATAAGCGAGGGAACGCCGGAAGCGGCTGGCCTAGCAGCTATTAGTGACTTTCGTGCAGGTTGAGGGCGCTGTTGGCGAAGGCCATACTGAGGTTGCCGTTGCGATCCACATCGGCGAAGACTGCGCCCATTTGATCCGTCCGCAATAACGTAATGCCGTCGGCGTGATAGCGATCGACCACTACCGCCGCCGGAAAGTGGAAGCGGTTGTGATAACCGAGCGACATCACCGCTACTTCCGGTCGGACCGCTTCCAGCAGCTCTGCGCTCGACGAGGTTTTACTCCCATGATGAGGCACCTTGAGAATCGTCGCGTTTAGGTTAGCGCCGGTGGCTATCAGTTCCCGCTCGGCCTTGGCTTCGAGATCGCCCGTAAAGAGCACGGTCTTGCCATGGTACTGCAGCCGCACCACCACCGATTCGTTGTTGTCCTTGGTTTCGGTCAAGGCCGTCGGCGGCCAGAGACAGCGCAAGATAACTCCACCAATCGTTTGCGACGGCGTGACCGTATTGCATAGCCGCGATCGCGCCCCGGCTGCCTCCATCGCGGCGACCAACTCCTGATAGCTGTCATCATCTTTGGACGTGCCGCCGGTCCAGAACTCGCGCGGTTTAAAGTTGCGAGCGATAAATGTCAGCCCGCCGAAATGGTCACGGTCGGGATGACTTACCACCACGTAATCCACCCGCATGATTTTTTGCGACCATAGGTATGGCGCCACCAGCCGCTCACCGGGATCGAAGGTGCCACCGAACGCACCGCCGCCATCGATCAGCATCACACGCGCGCCGGGGAAACGGACCACCGCCGCGTCGCCCTCGCCCACTGAGAGAAAGGTCACGCGCAGATCGGAACGCAAGCAGCGATTATAGGTCCAATAGCCGGCATCAGCGGCTAGCGCGATCAGCAATACGATTGCCGCCATCAGCCGCGCCTTCGCGATCATGTGCTGACGGGTGCCAATAGCCTTCTCAAGTGAGGGGTCATCGGGAACTGTCCCGGCCAGCGGACGTGTCAGCCACAGGCCAATCAGTCCGTAGATGATCAGCAACTCCGGTAATGC
>DATJUF010000305.1:0-8159 GCA_035502655.1 Binataceae bacterium (SeqCode)
TACGCCACGGCGAAAGATATCGCGATGGCGTGGAAAAGCCGATCCAGTGATCACGGCGATTTCGCATCCGGGATTTTCGATCCGAATCGTTTCGTAGACCTTGACAGCGTCGCCGCCGTCGATATCGGACAGGTTGATATCAAGCGTTACGAGGTCAGGCTTTTGTTCGTGAAGCTGTGCGATAGCATCGGCAGAATTGCCGACGATCGCTACGACTTTGCATCCGATGCGCTCAAGCCGATGTTGCAGGCTCTGGGCTGTGACTTGGTCGTCTTCGATGATCAATACCCGAACTGACACCTCTGGACCTCCGGGCAATTGTGCCGATACCTCAAGTGAGCGGAGGAAAGAATACGGCACCATGCCAATCCGCCGTCACTAAGAGGGCGTGGAAAGAGTTGCTGGCGCCACTATTTTGGCGTTTGCCATCGTTAATCAGGAATAATTCAACGTTTCCGCCATCTTCTCAGCGACTTCGCTAGTGTGCCGTGATTACGAGCAAGGAGTAGGCCGATCTCTTTCGTGGACTAATGAGGCGATTGCGCTGGAGTTTGCTGCTAATTCCGAATAAATCTCTCGCGATTAACTGGTTCGTGGCGGATGCGATCGGCAGTCCGCTCCAGTTCATGGTTGATTGACGGGTCAGCAGCTTAATCGAACGGAGGAAAAACTCGTGAATTTCGGACTGCTTTTTTCCTTTCGCAATTCGTCGAAAAACGAATTGTCCTATGCCGACCTGTATCGAAAGCATATCGATCTGGCCGCCGAGGCAGAGGATTTAGGATTCGATACGATCTGGCTTACCGAGCATCATTTCGTCCAGGACGGCTACTCGCCCAGCATGATCCCCTTGGCGGCGGCCATCGCCGCACGCACCCGGCGAATACGAATTGGCACCTTCGTCCTGCTGATGCCGTTGCATAATCCTTTGCACGTGGCCGAAGATGCCGCGACTATTGATGTGCTGTCGAACGGACGTTTCGACTTAGGCCTCGGCCAGGGTTACGTCCCGAGCGAGTTCCGCGGTTTCGATATCCCTCGCGAGCAGCGCAGCCGGCGCTTGCGCGAAGGCGTTGAGATCGTCAAAGGCACGTTTACACAAGACAACTTTAGCTATGAAGGGAAACATTATACTGTGCGCGATGTGACGCTCTACCCCAAGCCGGTCCAGCAGCCTCATCCGCCGATCTGGATTGGTGCGCGCTCACGGCCGGCGACTGAGCGGGCAGCGCGCAACGGCTACCATCTCGCTGGAACCGGCGCCGCGCAAGCTGAAATTTACCGCCAGGAATTACGGGCATCGGGGCGCGATCCAGGTGAATTCAATATCGCGCAGTTGCGCTTCGGTTTTCTTGGCTCGCGTACCGAGAAAGCTTGGGATACGTGCGAATTTGGGCTGCATTATCTGATGACACGCTACGGCGGATGGCTGGCCGAAGCGGGCGATCTTCGCGGTGACGAGAATTACACGAATATCCCGCCGCTGGGCGAATTTCGTAAACAGGCAGCGCTCGGCGACTTTGATTTAATCGTAGGGACGCCTGACGAAGCGATTAAGCAAATTGAGCCTATGGAAGCTTACAGCACCCATCTGGCGTTCGGAATGGAGTTGCCGGGTATTGAGCCGAAGAAAGTGCGCTCGTCCATGAAGCTATTTGCCGATGAAGTTATACCGCATTTCCGGCGCAAACGGGCGGGCAAAAAGGCCAAGGGCTAGAACCGGGGATGCCGCTCGTATCGGCGCGCGAGATCGGGCTGAACGTGCGGCGCATATTCAGTTCTCTGGCGTAACCTGCAAGCGGTCCGATTCGTCTTGCGGAAGAAGGTTTGAGCAGCAGAATTCATGCCTGTATTTTGCCAGGCGTTGTAATCTGAAGCGTGGAAAGTTTAGTTAAGCCGATGGTGTTGCGTATGAGGTATGGCTTGCTGGCGATTGGCTTGCTCACGGCAGCTTGTTCATCCCAGGCGCAAACTCATCGCACAGCCAATCCCAACCGCTATATCTACGTCACCAATCAGAGCCTTGACGAGCAGTGTTATCGCGACCTTGGACCCATCAGCCTGACCGAGCCGTACGGCGAAGCGGCGTTTGAAGCCAGCGACACAACGCTGGCCAACCGGCTGCGGGCGCTTGCGATGAAACAATACCCCGAAGATGCCGACGCCGTTATCGGCGTGCATGCGAACGATAACGACGCCGGTACGACCGTTACGGTTAGTGGTGAAGCGGTCGAGGTGCTGAAAAGCCCAACCGCTATGTGCGTGCTGCGCGACATGCCCCCTGCTGTCGATACTGCAGCGCATGCGGCGGCTGGCGGCATGCTGGGCGCGTTGACCACGGGACTAATCAGCAATTCGCCGCAAGGAGCCGAGGGCGGCGGATGGATGGGCGCAGCCGCGGCTGGCACTTACGACATTATGACGAATCGGCAGAATACTCAGCAGAAAGACCAGGATTTGCGTGACGCCCTGGCTCAACAGAAGCAGCAAATAGTTGCTTTGCAACAGGAGCGCGCACGGCTTAATGAATGCGTCCAGCAGGAAACACCGCTTGCGCAATGCTATTCGGCGCAAACCGCTTCAGACAAAGCCGCGCCTGACAAATCTGACGAACCGGACTGGAATGCCAGCCAGTTCGACCTCGAGAAGCAGATTCAGATGCAGCAGGACTACATCTTGAAGCTGCAGGATCAGGTCGGCGGCCTAAGAGCCCAGTTGAGCAATCAGTAGTGCCGCCGTCCCACCCGCAAGCCCCCGCAGCTAGACCGCCTAAAATATCGACTTTGGCACCGGCAGTCCCGGAATATCAGAACGAGTACGGAACACCGTGCCCTTCAACTCGCGATTATCGTTGTTCGCCGTGACTACGTAGAGATCGCTCCAATCGGGTCCGCCAAACGCGACGCTAGTGATCGTCTTGGCGGGAATCTTGATGCGCTCGGCGATCGTGCCGTCGGGCTTGAAGTGCACGACCTCGCCCCGTCCGGCTACGGTCGCGACCCATACTCCGCCGTCACGGTCGACCGTCATGCCGTCGGGCATTCCTTCGGGTAATCGGGCGAAAAGCTGGCGGTCGCCGACGGTGCGGTCGGAACGTACAGGATAGGCCCAGACAGCTTTGGTGGTCGAGTCGGAATGGTAGAGCAGCTTGCGATCGGGACTGAAGCCAAGGCCGTTAGTCACCTCGACGCCGTCCCACAGCTTGGTGACTTTTCCTGGAGGATCGATACGGAAAAGTGAACCTGTTGGCGGCTTGCTCTTGAAATCGAACTTGTTGATGTCGCAGCCAAACGTGCCGAACCAGATGCTGCCGCTGTCGTCCGTGGTCAAATCGTTGATGCCGAAGAGCGGCTTGCCTTCCCATTCGGCGAAGAGGTCGTGGAGCTTGCCGGTCTTTGGATCCCAGCGCGCGAGCGTCAGGCCGGTAACAACGAGGCCACCGTCCTGGTTCAGGGCGATGCCGCCGACCGACTTGCGATCCGGGATCAGCGTCTCGATTTTGCCGTCCAGACTGCGGCGATAGACGCCGCCGCCTCGGATGTCGCTGAAATTAAGCCGATTATGTTCGTCGGTGCGGGGACCTTCGAGCAGTCCGTATCCGGTTGCCAGCGTTTCAAATTCCATATGCGCTCCCGATTATCGTTGCGAGCTGTTGACCTGAAAGCGGCGAGTGGAGGCTGAGGCCCGCCAGGGATTTCCGCGTTGTTCAACAAGTTTAAGGGGCCGCCTTCAGGCCCCTCACGTAAATCGCCGCGCCGCTATTTGCCGCCCATCATTGCTTTCAATGCCACCCCCATCTCACCGATCGCCTTGCTGACTGATGGCCGTGTCTGCACGTGGGTCCACCAGGCGGCCAGCTTTGGACGTGATTCAGTAGGTGGCTTGGCGCCGAAAGCAGGCATCAGATTCGTCAGGAAGAACATCGTCGGCGCGATAGAGCAGTCGGCTATTGTGAACTGAGCACCGAAGGCGAAACCGCTGGCAGGTAGAAGCGTCTCAAGCAAATCAAGGCGCTCCTGCAACTCGCCGAGCTTGGCTGAAACCACGGCGTCGTCACGGTTCTTTGGATTCAAATGGGGAAAGAGGGCACGGAACGGCGGATCGAGATAAAGATCGTTGAAGCGCGAGAGAAAACGGACCTTGGCCCGATCCTCGGGCGACTTTGGCAATAGTGCCGGTGATGGGAATTTTTCTTCAAGATACTCGTTGATGACCTCGGATTCCGTGATCACGAGGCCATCAGTTTGCAGCGCCGGAATCTTGCCGAGGGGATTGATCTTCAAGTATTCGGAAGACTTAGGATTGCCGCCCGGGATGTCGGCGATCTCGATATTACCGCCTTTCTCGAAAACCACGATCCGGCATTTGGTAGCGAAGTTGGAAAGATTCAAGTTGTAAAGTTTCATTCAAATTTCTCCTCAAAAGCTGCGCATGCGGTTGAGATTAGCGCGCTAGTTATCCGACTCCCGTTCCGCTCTGCGCTCCTTCAGAATCTGATCAATGTGATCGCAGGCGCGGTTGATTTCCTTAACATCCTCCTGGACGACTTTTTGTGCGTGATCAGCCGCGATCTGGGCCTGCTGGGCGGCAATCTGAGCCTTGCGTGCATCGGCCTGGGCTCGGGCGGTGTCGATCCGGGCCTGTGCGGCTTCAGCCTGCGCCTCGCGAACCTGTTCGGCCGATGGACCGCATCCGGCTGCACCGATCACAAGCGTCATGGCAGCGGCAACCAGCAGCCTGCGATTCACTTCGGCGCAAGAGCTTCGACCGCGCGCATATCCGGAAGAACCTCGCTGCTAACGCTCACTGGCAGAATACACACGTGGGTAGCACCGGCATTCAAGTGGGCGTCGATGCGCGAGCGAATTTTGTCTTCATTGCCCCATGCGACGATCGCATCGACCAGCGCGTCACTGCATCCGTTGGCGAAATCCTCGTCCTTCCAACCCAGCTTCTTGAGATTGTTGGTGTAGTTCGGCAAGCGCGGCACGTAGGTCTTCATATATTTCCGCGCAGCTTCACGAGCCTTGGCGGCGTCGGTCTCGAGAATCACCGCCTGGGCGGCGCAGATCCACGGCTTGGGCCCGATCGCGGCGCGGGTCTGCGCGGTATGCTCCGGCGGGACGAAATAAGTATGGGTGCCATTTGTTTCGGCCGCGGCCAGTTGCAACATCTTCGGGTGCAGGGCGGCAAGTACGACCGGCACTTCTTCCTTGGCCTTGGGTGCACGATAGAGCGCGCTCTTATACTTTGGCAGATACTCCTTCATGTAGCTGTACGGCTTGTCGTAACTATGGCCGCGCAGGTTCGTTACCAGCGGCTTGTGGCTGACGCCGATACCGAGCACGAAACGCCCGTTGGACAACTCGCCAACAGTATTGGCCGCCGCCGACATTGTAATCGGGTCACGCGCCCAGATATTGGCGATTCCGGTCGCAAAGATCAGCGAGTCCGTCTTGGCGGCGAGATAGCCGGTATGAGCGAACGGCTCGCGGCCAACGGCCTCCGGCAGCCATAAAGCACTGTAACCACACTTCTCGACCTTCTGCGCGAAGTCCGCCGTTTCAGGCGCAGTCATGCCGTCGAGGAAAAACCATAGACCATGTTTGCCGATATCCATGGGCTATCTAATTAGCCCGCTACGGCGGCGCGGTAAAGGAATTTCCTGGGCGCGCCCACACCGAATAATACGACTTTCACGGGATTGTCATGGTGGCGCTGAGCGCGATACATAAAGCCAAAGCGATCACGGCGACGGCGCTCGCAGGCGAAACCGTGAGTCTGCGTATCGGCTGCTTTAGAATCTGAGACTCCTGAAGCCGAGGTTTGGTGCCAGTGAGCCATCACAGAAGAACATAGGAGCCATTGCATGAAAGTCGGACTATTGTTTGCGAATGCCGGACCGTTCAGCCAGCCGGAAATCCTGGCTCATCTGGCTACCACCGCGGAAAATGCCGGCGTCGAGTCGCTATGGACAGTCGAGCACGTGGTGATTCCACAGGGCTATCAATCACCGTACCCCTACTCCAAAGATGGCAAGATTCCCGGTGGTGAAGACGTACCGATTCCTGATCCGCTGATTCCGCTGGGCTTTGTTGCCGCGATCACGAAGAAAATCAAGCTGGCGACCGGTGTCGTGATTCTGCCGCAGCGTCATCCGGTATACGTTGCGAAAGAGGTGGCGACGATCGACCTCCTCTCGGGCGGACGGATGATTCTTGGTATCGGCAGCGGCTGGCTGAAGGAAGAGTTCGACGCTCTGGGCCTCGATTTTCATCAGCGGGGGGCGCGCACTGACGAATCGATCCAGGCGATGCGGGCACTATGGCGTGACGGACCGTCCTCGTTCCACGGCAAGCATTTCAACTTCGGTCCCGCCATGAGCTATCCCAAACCCGCGCAGCGGGACGGCATTCCCATTCATATTGGCGGGCATTCGCCTGCTGCCGCCAGGCGTGCAGGCCGCCTGGGCGATGGTTTCTTCCCAGCGCTTAGCGAAATCCCGAAACTCAAAGAGTTATTCGCCCTGATGCGCGGCGAAGCGGTGAAGCATGGCCGCAACGCTGACACGATCGAACTATCATGCATGGGCCGTGCGACCCTCGATTCGTTCAAGGCCTTGCAGGACATCGGGATAGTACGCGTGGTGATTCCGCCGCCGGGCAACGACAAGGAGAAGCTGTCGGCGGGACTCGATAAGCTCGGTAACGAGATAATCGCCAGGCTTTGAGCAGCGTAGGGTGTCAGCGAAAGAATTAATCAGCCGGAAGAGCCACGGTGCCTACGGTGATGAGGTCAAGCGATGAAAGCGGGAATCAGCTTTGCGAATTCCGGTCCCTTCAGCCGTCCTGATTTGTTCGCACAACTGGCGCGGGACGCCGAAGAATTGGGCTTTGAATCAATCTGGACGGTCGAGCATGTGATCATTCCGCAGCCGCACATGCCCTATCCGGGATCGAAGGATGGCCAAATGCCGGGTGGCGACAGTGTCGCGATTCCCGATCCTTTGATCCCACTGGCCTATGCTGCGGCAATCACCAGCAAGATTAAACTGGCGACCGGAATTGTAATTGTGCCACAGCGCCATCCGCTGTATCTGGCGAAACAACTTGCGACGCTCGACGTGCTCTCACACGGGCGGGTGATTCTCGGTATCGGCAGCGGCTGGATGAAGGAGGAATTTGAGGCGGTGGACGTCCCGTTCAATACGCGCGGCGCCCGCACCGACGAATCGATCCAGGCGATGCGCGCGCTGTGGAGCGCTACGCCGGCCAGCTTCCACGGCAAGTATTACCATTTCCATGAGGCGAAAAGCCTGCCGAAGCCGGTGCAGGCGGGTGGTGTGCCGATCCACGTTGGAGGCTATTCGGCAGCGGCGGCGCGGCGTGCCGCGCGCTTCGGCGACGGTTTCTTCCCGACGATCGTGCAGCCGGATAAGCTGAAAGAGATTTTCGCGCAGGTGCGCGAGGAGGCAGGCAAGGCCGGGCGCGATTCCTCACCAATTGAGTTTACGGCGATGGCGGCGGCGAAACTCGATGCGGTAAAGGCAACCCAGGACGTGGGCGTTCACCGCGTAATCTTTGGACCGCCGTCATCGGATCCAATGAAGCTACGCGCTGGTTTAGAACGGATCGCCAACGAGATAATTGCCAAACTCTAAGCGCTTCGTGGTTGCCGTTAGGCGATGACCCCCCACGAACGGCTTTAGGGCAGGTTCGTAAGTCAGATCGGGCGGAAATGAGAGGTATCTTAAGATGGCCAAAGCAGAAACGGACAATCCTCTGATCGTCGAACATGAGCCTCCTCTGGGCTGGATGATCGTCAACCGCCCCCACGTGCGCAACGCGCTTAACTTCCGTGCCTGGCAGCGGATCGTCGAGGGAGTCGAGGAACTGAACTCCAACCCGGACGTGCGCGTGATTATCATGCGCGGCGTCACGCCCGAAGCCTTCATCTCAGGGGCAGACATCTCCGAGTTCCCAAGCCATCGCGCGAATGCCGATCAGGCGCGCGCGTACCGCGAGGCGCCGGGGAACGCGGGCAAGGCCCTTCTCGGAAGTCCCAAGCCGATTATCGCGATGATTGCCGGCATTTGCATCGGCGGCGGCCTGCAGGTTGCGCTCAACTGCGACATCCGGATTGCCGCGCGCGGAACGCGC
>DATJUF010000306.1:0-5752 GCA_035502655.1 Binataceae bacterium (SeqCode)
GTGGATGTACTCCTTGTCGTAGCGTCCCGGCCAGCACCATTGCGGTTCCAGCGAAACGTGAATCCCGAGCGGGACGTCGAGTTCCTGCGCCTTGGCGAACAGGACGTCATTGTCGGGATGGGCGTGGGGCTTGCGGTTCATCGTGAACATCACGACCCAGCCGCCCTTGTGGCCGGCCTTGACCGCCCGCTCTAGTTCCTCTGCTGCGGCTTTCGGATCGCCCAATGACAGATGCGCCACCGGCACCAGCCGTCCACCGCTGTCGGCGCACCAGTCCGATACCCAGCGGTTATACGCCCGCGTCATCGCCTGCGCATAATCAGCGTCCTCGCACTCGGTTTCCCACGTCAGGTCGAGGCTCGGGTAGATAATCGCCGCCTCCAGCCCCTCCTTATCCAGGCGCTCGATCCGCTCTTTGGCGTCGGCCGCGCCCAGTGGCAAGCGCTCTCCATAACGGATTCGCGGGTCAAACTGGCCTTTCGTGCGGGTGACCTGGCCCATCTGTGCGACCGATCCAAAGCTCCCGCCACGACTCACGCGCGACGGCACGCCGTTAATCTCCAGGTATTCAAGCCCGTCTTTGTCGAGCTTTATACGGAGCGCATTGGCGCGATACTTCGGGTCGCAATACTCCTCCCAGCATGTCTTTGCTTCGAGGATATGGCCGTCCGCGTCAACCGCTCCGGGATATTTCAGCTTGTGGATTTGTTCTACGGGTCGTTCCATTTATCTCTCCGCCTCGATTCGATTTTGCTTCGTAACCTGGCCCATTATTGAAGTAGTGT
Source organism: Binataceae bacterium (SeqCode) (assembly GCA_035502655.1). Taxonomy (GTDB): domain Bacteria; phylum Desulfobacterota; class Binatia; order Binatales; family Binataceae; genus DATJUF01. The sequence continues at coordinate 786 of DATJUF010000306.1, forward strand.
ATCGCGCCTCTAACCGTCAAGCACACTAATGTGATCCGCCAACTGGATGAAGCTCTAATCATTCCTATGAGCGCCCGCGGCGAATGGAATTTCCGCACAGCACACCCGCCAGGGTCTGGTCAGCGAGCCACGCTGATTGTTCTAACATGCTATCCAGCACGGCGGTGAGCATTAAGTGCGGGGATTTGCTAAATAAGGATCGCCTTGCGGCAATGGCCAGGGCGAAGTTATCAGGCATCACCGGATGCGTTCACTAAAAGGCGGTTGAATTATGGAAGCAGCTAAAAAGGCCGAAATTCTGCACGGCGTCGTGCGCAAAATGGGAGCGGGCGGCGCTGATATCCAGACCAGCGAATGGCTCGATTTCGTCGAGGCCCAAAATGACGGCTTTCGCACCGGTCCGGAAATCGGCTCGAAGGTTCCCGATTTTACATTGCCGGACCAGGCTGGGCGCAACCGCTCGCTACACGATCTGGTTGGCCCCAATGGGCTGTTGCTGGTCTTCAGCCGCAGTGCCGGCTGGTGACCCTATTGCCGTAATCAGCTCGTCGAGCTGCAAAATAGTCTTTCCAAACTGGAGGCTCACGGAATTAAGGCGGCGTCAATCACTTTCGATTCGCGCGAGGTTCTCAAGGATTTCAGCGACGCCTATCATATCGGCTATCCGATGCTCTCCGACACTGGCAGCAAAGTCATCCGCGCCTTCGGCATTCTCAACACTAATGTCCCCGAAGATCACAAGATGATGTATGGGATGCCGTGGCCCGGCGAATACCTCATCGCCCCCGATGGCATCGTGCGAGACAAGCTCTTCCTGCGCAACTATGAACATCGGGCGACCGCCTCTGAAGTTGTGCTGCGGAATTTCGATGACGCAGGCGCGAACTCCGTCGCGGTTGAGGCTGGCGTTCTTCATGCGAAGGTTTCACTCTCGACCGACCGCTGTTTTCCAGGCCAGGAGCTCGGACTCGCGTTGGATCTGCGCCTGGATCCGGGCTGGCATATCTACGGGAAGCCGCTCCCGGCCAGCTATCAGGCGGTCGAACTGACACTCGAAAGTCCGCTCATCGCCGAGCAATCACTCGAATTACCTGCGGCGCAGCCACTTCTTCTTCAGGCTCTCGGCGAGACGCTGCCGGTCTATGATGGCGGGTTAAAGGCACATGGCAAAGTGGGAATCAAATGGAGTCCGCCGATGCCTGCGCCATTCCTGAAGCCATTAGGCGAGATGATTCAACCCGGATCTTACTCGATTGCGGGGACGCTGAAATTTCAGGCGTGCAGCGACACGGTCTGCGAACCGCCGCAGGTGATCAAGTTCACGCTACCACTGACGATTGCGGCGGGCGTGCCACCCGCACCAAAAAAATCTGGCTAGCTGCCAGCCGTGACCGATCGATCCGGCAGTAGTCCGATTACGGACGCACCGGCCGGCCCTTGGGGGTAGCCCTCAAGGGCCGTTTCGGGCCGCTCACATCCTTAGGCTCGCGGCCTGACAACATGGCTCGAACTTCGGGCGAGACGCTCGTGAGGTGGAGATCGTGTTGGGGGAATGGGATTTCGATCGCGGCATCGAAGAGGCGCCGATGGACCGCGAGCGCCAGATCGCTGGTCACCATTTCGTAATCCTCGTCGGTCCAGGCGCGCAGCTCGAAATTCAGTGAGCTGTCGCCGAAGCCTTTGAACAGCGCCTGCGGGGCCGGGTTCTGCAGCACCTGATTGTTCGAACGAGCGGCGTCGACCAACAGCCCGACGACCACCGCCGGGTCAGTTCCGTAGGCGACGCCAACGGGCACGTCAACACGGTGCAGACGATCGGAAAGTGTCCAGTTCGTGACGACGCTGGATACGAGGTTAGCGTTAGGCACAATCACTTCCGAGCCGTTCAAATTGCGCACAACGGTAGCGCGCATCCCAATCAAGCGCACTTGCCCAAAGATTTCCTGACCGGGGATTTGAAGCTGGTCACCGACGTTCAGGCGGCGCTCGCTGAGCAGCGTCAGACCCGCAGCAAAATTCCTGACCAGATCCTGAAGGCCAAGTCCCAAGCCGATGCCGAAACCTCCTAGCAGAATCGAGAGCTGGCTGAGCTGGATGCCGGCCGCGCTCAACGCGATAAGGAATCCAAGCGTGTAGATGCCGTAACGCACCAACGCTGAGACTGCGTCGGCCATGCCACGTGGCAAGCTGCGGTGCGGATAGATGTCTTCCCTGAGGATCTCATCGATGATCCGCGTGAGAAAACGCGCAGCCATCAGCGTCACTACGAAGGCGAGAAGACCTCCGATTGTAAGCGCGAAGGCTCCGACTGAGACGCCAAGATTCAGAATCGCCCGCAAAGTGGTGCTGGCAAAATCAGCTAATCCGGTTGCGCGCAGCACGAAGAAAATCCACAGCGCCCCGCCCAGCCAGCGCAGCCCATGTTCCACCTGCCGCTGGAGGAGCGCCGTGTTGCGCTCGAATATGCGGATGCGGCTAACCGCCGGCGTACTAAGTACGTAGACGATAAAAGGCTCCAGCGTGCTGATTACGGCGAAGATATACAGCGCCGAGTAGATGCTCGCCATAGTGCCGCGGCCGACGAGTGTCGCCAGATCTGACCATCCGCAGAGCCCGGCCACAAACGACAGCGCGAGCATGAGCATGACCAGATTAACCGTGCGGCGCAGCCAAGACACGCTGCCGTCGTGGCGAAGACGGCCCTTGAACCAGAAGGCCAGCCCCAGCGACGCGGCCAGAACCAGCAGCAGGCTTACATGGCCGATCGCAGGAAGCGGCGCAACGGCCAAACTCAGCCGGTCCAAGAGCGCCACAATCAGCAGCCCGACGAACGCAGCCAGGTCGGAGCGCTTGCCTGTGCGGACCACAATCCTTGCGGTAGGCAGGAGTGCTGCGATGCCGAACGCCTGCACAAATCCATGGGGAGCAAGCGGATGGATGAATGGCGTCGCCAGCAAGGCGACCAGCAGGCCGACCGCGTACGGACGATCGAGCAGCCGCAAGCCTTGCTTCTTCGGTCCCCGATATTTCCGCACTCGCGCCGCCAAACGTCCGAAGCCCAACATCAATAGCACCGCAAGCAAGGCTTGCAGGATAAGCGGGCGGCGGTTGTGGGCTGCGTACTCCCGCATCTCGCGGCCGAACGCGATCAACTCGCCGGGAACCCGTGGCAATTCAGCGCGCAGTTCGGCGACATAGCCGCTCTGCCATATCTGGCCTCGCGGCACGAAAAGGTTAGCCCGCTGGTCGGCCTCCGCGGCCTGCAGCCGGTCATTCATCGCATTGATTGCGGCGATACGGCCGGTTACCCGCTCGCTCAGGATGAGAACGTGAGCGCGCCACGCGTTAAGGCTGACGGTAGCCTGTTCCAGCCCATAGATTGATCGCTTAACACTGCCACCGATAAGAGCTGCTGAGGCCACGGTTTCCGGCCGCTTCTGGGTTGCGGACCAGACCTGTTGCGCCTGAGTGATCTGGCCGAGCGCCTTCGCTACCCTTTTCGCTTCGGTCTCAAGAAAAGATTCCCATGCGCCAAGCGGCGCGGCGGCATCAGTCAGCCGCCGCTGCAAATCCGATAATTCAAAAAAAGCCGCAGATCGGGAGAGCGCCTCGTTGGCCTGGCCGAGCAGCATATCCAGGTCAGGATCGAGGCGGTCCATATCCAGTTTGATCTGTGCAACGTTAGCTTGTGCCGCAACTGATGGCTGAGCTGCTTCAAGCTGTAGGCGCAGTGCGTTGGCCTGGGCCGGCACATCTTCTGGGCGGATCCAGTTAACTGAATTCCCGGCTCCGCTGGGCTGCGCCTTTTGGGCATGTCCCAACCCTGCGGTTAAAGCCAGCCCTGCAACGATTCCGACGGCGCAGGATATCAGAGCGCGGCGGCTTCTCACATTTTCACCACTCGCTCTGCCGAAACGGGCGGCGCCAACGGTGGCTACCGTAAGTTTTTATTTGTTTGCGAGCCATTCAAAGTAGCCGGGGATGCCATTTTCTGGCTCAATCCCGCTACCATCGCCTGAAAGCTGGATCATTAAATCGTTACGGCGTCCGCCGTGCGACGCGGGACGGCGCGGGAAGGCGTGCTGAAGTATTACGCCAGTCGGGAACGAAAAGTTCCGGATGATACTGCATGTCTCGAAATACCACTCGGGATCGGTGAAGCTCCGCGCGGACTGGCGCGTCAACTTCTCGAATCTCCATACCACTTTGCGTGTAAGGAAGCGGCGTGCAAAGCCAGTCGCCAACGCGCCGACTTCTTCGGTCCCGCACATGATACAAGTTCGGCGCTCATTCCAGCCGTCTCTCACCAGATGCCGCCGCGTACCGGACTTACCCACTAAAACGATCGTAAATGAATGCGCCGCCTCCTCGCATCTTGCCTTCAGTTCTTCGATTCGTTCGCGCAAGCCTCGATAGCGTTCCCAGACCGACGCGCTAACCTCTGTGTCTGCACGGGCGATACTGTCGCGCAAAGCCCTTATTTCGTCGTCCCGCATATGTTCCATAAATTGTGGCCCAGTACGGCTAAGGACGCCTCCCCTTATGCGGCGTTACGCCGCTCGTTATTGTAAGCGGGCGGCGTAATGGCGGCAACACAACCTTGTCAGCTCGATCTAATAGCCTGCGGAGGCTCAAACCGGCTAACCCCGGCCGTCATCTGCAAAGCGCGGCAACTTTCATCGCAGGCCGCGCGCCGAGGCTGGAAACGGAACCAAGTGAGAATAGGATTGTGACGTGCAGATCGAATTTCAGCAATGAAGTGTATAAGAGTGGGTGCAAGCGGGGGTGAAGGTAGAAGCCTCGCGACGGCCTGAGCTTCAGTTCTTACTCAACCCCCGCGCAATTGATCAACCGAATTGGCCTGCGATGTAGTCCTTAGTGTGCTTCTGCTGAGGCCTCTCAAAAATTTGCTCGGTGGCTCCATACTCGACGAGGTAGCCCGTGCGGCCTCCCTGAGACGTATCGAC
>DATJUF010000307.1:0-15282 GCA_035502655.1 Binataceae bacterium (SeqCode)
TGCTCCAGCCAGCCATCCACCGATTCGCAGCCATCGAGGCGGTGGTGTGCCCTGGAAGGGGTACCATCGGTACTGCGCTCCCTGGGGTCCCAGCGAGGGATACGCTGCGAAGATCTGTAATCCGCTGCCAGCCATCAGGAGCAGAAGAGGAACATTCAACCAATGCGCAAGACGAATCGGGAGAGGTTGCAGACTCCTTCCACCGCGCTGACTTCGGGCCGTCGGTTTGACGTCATCTTTATGCGTCGGCTTTACAAGGCTCTTCATTACCTCGCTGCGTTCGGCGTTTGCACTGTGTTCGACCGATCTTTGATGGAATTCACCAGGCACTTGACAGTTACCTCCTAGCGCAATGCTGATTCGACTAATCCCTGTAGATGCCGGGTGTCGCCGCGGTCCGTTGCAGTCTCGCCGGCGCGGTCGTAAACTAGCCGCCCGGATTTATCGAATATCGCGATCGTCGGTATGTAACCTGGATAATACCTGTTGGCGAGTTGTTGCTGCGGCGGCGAAGCGTGGTTGAGATTGACCACCACAAAATGAACCCGATCGCGATACATTGGATAGAGAGCGACCAACCGCTCAGCCTCACGCGCCGTGTTCCAGCAGTGTGCCGTTCCGAAAAAGATTACAGTCGGGCGGTCATGGGCGATGATGGCGTCGTCGAGGTGCTTCCCTGCGATCGGAAAGTTCGGACTTGAGTCATCAACGAATGAAAGATTAGGTGCTAGTGTCAAATCGGTGGCCGCCTGCACTGGAACACCTGTCGTCAGCACCAACACCATCAGCAGCGCGGCCTCGATCAACATCGAACACACACCGCGCTTGACGGTAGTCGGAGTGATCGCACGATCTGCGACGCCGATTGTCTTGACGGTATAACTGCTCATTTATTCAACTAACGAAGCGCCGGACTAAGATCCTATCGCCGTTTATATGAGTATCGGGAAGTCAGCGATCTCACCTTAGCGTGGTGCGGCGTCTCAAATTGGATTGCCTTCGTGGCGGGTTAGTATCCCAGTTAACTGAGACACTAACCGTGGTCTTACTCGACTGTCTCGTCAGGCAGCCTGGACATCGAGTCGAACTTCCAGAGTTTAAGTTCGACTTCAGTTACTCATCTCGCCAGCCGATCCACCCTCCATCATGCCGTGATGTCCACCTTCTGAGGTATCACCATTCATCATATGGCCTTCGTTCGCATGCATTTTGCCGGCATCTTTCATTTTTGTGGTTTCGCTGCCTGTGACAGCCGCTGGGTCGGACATTGAGTTGTGCATTTGATCTGTTGTCTTACTGTCCGTGGCCATCGTATTGCCATGCTGCGTCATGTTTCCGTTTGTGTCCTGGGCCCTGGGGCTTGTGACCAAACAGAAAGTCGACAACAGCACTGTTCCGGCGAGAGTGACTATTCGGCGATTGTTCACGATCGAAACCTCCAATAAAAGTTACCAGTCAGGATTGGATTCTCTTTGTAACTGGATGTGCATAACGCGTTCCTTTGGCCCGGGCGGAATGTGACTTAACCTTTGAGAGCTGCTCGCGCTGGCAGTCCGAGGTTCGCTCGTACCCGTCAAACAAACGCTGGTCTCGCTGCTGGCGAGCTGCGGATCGACTAGTAATTTGATGCATACCAGTCTTTAGTCTCGGCTATTTCTTCCTTCTCCGGCGGCGCACCCGCGTGAAGGGATACAACACGTTCCGTGCCATCTAACGGGTTGCTCGAAACAACGGAAAAGACAAAGATCTTCATCGACCGGCTCCCCAAGAATTGCGACGAAGGATCGCAAAATTACGACTCCTCGTTAACCCCTTCGTGAGAAGTCTTGGCTGTCTGGGCGGTGATGCTATGAAGGCCGACATCCGATGAGCACGAACGGCAGCGAGGCTAAACTCAGGATTCATGATGGAAACTCCGGCTGAAAAGAACGACAGGACCCCGACTGCCCCGCCCGATGACGCCGCGCTGCGGGCCATCGCCGAGGGCGTTGAAGCGGAGACCGGCGACCGCTTCTTTTCATCGCTGGCGCGAAGTCTCGCGCTGGCGCTCGACGTTCGGTACGCTTTCGTCACCCGCCTTTCCGACGATGGGTCGCACTTCAAAACGTTGGCGTTGTGGGAGCGCGATCATTTCCGCGAAAATGTCGAACTTCCGCTGACTGGCACTCCATGCGAGAGCGTGCTTCATGGGCAAAGCGCCCACTTTCCGGCGCAGTTGTGCTCGCGATTCCCCTACGATCATTTGCTCGCGGAGTGGGAAGCCCAGAGCTATTGCGGCGTGCCGGTGTTCGATGAGCGCGGCCGAGTTTTCGGTCATGTCGCGATTATCGACGACAAGCCGATGCCCGATGGCCCACGTGGCATCGCCGTGATGCGAATCTTTGCCGCGCGCGTGCGTGCTGAGATTGAGCGACTGCGGGTAGAGGACGCGCTGCGCGCGGCAAACGACTTGCTTTCGCAGAGCGAGGAACGCTTCCGCGATCTTTTCGAGGAGGCGCCAATTGCCTACGTGTATGAGACAATCGATTCTCGTTTCATGCGGGCGAATCGCACCGCGATGCGCATCCTCGGCGTCAAGCCCGAGGAGATTCAAGGGATGTTCGGCAAGTTCCTGGTTCCAGAGACCCCGGACGCCCAATGCCGCCTGCGCAAAGCGTTAGAGTCTATCGGGCGCGGAACAGACACCAGCGGCGTGGTGCTCGAACTGCGCCGAAAGGACGACGGCAAGCCAGTCTGGGTCGAGTGGTGGTCCAAGCCAGTTCCGGGTGGAGAGTATACGCGCACCATGTTCATAGACATTACGGATCGGGTGTTGATGGAGCAGGAAAAGGCGCGGCTTGAAGATCAAAACGCTTACCTGCTCGACGAGATCCGCGGCGAACAGAACTTTGGCGATATCATCGGGGGGACTTCCGGGCTGCGCAAGGTTACCCAGCAGGTTGAGCTCGTAGCGCCGACTGACGCCACCGTTCTGATCACCGGGGAGAGCGGTACGGGCAAGGAATTGATAGCCCGCGCTATCCATGAGCGAAGCGCGCGAAATAACCGGACTCTAGTCAAATTGAATTGCAGCGCGGTGCCCGAAGGTCTCTTCGAAAGCGAATTCTTCGGGCACGTGAAAGGTGCCTTTACCGGTGCGCTCAAGGACAAGCCGGGCCGTTTTGAACTCGCTGATGGCGGCACGCTATTCCTTGATGAAATCGGCGAAGTGCCGTTCGCGATGCAGGCGAAGCTCCTGCGCGTGTTGCAGGAACAGGAGTTTGAACGCGTTGGCGACACTCGCACGCGCAAAGTCAATGTACGGGTTATCGCCGCAAGCAATCGGGACTTGAAGAAAGAGGCCGACGCGGGTCGCTTTCGCGAGGATCTTTTCTATCGCTTGAGTGTCTTTCCAGTTGAAGTTCCGCCGCTGCGAGAGCGCCGTGAGGATATCGGGCCTCTTGTTGCGCATTTCGCCAGACAGAGCGCACGCCGGATGAGTCGCCCTGAGCCGCAAATCAGCAAGACAGCACTAGACCAGCTCGCGGCCTACCACTGGCCCGGCAACGTGCGCGAACTTCAAAACACGATCGAGCGTGCGATCATTCTGTGGCGCGACGGTCCGCTCACCTTCTCTTTGCCCGCGTCGCGGCCACACCAAAATATTGGTCAGCAAACCGAGCCGGAACTGAAGGTGACGCTCCCGACGCGTGGCGAACTGAAGCGGCAGGAACGTGAGGCCATCGTGAAGGCTTTGAAACAGACCAACGGAAAGGTTTCAGGACCGGGCGGTGCAGCTAGGCTCCTGGGCTTGAAGCCTTCGACGCTGGCTTCGCGTATCTCCTCTCTGGGCATCAATCGCAGGACACTGAGCTGAGGATCAGCCCAGCTGGCGGCGGAATGCCCAAGCTCCGATTGATAGCGACAATACTGCCGTCAGCGCTAATGGCCACAAATCGAATGTCAGCCGTTCCAAGCCGACACCTTCCAGATAAACTCGGCGCGATATATCGATCATATAGCGCAAAGGATTGATCAAGCTGAAATATTGCAGAGCCTCGGGCATGCTGCTGAGCGAGGTGAATAATCCGGACAAGAGGGTGAAGGGCATCGCCACCATGAAAGACACCAGCAATGCTTGCTGCATGGTCGCGACCAGCGACGAGACTAAAAGTCCAATCCCGCATGCTGCGAAAAGGAATAAGGTAAGACCCGCGTAGAGTGTAACGAAAGAGCCCGCAAATGGAATCCGAAACCACAACTGGGAGACCAATAGGATAACAGTTGACTGGCTGAGTCCGACCAATAGCGAAGGAAGGGCCTTGCCCGTCATGATCTCACCCGGACGAAAAGGTGTGACGAGTAACTGGTCGAACGTTCCCTCCTCTTTTTCACGCGCGATCGACATCGCCGTCATCAGGAGGATTTCCGCCAGCGTCAGTGTGCCAACCAGGCTCGGGAGAATGCTCCGGCGGGTCTCAAGGTTGGAATTATACCAGGCGCGGGGACTGACGCTTATTGGCGGTCCGCCACCGCCGTGAATGGACCACCAGTTGGAATTGAAGGCGTCGACTACGGTGCCCACATAGTTCAAGGCCGTGCCGGCGGTGTTGGAATTCCGCGCGTCAGCAATCACTTGAATGCTAGCTGATTCTCCGGCCAGCAAGCGCCGCTCGAAATCCTGATCGATCTGAACCACGAGCAAGACGCGCCGATCATCGATCATGTTTTTGACTTGGGCCATGCGGTCGAGATTGGCTACCCGGTAGAATACACCGGAACCGTCCAGCGCGGCGAGCAATTCAGATGACGCGGCGCTCTGATCACGGTCGAAGGCCGCATAAGCAACGCGGTTGAGGTCATAGTTCACGACATAGCCGAACACCAGGCATTGCAAGGCCGGCGGAACAAAAAGCACCGCGCGCCCACGCGGATCCTTGAGCATCGCAAGGAGTTCCTTACGTACCAGCGCGACGATACGGAAAAAAGACGCCATCATAGATCTCTTAGCCGAGCTGTTTCTTGAAGCCCGCTCGCGTCAGCGCAAAGAGCAGAGTTGCGATGAAGGCCAGCATCACGAGATTAGGCAGAATCACCGCCCAGACATCGCCCGCCAGCAAAACCGTCTGAAGCAATGCGACATAGTAGCGCGCAGGAAAGATATAGGTGATAACCCGGATCGCTACCGGCAGGCTGGTAATATCGAAGATAAACCCGGAGAGCATCAGCGCTGGCAGGAACCCGGCTACGACCGTTATAAGGCCGGCGACAAACTGGGATTTCACTGTCGAAGAGATAAGTAGTCCTAGTCCGAGTGCAACAAGAAGATAGAGTAGCGAGCTCAAGCTCAACACCCAAAGCGAACCGCGAAACGGTACCTCAAAGAGGAATTTGGCGGCGAGCATGCACAGGACTAGTCCGAAAATGCCCAAGGCCAGATACGGAATTACTTTGCCGAGCAGGATTTCGCCGGCGCGGACCGGCGTCACAAATAGGGCTTCGAACGTTCCTTGCTCCCATTCGCGCGCCACCACCAGCGCGGTCAATAAGGCACCGAGGACGGTCATCACGAGCACGACCAGGCCGGGAACCAGAAAGTAGCGGCTCTCATTCGTCTCGTTGAACCAAAGCCGCTGGTCGACAACGACTGGACCGGTTGCGATATCTTGTCCTTCGGCGTCAAGGCGCGCGGCCCATTGGCCGACGGCGCCCTCGGCGTAGTTTTGAATGATCCGGGCGCGATTGGCGTCGCCACCGTGAACCACCACTTGCACGAGAGCGTCGCCGTTGCGCATGCGCCGCGCGAAGTCGGGTCGAATGCGAATGATGCCATCCACTTGGCGGTAGAGAATCAGTTCTCTTGCGAATTCCATCGAAGGCACGAGCCGCGCGTGGAAATATGGGGACAACTGAAAGACTGACGAGAGCTCTGCCGCGTCTGGCGACGTGTCCTCGAGTACTACAGCGACCGGGACATGCTTCACATCGAGTGAAAGGCCGAAGCCGAACAGAAGGATCAGCACGACTGGCAAGACCATGCCGACGGCGATGCTGCCCGGATCGCGAAGGATTTGCCGCGTTTCCTTCTTCACCAGCGCCCAGGTGCGCGCGGCCCTGGCCGTAAGCTGATCGTGCTGATTCAACGTCGCCATTACAGGGCTGCGGCACTTGCCTCGGCCATCGAGTCAACGCCAATTCCGCGGCCAGCCTCAACAATTGCTATGAAGGCATCTTCCATCGTCGGATCATGTCCCACTCCAATCGGCGCACGGCTGCGAATCTCGGCGGGCGTACCGCGGGCAAGAACTTGACCATGATCGAGGATGGCAACGTGGTCGCAGTACTCCGCTTCCTCCATGAAATGGGTGGTGACGATTACAGTTACGCCTTGTTCGGCCAGCACTGTGATGCGCCGCCAGAATTCACGCCGCGCCAGCGGATCGGCGCCGCTGGTAGGCTCGTCCAGGAACAGGATCTCGGGCTCATGCAGCAGGGCCGCCGCCATCGCGAGCCGTTGCTTGTAACCGCCGGGCAACTTGCCGCTCGCCTGGCGTAAGAACGCTTCAAGTTCGAATTGCTCCACGGCCCAGGCAATCCGCTCGCGCCGCCGCGCGCCGCGCAGCCCATAGGCGCTCGCAAAGAAATCGAGGTTTTCGGCGACCGACAGGCCGCCATAGAGCGCGAACTTCTGTGCGACATAACCCAGCCGCTGGCGAGCCTCCGCACGCGCGGTATGGAGATCCAGGCCAGCCACGCGCAAGGTCCCGTGCGTGGGAGCGAGCAGGCCGCAGAGCATGCGGAATGTAGTCGTCTTCCCTGCACCATTGGGGCCGAGCAAGCCGAACATCTCACCACGGCGAACCTCGAAACTAATATGGTTTACGGCCGTGAACGCGCCGAACTCGCGAACCAGATCATTAACCTCGACGACCAGCTGCCCGTCGCCAGCTTCTGGAGCACGCTCCAGAGCCGCGGCCGCCCCCGTCCAGTCCGGCGTGGCTTGGCGCAAGAGGAGCATAAAGCCGTCCTCGAACCGCGCTGTAACGGGTTTCACAGCAGCGCTGGCGAGGATGCCTCCGGCCGCTTTGGCCGCCATCACAAGTCGCACCCGGCCACCTTCCGGCACAGCATCGATAACGGCTGGATCGCCCAGCAGCCGCGCCTGCATACCTCTAGGTGTCAATCCCGCGGACGGTTCGGCGAGGAGGACGCTTCCAGCCGCTAGACCGCTCACCTCTTCAGGATGGCCTTGGGCAAGGACCTTGCCCTTATGCATCACGACGACGTGACCGCACCTCTCGGCTTCGTCCAGATACGAAGTGCTGATCAGTACAGTGAGGCCCTGTTCATTCACCAGGTTCAGGATGATGGCCCATAGCTCACGGCGCGAAAGCGGATCCACACCAACCGTCGGCTCATCGAGCAGCACTAGTTCCGGTGAGCGAATGAGCGTGCAGGCGAGTCCGAGTTTCTGCTTCATTCCCCCGGAAAGCCGGCCTGCCAAACGCCCCGCGAAAGGAGCGAGCGCCGTCATTTCCATCAGGCGCGGATAGCGCTGGCGCCGTTCATCAGCGCCAACTCCATGCAAGTCGGCATAGAGATCCAGATTTTCTTGGACGCTGAGGTCAGCATACAAGCCGAACTTCTGTGGCATATAGCCGATGCAGCTTTGCACTTGCTGGGGTTCCGCGGCGACGTTCATACCCAGAACCTCCAGTTCACCGGAACCGGCGGTCATCAGGCCGGCAGCCAGGCGTATCAGGGTGGTCTTACCGGCTCCGTCAGGGCCCACGAGCGCAGTTAGACCACCGGTTCGAGCCTCAAACGAGACGTTATCCAGCGCGATAACCTCCTCGCCGTTATCGCGGTGAAAGGTTTTGTGGAGCCCCTTGCCGATTAGAGCAGAGGAAATCGCATCATGATTATTCATGGCTGCGCTCGCGCCACTGCAGCGAGGCTGGCGGCCGGCGGGCCGTGCGACACGCGGTTGATCGCTATTGACACCGTGGCAGGGGATCCAAGATGAAGCTGGTCTGACGGATCCTTCACGAAGACCCTGACCTCATAGACCAAGCTGGTGCGCAATTCTTCGGTCTCGACGTTCTTGGGCGTGAATTCAGCGACGGGAGAGACAAAGCCTACCCAGCCTTTGAAGCGCTGATCAGGGAAGCTGTCGATTGCGATTGAAGCGGGCATTCCCATGCGCAGCTTGCCGAGGTCGGTTTCCGCGACGTAAGCGCGGACCCATTTCGGATTAATCACCGCGAGCGAGAACACCGGCTTTTGCGGTGACGCCATTTCGCCCGGCTCCATCAGCCGCGTGCGGACAACCGCTTCGCTGGGAGCTACGAGCGCTGTGTCGGCAAGCTGTGCGCGCAGGAAGTCAGCTTGCGCCTCGTCGGCCTGCAACTCGGCCTCGGCCTGTGCGATATCCTCCTTGCGCGGGCCAGCCACGGCCAAATCAAGCGCCTTTCGATTTACATCCAGCTTGGCTTCGGCCACATCCAGCGCCGCCTTCGCGTTATCGAGGCTCTGCTGGCTCACAACCGCATTCGCCGCGAGAGTTTTGAGCCGCAGATACTGTCCGCGGGCGTTGACGGCATCGGCCTCAGCAGATGCTACATTGGCCCGCGCCTCGGCGATTTCCTGTGGCCGGCTCCCATGATGCATCCTCGCGACCACATCACGCTGGGCCGCGGCGGTGGCCTCAGCCTCCTCAAGCTGCGGCTCCAGACGGCTGGTATCCAGCCGCGCCAGAATTTCACCGCGGTGAACGCGATCGCCTTCCTGCACATAGACGGCGGCGATCCGGCCGTTGTCATTGAAGGCGAGGTCGACCTGCCGCAAATCCACATCGCCATAAAGCACCAGCAGACGCTGGGGCCGGTGACCGCCGAGTAGCCACCAGGCTGTCCCTCCTGCGGCGGCCAAGAGTATCAGTGCAATGATCAGCGGGATGCGTTTCATGAGACGGCGCTAATTGATTGAGGACGTTAGCTCTAAGGGCAGCTGATTGTCAAATCAGAATTTCAATTTGAGATTTTCACAGCAAGCTGCCAAAATGGTTTTGGTCAGAGCGTCTTGCAGTGTCGGCGCGGGCGCATTGACGGAAGTCCGCCGCAAGCGGCAAAGATAGCTATATGGCATTACACGCGACACGCCGGGCTGGCTCGGTTCGGCGGCGAAAAACCGAGGACGAGCGCCAGGGTACACGTGAGCACTTGCTCGAAGCCGCCGGACATACATTTGCTCAAAAAGGCTTTGAGGGTACGACTGCCAAGGAAATTTGTGAGCGCGCAGGCACTAACACCGCGGCGGTCAACTATTACTTTGGCGGCATCGAGGCCTTATATGGCGCTGTCATGGAAGAGGCCCGCAACCGGATCTTTTCAGTGCGAGAGATCGAACTGGCGATTGCTGGCAAAACCGTGCCCGAGGCCAAACTCCAAGCGGCCATAAATGTGGTTATCAAGTCGTTGCTGGGACCGGTCTCTTCTTCATGGGCCTTGCAGTTATTCGGGCGTGACATGGTCACGGTATCGCCGACCGCCCACGCTGCCAAACTGAAATTGATGTTACCCGGAGCAAGTATCTTGCGTGAGCTGGTCGGGGAGCTGATGGGCTTGCAGGAAGACCATCCGGCAGTCGCTCGCGGTTGCATGACTCTGATGGCTCCGATCTGCATCCTGATCCTTGGCGACCGGCGCATCATGAAACGTGCGCTTCCAAGCCTCGGCTTGGCCGCGGAGGACGCTCCCGCATTGGCCCGGCACATGGTCGATTACGCATTGGCCGGTTTGCAAGCGGCCGCCCGTAAAGCCAAAGCCGCGCAGAGCATAATCTGATCTCGGTTCGAGTCAAGGCGAAGAGTGCTTCGGCGAACGGCTTGTGGCGGCTGCCCCGCATCTCCAAGTTTGATCGATAAGCTCAACGTCTCTTCTCCTATCGCGCGGGGGCTGTGCTCATTCCGCGCTCACCGGCGCCGCTTGCGGATTGTTCTTCTTGAGCATCAGCACCAGCGGAATCATGGCCAGGCACAGCACCGCGAGCAGCCACGCCACATCCATGTACGACAGCACGCTGGCCTGGGTGATGACGGAGTTGTAGATGCGCAAAGTAGTTTGCGCCGCCGCCTCCGACTGACTAAGGCCTCGATGGAAAAGGTCCGCGCTCATGCCGCTCGTCACGGTCCGATAGGCCTGGCGCGCGGGCGTCCATTGCGCGCTAAGTACGTCCTGATGGAACTGTTCGCGGCGTGTCACCATGGTTTCGACCATCGAGATGCCAACGCTGCCGCCGATGTTGCGCAGCAGATTCATCGTGCCGGAAACCTCGCCGCCTTTTTCTGGTGGCATGCCCACGTAGGAGGCGGTGTTGATGGGCACGAACAGCAGCGCTAAGCCGGCCGATTGCCAGACGCGGAACATCGCGGCGGTGCGAAAATTAATATCGAGATCGAGGTTATACGTGACATGGAAGGCGGCCAGGGCGCTCAGCAAAAAGCCCATGCCGATCAGCCAGCGCGCCTGCATCCGCTTGACCAGCATTCCAGCCACCGGCATCAGAAGGATCAACAGCACGGCACCCGGCAACTGCGTCTTGCCGGCCAGTTCCGCATCATAACCCATGAATGCCTGGACGTACTGCGGGGTGAAAACCGTCATTCCGTAGATCTGCACGCCGAAAGCGAAAATCATCGCTGCCGCCGCCGCGAAGTTGGGGTTTCTGAACATCCGCAGATCCACTACCGGCTTGCGCCGGTTCAATTCCCAGATCACGAACAGAACCAGCGCTAGCGGAAAGATCACTTCGAGTGTCGCGATCAGCGGCGAATGGAACCAGTTGTCTTCCTGGCCCTTGTCGAGCACGACTTGCAACGCCCCCAGGGTGAGCGCCAGAAAGCCGATTCCAATATAGTCGATGCTCACATGACCGCGCAGTTTCTTTATCTGATCGGTGAGATAGAACGGGTCTTCGATAATGCGTGACACCAGCAGCAGCGAAAGCATCCCAACCGGCACGTTCATGTAGAAAATCCAGCGCCACTGATAGTTGTCCGTGATCCAGCCACCGAGCGTCGGCCCGATCGCCGGTGCCAGGACCACCACCATTCCGTACATCGCGAAGGCCGTGCCCAACTCTTCGGGCGGAAAGGTGTCCCGCAAGATCGCCTGCGAGACTGGCTGCAAGCCGCCGCCGCCAGCCCCTTGAATGATGCGAAATATGACGAGCATCCCGAGCGAAGGCGCGATTCCGCACAGGAATGAACTGATCGTGAAGATCACCACGCAAGCCATGTAAAAGCGCTTGCGCCCGAACAGAATCGAGAGCCATCCGCTGATCGGCAGCACGATCGCATTGGCGACCAGATAAGACGTCAGCACCCAGCTCGCGTCGTCGAGACTGGAAGCCAGGCCGCCCGCCATGTAGGGCAGTGCGACGTTGGCGATGCTGGTGTCGAGCACTTCCATGAATGCGGCGATTGAGACCACGCCCGCGATAATCCATGGATTCACCCGCGGCTTTGCCGCTGTTGCCGAACCGCGCGGGCCGATAGTTTTTGCTGCGGCGCTCATCGCACTTACCATAAACTCCGCGGACTACCGTCAACCCACACCGTGGGTTCCACCGACATGCCTGGACGCAGGCGATGGTCCGGGTCCTCGCCCGGGTAGAGGCGAATTCTGACCGGCAAGCGCTGTACCACCTTGACGTAGTTGCCGGTCGCGTTTTCGGGAGGCAGCAGACTGTCGAGTTCACCAGTCGCGCCGGGTAAGCCCTCGACGTAGCCCTTGTAGTCGCGTCCGGTGGTATCGACGTGGATGGTAACCGGCTGGCCACGATGCATCTGGCGTAACTGAGTTTCGCGAAAATCAGCAGTGATCCAGATATCGTTGAGCGGAACCAAGCTAAGTAGCTGCTCGCCTGGTTGCACGCGCTGGCCCACCTGCACGGTCTTGTCGCCGACCACTCCGCTGGCGGGCGCGACGATATGCGTGTAGCTCAAGTTAAGCTTGGCCTGATCCAGCGAGGCCTGCGCGGCCTGCACCGCGGCCTGGGCCTGGCCAATCATTCTCGCGGCGGCGGCGACCGCCGCGCGGTCGGAGTTGACAGCGGCGCTATCGACCCTGCCTGTCATGACGATTTCGTCGTCGGTTTCGCTCGAAATCACTGACTGGCTGAGCAGTTCGCCATAGCGCTTGACGTCCAATTGAGCTTTGTAATTGGTCGCGGTGGCGGCGGCAAGATTGGCCACGCCCAGATCGTAATTCTGCTGCGCCGCTCTCACCCCCTGCTGCGCCTCGGCGAGGTTGGCGGCGGCATTTTCGACCGCGACTTGATAGTCGCGCGGATCGAGATCGGCCAGCACCTGCCCCTTCTTCACGTGATAGGTATTCTCAACGTAAACGTGCACGACGGTGTCGTTGATGCGCGTGCTGATCGGATCGAGATGGCCGTTGATCTCGGCGTCATCGGTCCATTCGTAGGATTGGAGATAATTCCAGAAGCGCATCCCGCCGATGCACAATAAAATGCCGGCGAGAAGCGCGAGTATCAGCCTCACCGGATGGCGGCGAAAGCGGCTAGTGCGGTCGGGAGAGCTCGGCTGGGCTTCGCTTTCCTGGTCCTCCGCGTCACTGCGCTCGCCGGTGTCATGCGATAGCGGAATTCGCTGCAAGGCTCGCTGCTGCTCCAGCAGTTCCTCCACTTCAAGCCGGAGCTGACTGACTTCCTTGCGAAGATCATCCGTCTGTTCACGCCGGAAGGTCTCAGCCGAGGCCGCTTTATCAATATTCGCAGGCGGCGGCTCCGGAGCCACCACGGTATCGTTGGTGTGCTTAGATCCGTTCATTTCCATCGCTGAACTCCGATTTCAGCCTTGCTGTCACCGGCTATTCCGCCTCCAGGCTGCGAATCAGCACGTTGAGAAGCTTACTGAATTCCTTCAGTTGATCGGGCCGAAATGCTTTCTCGAACAGTTCCCGGTTGTTGTGCGCCAGTTCCGGATAGAACTTGCGAAAAAACTCAATTCCTTTCGCGCTCAATCGCACCAGCACTCTGCGCCGGTCGTCGCGCGACGGCATTCGCTTGATAAAGCCGCGAGCTTCGAGCCGGTCCAGGATCCCGGTAATGCCGCCCTTAGTGATCAGAGTCTTTTCCGCGATTTCTGAACAAGTGAGGCTCGCCTCGCCGGCGTCCGCCAGCACGGCAAGTACGTCCACCTGGGCCAGGTTAAGGTCGTATGCGTTGTAGGTGCGCTCCGGATGGTAGGCGAAAAGAAAATTCGCCCTGATCAGCGCGCGTGCGAGCTCGCGATAGAACTGGTCGGCAGGTGGCACTACTTGCGCCGCTAGTGAGGGCCACTCCGACGGACTGGACGTTTTCGGCATCATGCGCTTCTGCTGGTGCGATAGTCATGCCAAATAATTTAGTTCTAAACTAAAGCCATATGCCTGCGCGAGTTCCACGATCCTTCACTTTTCGCGAAATCACTGGCATTCCGCGAATCCGCCCGGTGCAACGCCGGATCCCCCGGACCACTGCCGGAATGTCATGCGGCACAGAATCCCATGCGGCACAGCGCGAATTGCGCATCGAGCCGTCCGCCTTGAACCAATTTGTGTTTAATTCAGAACTAAATGAGCCTCGGCATGGATGATGCCTCCTCTCGCAGCGGGAACATAATTTTACGATACGTGGAGGTCATCCCGATGACACCCAAAACTGGCACTATCGCACTTGACAACATCGGCCTGAACGTTTCCGATCTCGATATCTCAGAAGCCTTCTACCAGGAGGTTTTCGGCCTGCGCGTGGCTGAGGAGTCGCTGCAGCTTCCGCGCAGATTTGCCTCGATGGCGCGCGGCGGCAAGACCGTCCTCACGCTTTGGGAGCACGGTGGCGGCCAGTTGGAGCAGTGCAGCCGGGGCTTGCACCATCTGACTTTCGAGGCGGATTCCGTCGAGGAAGTGAACCGGACCAAGGGCATCCTCGACAACCTGGGCGCGCGCTGGTTCGAGGCAGGCGGGCTGCACCACGAAGGGTCAAAGACGGCTGCTATTTACTTCGCCGATCCCGATGGTACCCGAATCAAAGTGTACAACGCCGGGCGCTTGGACCCAGGCTTGGAGGAAGATACGCGAGCCGGCTTAGCGACAGGAACGGCAGAGCTTCCAACCTTCTGCCGTGTGTCCTGAATTGAGGTAAATCTTCTTGAGCCCAAGACCTTCGATCGACTCGGACTCGATGGCGCGACGCCGTTAATAGTTGTCTAATGAAGAAGGCCCTCCGTAGTTGTAGACGAGCGTGGCGACCGGCAATTTGCTTGCGGGAACGATATCGATGTTCATCATGGCGAAGGAGAGATCAACTGAAACAAGCATCAGCAGCGCCATGACCGCAACTGAGAGTGGTGGGCCCACAGCTGATTGAACGATCCATAGGCCCGCTTCACTTAGTCGGTTCACGAGGTCACTTAGCGGAACGCGGGAATGACCTTCGACGCGAAGAGCTCGAGATGCCTTTGAGCCCATTGCGGAGGAAGCCCGGGAGGTAGTGTCCATGAATAGAAGTGGGTGATGGGAACGGCGTCGGCGAAGGTCCGAATCATTTCTACGGCAGCGGCGGGAGTTAGCACCTGGAGCAGCCCGCTTTTGCGCAGCTGTTCGTGATCCTGCAGATGTTCAGAAAGGGGATTGAGGCCGGCCGCAGCTAGCCATTTCGAGTAATCGTTGGCCTGGTAGATTACGTGGTCGGCGGCTTCGGCGAAGGTTTTCTCTGGATCGTCGGATACAATCAAGCACCAAACGGCGCTTGCGAATCGAATGTTATCGGTAGGCCGATTCTGCTTCTTCAACTCGGCGAGATATTGATCATATACCTCGCGGGTCGCGCCCGGCACGGTGAACCCATCGCCATAACGGGCGGCTCGGCGCAGAGCCGCAGGGGTAAAGCCGCCAAGCCAGACCGGTGGATGTGGTTTCTGAATAGGCTCGGGCGTCACCTTGACGTTCATGAAGTCGAAGAACTCGCTCTTAAAGGTGACGGTCTCTCCGCTCAAGAGACGACGAATGATTTCGAGTGACTGATTGGTTCGGGCGCCGCGCTCCTTGAAAGGCACACCGAAACCTTCGAACTCTTCGTGTTTGAAGCCGACTCCGACGCCGAGCTCCAAACGTCCGCCGGAAATGATATCGACTACTGCGATATCCTCGGCAAGGCGTACGGGGTTGTGAAAAGGCATCAGAAGCACCCCAGAAGCGATGCGAATCTTTTTCGTCCGCGCTGCGATGGCCGCGGCCA
>DATJUF010000308.1:0-3694 GCA_035502655.1 Binataceae bacterium (SeqCode)
CTCGGCGGATGGCAGAACAGCCCGGTGGCGCACATCATGCCCGTGTTGATGAAGCCGCCCGAGCGGCGCGAGCGCAAACGCGCGCTGATCCTGATTATCGACAAGTCAGGCTCGATGGGCCGTAATCAGAAGCTCGAATATGCGAAGGCCGCAGCGCTTACCGTGACCAAAACCTTGAAGGACAGCGACCTGCTCGGGGTAATCGGTTTCGATTCGCAGCCGTTCGTCGTAATCCCGCTCGAGCCGATGAGTCAGAGCAGGCCCTATTTCGACGAACTGATCAGCCGGCTGAAGGCGCGCGGCACAACTTTCCTGCTACCGGCCCTGCAGGAGGCCCAGCGGGACCTCGCTGGATCAAATGCAGCGCTCAAGCATATCGTAATTCTCACCGACGGCGAGACCGGTGGCACCGCCGAGATGTATTACGACTTGGTTTCGTCGATGCATCATGATGGCGGCGTGACAATTTCGACGATTGCGATCGGGCAGGAGGCGAATGTCGCACTCCTGCAATCGATCAGCCGTTATGGCGGCGGCGGCTTCTATCAGACTGACAGCCCTGAGAATCTGCCAGCGCTGTTCCTGCAGGATGTGGGGCAGCGCGGTGGTAACGTCACAATGGCGGAGAATACGTTTACGCCCTACAGCGTGTCGCGCGATCCGGTGCTGAAGGATCTGGCCGGACGGCAATTGCCGCCGATCAGGGGCTTTGTTGCGACTCAGCTCAAGCCCGGTGCGGCACTCAGTGTCTTTGTCAACAACAATCATGTCCGCGCGCCGATCGTTGCCAGTTGGAAATATGGCGCAGGCAAAGTGATCGCGGTCACAACTGACGCGAGTGGGCGCTGGTCAGCCGCATGGATCGGCAGCGGCATCTTCAGCCAGCTATGGCATAAGCTGGTGGCGTGGATGACGCCGGAAACGCCGTCGGAAGAGAAGTACGCAATTGCGATGGGTTATCGAACGGGGCGAATCAGCTTGGATCTCACCGACTATAGCGACGATCCAAGGACGGCAGGACGGCCGGTGAATGCGGCGATTACCGCGCCTAACGGTGCGCGCTTCGATACGATGCTGGCGCAGCAAGCGCCCGGCGAAGTGGCTGGGAGTTTCGAGGCGTCGAAGCCCGGAACCTATTACATCACGTTGAAATCGACGGGGGGCAATGGTCAAACCTTTCCGCCGCTAGCTTATACCGTCACTCCAGCGCTGGATAAGGAGATGCCGGAACCCACACCTAACTATGCGCTGCTGGAACATCTGGCGTCTGCGACAGGCGGCCGCTTGAATCCATCGCTCGGTGAGGGCGGAGCCGGACGGCCTGAAGCAGAGCGCATCACCTCCCTCAGCGCCTATTGCATCGTGGCGGCTATGATCCTGCTGATCGCAGAGGCATTGATACGGCGGCTCACCTTCTAAGATCAATACGATCGGAGGGTAAAATCCTGGGTCGCGCCTGATCGGCGGGTTCAGTTAGGATGACAAGGGCCAGAGCTATGACGCGACTATCGCGAATGTGGGGAACGCCACCGTGGCAAGCCGATGCACTCAGGATCGAACCGCCGCGTCCGATTGAGCAAAGCAATGCGGAAGCCGCGGAGGCCGTGATTGTTGGCGGCGGCTTCACCGGCCTCTCTGCTGCCTACCATCTCGCGAAACGGGGTATTGACGTGGCGCTGCTTGAAGCGGAGACCTTCGGCGCGGGCGCGAGTGGCCGCACGGGTGGACTGGTGCTGGAGGGGACGGCGGAAGGAATCCGGCCGGAAGCCGGTGATTGCGTTCCATTCCTCCGACGGCTGGCTACTGAAGAACGCCTCGATTGCGGACTCGAACTGCCGGGCTGCTGGCTGATCAATCATGGAGATGACGGTGGGACCGCGCTGCCGTGGCATGATGACAACCGCATGATTCGCGTTGCCGAGACCGTAATTGGAGGCGTGGTCAATCCGCTTGCGCTGGTGCGAAGCCTCGCGCGAATAGCCGCCAGGGCCGGTGCTCGCCTCTACGAGAATGCATCCGTTAGTAAGATCACGGCCGAGCCGCTAACCGTCGCGATGGACGGGATTACCCTGAAGCCGCGCAAGCTAATCGTGGCGGCGAACGCCTGGCTCGGCGCACTGCTTCCCCAGCTACGAATTGGTATCAGGAGTTGTCTGACTTTTGCGGCAACGACCGCGCCGCTCAGCGAGGCGGTGCGAATCGCGATCGGGGTTAGTGGCGGCCATCCGTTCTATACGATTGACCAGCCTTATCTGTGGGGGCGGCCGCTCTATGACGGTGGACTATTAATCGGCGGCGGCCTGGTATTCGGCGCGCCAGAGCGGCTGGAAGCGATCGGCACGAACGATAGCGAGGTGCGCGCCGTTTTCGAGCGTATCGGGCGGCGGGTGCGAGCGCTGAATCCGACACTGGCCGATGTGACTATCGCGGCGCGCTGGGGCGGGCCGATCGCGATTACGAGTGACTATTTGCCGCTGATTGGACCGTTGCCGGAAAATCCCAACGTCATTGTTGCGGGCGGCTTTACCGGTCATGGCGTCGCGCTTGGCGTGAGGGCCGGTGCGATGCTCGCCGACGCGATCGTTGACGGTAAGCCGCTGCCGAGTTGGGCGTCCCCGGCCCGTTGAGCGGCGGGAGTATCCCCATCAGTCAGCCTAGCGGCTTGACCAGTTGGCGGTCGAAAGCGGCGGCTACCGAAGCGATCGTATCGGCCTCTTCGGGGCTCTTGTCAGAACGCACCGCGACGATGCGGGCGAAGCGCAGCGCCATCCCGGCCGCATATTGAGGACTGCGCTGAATATCGCTGAAGGCGACCTCGACCACCACTTCGGGGCGCACGAAAACGGTGCCGCGCGACTCATCGATCTTGAGCGCCTGCAAGCGCTCGGTCATCTGGCGAAAGTCGTCGTCGGTCATGCCCTTAAAAGTCTTGCCAACCTCCGCGAAGGTGTCATGCGCTTCGTCGCGAGCAGCGAGATGGTAATTAGAGAGCCATCCGTGGCGCCGGCCATAGCCCCAATCAGCCGCGACGATCACCAGGTCGAGGGTGTGTGCGGCTTTGATTTTGAGCCATCCGCGGCCACGCGCGCCCGGCATGTAGAGGCTGTCGAGCGCCTTTGCGACGACACCTTCGTAGCCGTTGGCGATAGCGTGCGCGTAAAAGGCCTGTCCGTCGCCGGCTGACTGTGGCAGGATCCGCCCGGCGCGTTCCAAACCTGCTTCGTTGGAAACTTCCGTTAGCAGTGCATAACGTTCCTCGTACCTGCGATCGATCAGCAGCTCACCGCCGAGACCAAGCAGATCGAATAGAAACAGGCGCACTGGCTGTTCAGTTCGCATTCGTTCAATCTCGCGCGTGCGCCCGAAGCGGCGCATCAATTCTTGAAACGCCAGTGGGTGGCCGCTGTTGTCAGTCGCGATCACTTCACCATCGAGGATTGCGGCGCGCGCAGTCAGCGATGCGGCCATCTCGCGGATCTCAGGCAGGCTTGGCGTGATTTCATTGAGGCGGCGCGAGAAGATGCGCACTCCCGATGGTGTACAGTGAATCTGGACGCGGGCGCCGTCGAGCTTATGCTCGACCGCGATTCGTTCCCCGAGCATTTGGAACGCTTCGGCGATATTTGGTGCGGGCTGCGCGAGCATCGGCTTGAGCGGGCGGAGGGGGGGCGGCGCGGCGGCAGCCGGCGCCGTC
>DATJUF010000309.1:0-4030 GCA_035502655.1 Binataceae bacterium (SeqCode)
GGCACTTTCGTCAACGGCCGCCGTATCAAGGCACCAGCGGCGGTCAGATTAGGCGACGAGATTCGCTTCGGCGACGCGGCCTTTGTCCTTGCCAAACCGGCTGCTTCGGCTGTTGGCGCGGGGAAACGCGTGCTTCCGCGGAAAGTTCTGACGTTGCGTGGGGCCTGCGAGCTGGTCCTGATCGCCTTTGCGATCGGTTTCGGCGCCGCGGAATATCTCGCCTACCTCGAATATCATGCGCAAAACCGATTAGTCCTGGCCGAAGCGGTGCCGATGCCGGCGCCTGCCAGCTTGCCGGCGCCGCTTGTGAAAGTGAAGCCGCCAGCCGTTCAAGCGCCTCCGCAAAGCGCGAGCTCTCCGTCTGTCCCCGCCAAAACGAAAGCTGAAGCGCCCACATCCAAGCCCGTCATTGCCGGCACCGATTCAATTAACGCCAGGGAGCTCGCGGGCAGTGTGGCCTTGGCTCAACTAATCCGTGACAGTGGCAGGGCAGCAGGAGAATCGGCGCCCAATTTTATTTTGGCGAATCTGGATGGAACTAAAGAGAGCCTCAGCGCGATGCGCGGCAAGGTCGTCTTGCTGAATTTTTGGGCGACCTGGTGCCCGGCATGCCGCAGCGAGATACCGTCGCTTGAAGAGCTCTATCACGATTTCCGCTCGAATCCGGATTTCGCCATGCTTACCGTCAATATCGATCAGAAGGGCAGGCCAGCGGTTAGCCAATTTATGGAGGCGAATGGATACGATCTTCCAGTGCTGCTCGATCCAGGCAACAGCACGAGCGAAGCGTATGGCGTGAATGGCATTCCGAGCACCTTCGTGATCGGACGCTCCGGACAGATCCTTTGGAATTGCCCCGGCGCCCTGGACTGGTCGAACCCGGACATTCGTTCAGCGCTCAAGAAACTTCTTTGAATGGCAGTGGCTCAATGACGGCCAGGCCAGCGGGATAGTATTGGCGAGCTTTGCAAACCCATCCCTGCGGGGCGGTCATCGGCATTTTGTCTGGCCGGTCCACTGAGTGTGCTAGCTTAGCCCGATGCGCCGAATCCGGTACGCTTCCGTCCTGGCGTCATGCCGCCGGGTGACGCGGCATCGCCACTCGAAAACGATATCCGCATTGATCACCGTGACCGCGCTCGCAGTGGTTCTGATCGCGCTGGCCGCAGGACATTTAGCAGCCGCTGATGACAATCACGCGGGCCTGGTGGTCAACGCGCCGGCCCCCAAGCCGATCAATTACGACGCCCTGACACAAGAGGCGGCCACGCTGCTCCAGCAGGAAATCCGCATCGATACGAGCAATCCGCCGGGTAACGAACTACCGCTAGCCAAACTGCTTAAGCAAAAGCTGCTCGCAGACGGGATTCCGGCCACGATTTGGCAGCCGCGGCCCGGCCGTGGAGTGATTGCCGCACGAATGCGCGGGACGGGCCATCACAATCGAGCGCTAATCCTGCTTAGTCATATGGACGTGGTGCCGGCGAACCCGAAAGAATGGCAGGTGCCGCCCTTCTCCGGTGAGATCAAGGATGGCGCAATCTGGGGACGTGGTGCGATTGACGACAAAGGGCCGGAGGTAATCGAGTTGATGGCAATGCTGGCGATTAAGCGCGCCGGCATCCTGCTCGACCGCGACATCATTTTTCTCGCGACCGGAGACGAGGAGGTTGGCGGAGGTACGGGCGCCGGCTGGGTACTCGCTCACGAGGCCGACGTTTTTGCCGATGCGGGCTATGTCTTGAACCAGGGCGGCGAAATCGAATCACGGCCGAACGGCCGCCGCTACTTTGCCGTTTCGATCACTGAGAAGACCCCTTTGTGGCTGCGGCTGACTGCCACTGGAGCGGGTGGTCAAGCAATGATACCTGCACCCGATAACGCGGTGGCGCGGCTAATCGGAGCGTTGGCCCGGCTCGAAGCCTACCAGCCGGCGATTCGCGTAATCGATCCGGTGGCCGCTTACTTCAAGGCGCTGAACGGTCTTGACGGCGGCCCGCCCGAATTCCTGGATATCGCCCATGCCTTGCAGAACGCAGATTATGCCAAGACTTTTCTCGCGGTGCCGAGTCAAAATGCGATGGTGCGCGATACTTTCACGCCTACTGTGCTCGCAGCCGGAGACAAGACCAACGTGATTCCGCCGAGCGCCCTGGCCGAGATCGATGGAAGCCTGTTGCCGGGTGACGATCAGCACGCAGTCCTTGCCGATCTGCGCAAGGTAATCAATGATGACAGTATCAAGGTGGACGTGCTGCTGAACTTTCCCGCCGCCGATTCGCCTGCGGATTCGCCGCTGATGAGCGCGATTGCCAAGCTGGCGGGTAGCGAGAATGCCGTGGTGGTCCCGACGATGATTCCAGGCTTCACCGACAACCACTACTTTCGTGAAAAAGGCTTGGTCGCCTACGGCTTTATTCCGATCGAGCTGACACCCGCCGAAGAGCAGGGCATCCATGGCGTCAATGAGCATCTATCAATCAAAGAGCTAGGCAATGGCATCCGCCGCATGACCCAGTTACTGCAAATTTTCGATCGGCGTTGAAACAACCCGGAAGCCCTCAAGGAGTCCGCTATGATACGTGCCGGAACTGGCTATTCAACTGCCACGAATGCTCGTACGGCCGCGCTCGAAGCAACTCAGGCAGCGCTCAAGCAGGCCGGGTTGCGCAGTGCCGACGCCGCATTATGCTTTGCCAGCACCACCTACGGAGGCTCGTATCCGCTGATGGTACGCACTGTCGCGGAGACCGCAGGCACCCGCGAGGTGGCAGGATGCGGCAGTATCGGCGTGATTGCTGCGGGCCGCGAAATTGAACGCGGCCCCTCGGTAGCAGTAATGGTGTGGGCGAGCGATGTGATCAGCGCCTCGCGGCTGTTCGTCCCGCAACTGCGCGGCCGCACGCGTGAGACCGCCAGCACAATCGCGCAGACGATCCGCCCGAAGCTCGGCGCCAACAACCTGCTTTGCCTCTTTCCTGACACCTATAACGTTGAGCCTGAGCCGCTGTTGGCGGCGCTTGCCAGCGAACTTCCTGGCGTGACTATCGTAGGCGGCGGAGCCACCGAAGACGGCTCGATTGGCGAGACGTTTCAGTTTTGCGGCGATGTCGTCAGCTCGAACGCCGTCTCCGGAATGCTGATCGCGGGAGACTTTGATCTCAATCTCGGTAGCGCTCTTGCTTGTGCGCCGATCGGCTCCGGTCATCGTGTAACCGCGGTGCGCGAGAATATCATCTACGAACTCGACGGGCGCAGTGCGTGGGAGGTCTTTGCCGAAGCGGCGGGTCCGCTGGCGGATGATTTGCCGCGCGCACTGGCTTTTGTCTTTTTGGCGATTCCACTGAACCCTTCAATGACGCAAATCGAGCGCGGTGGCTTCTACGTTCGCAATATCACCGGCGCCAGCGCCGAGCATGGTGCGATTGCAGTGGCCTATCGGCCACGCCAAGGCGATCTCGTTGGCTTGGTCCTGCGTGACGCCGAGCGCTCACGCGAGGAACTCAAGGCGGCCCTCGCCATGATGCAGGCGCGGGTCAAGCATCCGCCCGGCTTCGGCCTCTACTTCGATTGTGTCTCGCGCGGTTCAGGCCTTTACGGGATTCCCGATCACGACTCGGCCTATATCGGCCAGTACTTCGGCGGCCTGCCTGTGGCCGGTTTTTTCACGGGATTCGAGATTGGCCTGCTTGGCGGCGAAGCCGGCGTGCTGCAATATTCCGGCGTCCTCGCCACGATCGCCGAAAAGGACTAGCGCTCGCTTGTAAGGGCGTGCGAGCGCGAGTCCGCGAGTGACCCGCATAAAATTCTGAGGCTTCTCCCGGCTAAAGCTTGCGTGTAACGATAGCGACGGTGCGCTGGATAAAGTTCGTGGCGCCGTTATGCTCAAATGGCAGCATACTGCTGAGGTTCCGCCGCATATCCTCTGCGATCAGGCGGCGGACTTCGCGCGCATCGTTCTCACCAGTCTGGGCACTCTTCAGCCATCCTTCCATGTCCACTACGAGGCGATCCGAATGCATCGATTCGA
>DATJUF010000310.1:0-6596 GCA_035502655.1 Binataceae bacterium (SeqCode)
ATCCTTCAGCTCCTGCTACTTAGCCTCAGGCCTAAGATTCGTCCGGCGGCGCGCCCTTGAAACCGTGGCGCCCCGACATCGGCACGAATACACATTCGCCGAAGTATTCTTCCTGCCAGACGCCCTGCTTGCGGCTGATCCGTACCAGCGTCTGTAATTCATCTTCCCCGATCGGTGCGATCAACCGTCCTTCTGGATGCAACTGTTCGAGCAGCGGACGCGTGATTCCGGGCATCGCCGCGGTCACGATTACCACGTCAAACGGTGCCTGCGCAGGCCATCCGTCCGAACCGTCGCCGCAACGCAGCGTCACGTTGCTAGCCCCTATCGCCTTGAGTATCGCGCCGGCCCGCTGATGCAGCCCTCGGTTGATCTCGACCGAATAGACATGGCTTGCCAGCCGCGCCAGGATCGAGGCCTGATAGCCCGATCCGGTGCCTATCTCCAGGACCCGTTCAACGCCCGTCAGCGCCACTACCTGGCTCATCAGGGCGACCATATACGGTTGTGAAATCGTCTGCCCCGACCCGATCGGCAGGGGACCGTCGTCGTAGGCATGTTCGGCTAATTCCCCAGGCAGAAAGCGCTCGCGCTCGACCGCACGCATTGCAGCCAGCACCCGCGGGTCCTTGATTCCGCGCTGTTCGAGCTGCACAGTCACCATCCGCGCACGCGCCTTTGACTGATCAATACGCATTTTCTTCTCACTATACGCGCAGTCTATTCCTGCTCCTAGCCGTAGACTGCGGACAGCTCCGGCCACCCGCCCTTTGCCATTTGAGCCATAACCCAAATCGAGCTAACGTCCGTTTCCCTTTCAACTGTCCTTCAAGTTATATTTGCCTCAGGTTGGCGAGCGGCTGAAGGCAATCTGAGACGCGTCGTCTTTTGCCTTGTTGCCTTGGCTGCGCGTGCGCTTATAACAATAGCCAGCGGAGACATCTTTCATGGCGGAGACATCGTACAAAGAAGAGAAATTCCGGGTCGGCGAAACCGATCTGATCGTGCTCAAGGGCGGTACCGGCAAACCGTTGCTGGTCTTCCACGGTGAGCTCGGCTTCCCCGGCTGGCTCAAATGGAATGAGGCGCTCGCGCAGACCCGCACCCTCTACATCCCGCTCCATCCCGGTTTTGGCAAATCACCGATGGCGAGCTGGATCATGGATATGCGCGATCTCGCAGCGTTCTACACGCGCTTTATCCGTGAACAGAAACTCACGCCGGTTGACGTGATCGGCTTCTCCCTTGGCGGATGGCTCGCCGCCGAGATGGCCGTCGCCAACTCAACCCAGTTCAGCAAGATGATTCTCGTTGGCGCGACCGGACTGCGCCCGCCCTCGGGCGAGATCGCCGACCTCTTTACAGTCACCGCCCGCGGCTACCTTAACCGTAGCGTGCTCGATACGCAGAATCCCGAATTTGCCCGCATGTTTGGTGGCGAGCAGACCCCGCAGCAATTCGAGGAATGGGAAGACGCGCGGGCCGAGACTGCTCGCATTGCCTGGAAACCTTATATGTTCACCCAAAGCATGGAGCATCTGCTCGAGAACGTCGTCGGGCTGCCGACACTGCTCCTTTGGGGCAAGCAAGATCGTAACGTTCCGTTGGCGGTGGCCGAGCTTTACAATAAAAAGATCGCTGGCTCGAAGCTCGTCACGTTCGACAACTGCGGCCATCTTCCTGCGGTTGAAAAGCCCGACGACTTTATCCGCGAGGTGACAAAATTTCTCGGCTAGGCGATCAGGCAATCACGCCGGCCGATCGAGGTTCAGTCCCTTTGCAGAGCCGTGCAAAATTGAATCATGCGGCAATAACGCCAGCGCCTGATCGCGCTGAGGAGGTTTCGCAATGCATCTAATGTTCTTTACCGAGAGGGCATACCATGCCGTGCCCGAAGACGAAGTCCTCAGGATCCGCAGCTTCTTCGGCGTGCCGAACAAATTCTTCGACGCGCAGAAAGGCTCACAGCTCCTCAACGAGTATATCGACGAGAAAATCCTCTGCGACGAGCTTGGCTTTGACGGCCTGATGCTCAACGAGCATCACGGAACGCCCTTCTGCATGGGCGCCGTGATGGACGTTGAGGCCTCGATCCTCGCCCGCGCGACCAAACGTGCCCGCATCGTCCTGCTCGGCAATCCGATGCCGGTGGTTGCCAATCCGCTGCGCCTCGCCGAAGAGCTCGCGATGATCGACTTGCTCTCCAAGGGCCGCCTCGTCTCAGGGTTTATCCGCGGGGCCGGCAGCGAGCAGCTCTTCAATAACGCCAATCCCGCCTACAATCGCGAGTATTTTGACGAAGCTCATGATCTCATCATCGCCGCATGGACCAAGCCCGGCCCGTTCCGCTTCGAGGGCAAGCATTTCCACTATCGCTTCGTCAATCCATGGGTCCTGCCGCTGCAGAAGCCCCATCCGCCCATCTGGATTCCCGGCCTCATCAGCCCCGAAACTGTGATCTGGTGCGCTAAGCATCGCTATCCCTACGTCGCGCTCGCCACGATGCTGAAGCCGACCCTCGAACTCTGGAATATGTACGGCAAGGTCGCGGCCGAAATGGGCTATCAGGCGGGACCGGAGAACTTCGGTTATCTCCAGCCGGTCTTCTGCGCCGATACCGACGAGAAAGCGGAAGAGTACGGCAAAGCCTTCCTCTATGGTGGCGGCTTCTCGCACTTCGCCCGTCCCGAATGGATGTTCCCTCCTGGGTACAATTCCAAGGAAGCGACCCGCCGGCTCGCCAGCCAGTTCGCCAATCCAAACCTTCCCGGCCGCTCGACGATGGACCACGATCCCGAGAACGACGCGGAAATCCAGAAGCTCAAGGGCGAACTATACGCGACTTATCCGCAATGGCAGAAGCAGGGCCAGATCATTACCGGTACGCCGAAGACGATCGTGCCCAAGCTGCGCC
Source organism: Binataceae bacterium (SeqCode) (assembly GCA_035502655.1). Classification (GTDB taxonomy): domain Bacteria; phylum Desulfobacterota; class Binatia; order Binatales; family Binataceae; genus DATJUF01. The sequence goes on from DATJUF010000310.1 coordinate 2,915, forward strand.
ATGTTCTCGAAGTGCTGCGTCCGGGCATCTTCTCGTTCTGGCTCGACGGCCCAGTTCCGCTCGAACAGCGCCGCCGGTGCGTGACGCTGCTAGGCAAAGAAGTCGCTCCGCAACTACGCGAGATCGGCAAGGAACTCGGCCTTGAGGATCCGTTTACGCGTAAGCCGGGTACGCGTCCGCTGTCCTCGGACGGCAAGTACGAGCCGGTCGGCCACGAGGAGCTGATCGAAGCCTCCGCCTAACTGTCAACTTCCGCCCTTCTAGCCTAACGGGGTGGGCCGCCTCCAGCGCTCACCCCGCTAAGTTTTTTTCCCGACATTGGCCACGCGGTAGTGCCTTATAGTGAGTATTGGCATAACCAGCTATCGCGGTATTCTATTGCACTAGTAGGCCGAGCGAGACATTTTGCTCGATGAAAGTACTGGGCATCGGAGAAATAATTGGCGGGCGCTATGCGATTCTAAAGCTGCTGGGCGGCGGCGGAATGAAGCGCGTGTATTTGGCAGAAGATCTTCGGCTCGCTCGGCGGCGCTGTGCTCTAGCCGAACTTATCGACGTTTTTTCAGATCAGGCAGCCCGGCAGCAGGCCATACGTGCCTTTGAGCGCGAAGCCGAAATGCTGGCGCGTCTCGAGAACGATCATATTCCTCGCGTTTACGACTGTTTCAACGAAGGGAGCGAGCACTACCTCGTGATGGACTACGTCGAGGGGGAAACGCTAGAGGAAACTCTTGCATCTGCTGGAGGAAGATTAGGCGAGACGGCGGTGATGGACATCGCTCTTCAGATTCTAGATACACTGAAGTATCTCCACGGCCTCCGTCCACAAGTGATTTATCGCGACTTGAAGCCTTCAAATATAATGCTAGAACCGTTGGGCCATGTGAAGCTCATCGATTTTGGAATCGCTCGATTCTTTCAGCCTCTGAAGACCGCGACAATGATTGGCACCGCCGGTTACGCTCCTCCTGAGCAATATCGTGGAAAGGTTGACCAGCGGAGTGATCTCTACGCGCTCGGTGCAACGATGCATCACGCGCTTACTGGCCGCGACCCCTCAACTGAAGCACCCTTCACCTTCCCACCCATTCGCGAGATTCGCAAAGACTGCAACGAGCCGCTGGCCGAAGTTATCGACTCGGCTCTTTCGTATGAATCTAGCAAAAGGATCAGCAGCGCAGCCGAATTTAGGCGCCGTCTCCTTGCTTGTAAGTCCACCTCATCGGGTGTCCCGACAGCTCGCATTGAACGACCGCAAACTGTTCCACCGATATCAAAGACGAGATGCTCCGAATGGTTGCGGTTGCTCGCTCTGAGTGTCGCGGGAATGACGATTTTGTTTGGCTACGCCGTGTATAGCTTGGACCATGAGGCAAGCAACCGCACTCCAGCAGCTGGCCCAACAGATTTCACGCCCAATAGCACGGCGACACTCGTGCCATTCTCTCTGCCGTCAGCGGCAGCGGAAATGTCACCGGCAATAGCGGCTGCGACGCCAAGCACTTATCTCGCTGAGACGCGGCCTCCCGAAGAAGTGACGAAGAACCCCCCGCGAGTGTTATCTCATACGAAAACCATACGATCGCATCGAGGGTTCAGTTCTAAACCCGTCGAGCTTGCAGCCACCCACATAGCTTCTATTAATGAGCCGTTGTCTGGTTCTGGACACTTCACGATCGGCTCAACCAAAGACGAGGTACTAGCTATACAAGGCACACCGACAAGTATTATAAATGGCGGAATCGTCGGCGATACCTGGGATTACGGTTTTTCAAGTGTCGACTTTACCTCGGATGGTAAAGTCAAAGGTTACGCGAATATTTCCGGAAACTTGCAAGTCGCTGTCAAGACGCACGATGGTGAAAGTCAGAATGGGAGAAGTTACTTCACTCTTGGCTCAACCAAAGACGAGGTACTAGCCGTACAAGGCACACCGACAAGTATTATAAATGGCGGAATCGTCGGCGATACCTGGGATTACGGTTTTTCAAGTGTCGGCTTTAGTACTGATGGCAAAGTAAAAGGCTACTCAAATATCTCAGGAAATCTTCACGTTCAGGTGAGATAGGTTGTTCAGGTCGCCAAGTGCCGAGCCGCACGGCTAACTTCCGAGCTTGAGCCAAGTCTGTCACTTCAGTAACGTCGAAATGGCTTCACGCGGATAAGTGGTGGCGGGTTATGCACGCGGTTGACGAACTCGGTTTCAAGCTCGATCTCGATCATTCCCCCAAACGCATCGTCTCGCTGGTCCCATGCTGGACCGACACGCTATTTGCCCTCGGATGTGCCGCCGAAGTTGTCGGTGTAACCCATCTGTGTATCGCGCCAGCCGCCGCCGGTTTACCCAAGGTCGGCGGTACCAAGAATCCTGATCTCGGCGCCATCGTTAAGCTCGAGCCCGATTTTGTTCTTGCCAACGCCGAGGAGAATCGCCGCGAAGATATCGAGCATCTGCGTGCCGCCGGTGTCACCGTTTTCACCACCTATCCGCGAACTATCGCCAATGCCGTCGATTCGGTCCTCAAGCTCGGACGCGTTCTAGGCCACGAGACGGAGGCTGGCGTTCTCGTGCGCGATATCGTGCGCTCCGTCAGCGAAATCGAAACCGTGCTCGGCGTATGGACCAAGCTGCGCTTCCGCGCGTTCTGTCCCGTGTGGAAGGATCCGTGGATCGTCTTCAACGCCGACACCTACGCTCATGACGTTCTGCGGATGCTCGGCTTCAACAATATTTACGCCGCAGCCGGCGAACGTTATCCACAGACCACGCTAGACGAAGCGATCGCGCTGCGTCCCGATTTCGTACTGCTGCCCAACGAACCTTACGCCTTCGGTCCGAAGGATGTTGAGGCGCTGAAGCCGTTGCTGCCGCCGCCGCTTAGCCGCCGCGTTATCCTGATCGATGGCCGCGACCTCCATTGGTACGGCGCGCGCATGGTCAACGGCCTCAAGTCACTCGCCACGCTGCTCTCTCGCGTCCGCGCGTCCGCGATCTAATTGGCGGTAAGCGCGTTTGCGTGCCGCCATCAAACGAAGCTAAAGAAGGGAAGGGCCGTAACATAGTGCCCGCAACTTCGACCATGGATTTACGCTCGCACCTGCTGAATCGGCTGGCTCGCGCAGCTAAGTGAGGAGAAACTACGATGGCCGCTATTGCGCCGCTCACCGGAATCAAAATTATCGACTTGACCAAGCTTGCCCCCGGACCGCATTGCACGATGATCCTCGGCGATCTGGGCGCAGATATCATCAAAGTCGAAGAGCCGGGCGCGCCGACCGGACGCCGTGCCGAGCAGGCGGGACCCGCTGGCGTTTCACGTCCTTCTGGACGCGCCATCCCGACCAATGCGCTCGCCCGCAACAAGCGCTCTATCGGCCTCAATCTCAAAAGCGCCTTCGGCAAGGACGCGTTCCTCAAGCTCGCCGATTCAGCCGATGTCGTGGTCGAGGAATACCGCCCTGGCGTCGCAAGGCGCCTCGGTATCGACTATCCGACGCTCGCCCAGCGCAATCCCAGGATTATCTATTGCGCCGTCACCGGCTTCGGCCAGACCGGCCCCTATCGCGACCTCGTCGGGCACGACCTCAATTACATTGCCACCGCTGGCGCTCTCTCGCTGATCGGCCGCAAGGATCAGCCGCCGACGATTCCGCTGAACCTCCTCGCCGATTATGCCGGTGG
>DATJUF010000311.1:0-2498 GCA_035502655.1 Binataceae bacterium (SeqCode)
CGTGTGCACGCAGCAACCGCGACATCAACGGACGCGTGCTGACAAAGTCATGAATATGCCAAATCAACGGTGTTCGCGCGGGAACCGAATGGGCTCCCAGCAGATGCATCTTGAAGCCGTTCGTATGCACCAGGCCTGGCGCAGACTCGGCTATCGCGCGACCCAGCCGGCGCGCGTAAATGATGGCCCCCGGCGCCGCTGTTACCAATCGCGCCGCCAAAGCTGGCCATCCCAATCCGTCGCCTGCTGGACCGCCCGCGGCTGCGTCCCCGAGTGCTGCCAGCCTACGCGGAAAGGCGATGGTCTGGCTTTTGACACCTAACGTTTGGACCTCTTCCGTTAACGCTCCCGCAGCAGCAGCAATCACTTCGAGCTGCCATTCCGGACGTGCCTCGCGCAGGCTCGCCAGCGTATCGATCAAGACCCGCTCGGCGCCACCGACATTGCCGGCCGGATTGAGATAAAGAATTTTCAAGCCGCCGCTTCATCCGCCGGGTGCCGGAACTGGCGGCACTGGCGGCAGTGTTCCCTGGGCCGCCGATTGGGCTGAACGCCGCTGAAATTCGACGTAGCGGGCGCGGATTTTCTCGTTGTTGGGATCGATTGCCAGTGCACTAGCAAAGTCGCGTGAAGCCAATGCGTATTCGTACGCGCCCTCTTCCGCTATTGCCAGTCGGAAAAATGCCTTGGCCGATTGCTGATTCATTTCCGTCGCATGCTGAAAGGCCACCGCCGCGCGATCGTAATCGCCCTCATCAGCGTAAATCGAACCAGCCGTCATGGTGATGTCGAACGAAGGCTCATGGTTCATCACCTGCCGCAATGCGTCGTCGGTTGTGACTGTATCGCCGGCCTCATGCCCCGCCTGGGCCAGAGCCAGATAAAGTTCCGCCGGGTCTCCGCCACGCTCGATGCCCGCCTGTACCAAGGCACGCGCCGTGGTCAGGTCTTTTGCCGGACCGAGCACTACGACGATCAATTCCCCGATCGGCCGCGGGTCAGCCGGATTCATCACCGCCGCCTCGGTAAGCACGCGGCGCGCGTCCATTAAATTGCCGGCCTTCGCGTAATATTGGCCTGCATCGATCAGGTAGTCTGTTTTCTCTTCCAAATCGTTATCATGGGCCGCGGCCTCTGCTTCGGCCAAGGCCGCATCACGATTACGTCCAAGCGTCGCGTAGAATTGCGCGAGCTGTAGCGCCGATTGAGCATAACCCGCTTTAACCGCTGCTGTCAGACCTTGCGCGACAGCCTTTTGCTCGTCCGGCAGCAGCCATGGAATCATCGCCGGCGAGAGATAGAAGTGCGTATCAAGCATCGGTGAACGTTCAACCGAGAGTTCGATCTGCTCAAGTCCTTCGGGTTTGTTGCCGGTCAGGAAAAGACTGCGCGCGTACAGATCGCGCCCGAACGGATCATTCGGATCGAACCAGACCGCCGCTTTCAATTGTTCAATTACTAGTGAGTGAGGTGCCGCTTCGGGCATCAGCGCTGCCAGGGCAATATGGCTCGCGGCTCGTGCCGGATGAATCACCATCGCGGCTTCGGCTGCAGAGAATGATTTCGGCTCCTTGACATCGAACGGATACCCGACCTCTGGCTGTCTGAGCGCAAACCCGATCAGGCCGGCCGCCGCCAGTCCCATCAATGCCGCTTTGGCGAAAGTCAGGCGGCTCGGACTCGAGACGCTGCGCAACGGATGCGCCGGGCGATCGGCCCCCTTGGTCATCGCAAGACGCAGCATTGCCGCAACCAGTACGGTAAAGAGCACGAGATTTGCAGGAGTTTGCAGGCTGAAGTCAAAGACCTCCTGCACCAGCGATGCTATGATCCCGCCTGCGAAACCGGCGAAAAGCGGCCAATCACGGGCGCGCAGGCGCGCCGCTCCCTCGCGCAACGGAACGAAAATTGACCACGCGAACCAGCCCGCCAGCACCACGCCAATGATCCCGGTCTCGGCGGCAAGTTGAAGGTAATCGTTTTCCGGCTCACGGAAAAAGAACGAATTCAGCCATGGCGGCCGCTGATAATGCGGAAAGATCTCTGGCCAACTGCCAACACCGACCCCAGTGAGCGGGAAGTCGCGGACCATCCTCGTAGTGTCGCTCCAGAGCTGCGGCTTATAGTTGAGGCTTTCGCGATGTTCAATAGTAGCGGATACTCTCAGGCTTGCCTGGCTTCGTCCTTTTGGGCCAGCCAGATACAACAGGAACAGCAGGACCACCGCTGCACCAGCTACGGCGATTGGCCCGGATCTGGCGCCAAATCCGCGTAGAAACGCCGGCAACTCATCGCGCGCATAGCGCGCAGTCAGCCCAATCGCAGCCGCGACACCAATAATCGCAACCATCCAGCCACCGCGTGAAAGGCTCATCATGATTGCGGACGCCATCACGAATGCCGCTACGGCACATATTAGCTGAATGTCAGACGATCGCTTGTGGCGAAATCCAGGCAGGATTGGAAACAGCGCTCCAGCGGCTGCCAGCGGCAGTATC
>DATJUF010000312.1:0-10038 GCA_035502655.1 Binataceae bacterium (SeqCode)
CGAAATAGATTCCGGCCGACCAGCTCAGCACGCTTATAATCGCCTCGATCAACGAAGTCTCGACCTTCTGGCCGCGTCCGCTGCGATTACGGGCTTGTAGCGCCAGCAGAATCCCTTGCGCGGCAAAAATCCCGCCCAGCAAATCGCAGATCGCGATGCCGACACGGGTCGGCCCGCTTGCCTCTGTCCCCGTCACGCTCATCAGCCCGGAAAAGCCCTGCGCAATCTGGTCGAAGCCGGGGTAATCACGCATCGGGCCGTTAGGGCCGAATCCGGAAATGCTGCATGCAATGATACGGGGGTTGCGCGCCGCCAGTTCTTCGTAACCGAAACCCAGCGCGTCTATGACGCCTGGACGAAAATTATCCACTACGACATCAGCGCTATCAATCAGCCGATTCAGCACGCCGCGGCCTTCGGGGATCCGCGTCGAGACCTGGATACTCTTCTTCGAACGATTCGTGCTTAGAAAAAAGTAGGTATCCTTGCCACTTTCACCGCCCATCTCCCCGCGAGCGCCTTCGACTGGCTCGACCTTGAGCACTTCCGCACCATAATCGCCGAGGATCTGGGTGCAGAAAGGTCCCGCCAGATAACGCGTAAAATCGATTACTTTAATCCCCGCCAGCGGCGCATTTTCGGGCACTATTAACACTCCAGAGGCCTAATGAACATTGGCAAGGTTCGCCCACGGCGAACTGCTCCAAGCGGCCTTTTTCCCCTATACAGGAATCCGCCTCGCCCTTAAATCGCTGTCGCCCTCGCGAACTGAGGTTAGTTGCGATCATCGCGCCAGGAATGCTTTGCATTTCCGTTCAAGCGTCCGGCGCTTTAGCCGGCGGCAGTTCCGGGAGCGTACCGGTGGGGATGATGCCACCGGCCAGGCCGCCGCCATCAATGATGAGCAACTCGCCGTTAATATGATCCGAGGCCGGCGAAGCGAGAAAGACCGCGAGCGGACCGACATCCTCGTCCTGGCCGGGGCGGCCGATCGGAATGAACTTGCCGCCCTTGAAGAATTTCATCATCGCTTCGTTGTGCGGAAAGATTCCAGGAACGATGCAGTTAGTCTGAATGCCGTGCTCAGCGTAGGTCAGTGCGAGCGAGCGGGTCAGTTGCAAGATGGCGCCTTTCGAGCAGGCGTACATGTAGTTATGTTTTCCGCCACGGAGGCCGTAGCCGGAGGCGACGTTGATAATCTTACCGCGCTTGCGCGAGACCATATGCGGCAGAATCGCGCGCGCCGCGAAGAACTGGCTGGAAAGGTTGACATCGATACCGCGATGCCATTCTTCGTCACTGATCTTCTCGATAGGCTTGCCGAAGGAGTCTTCGCCGATGCCTGCATTATTGATGAGGATGTCGGCTTGGCCGAATTCCTTGAGCGCCGCCACGGCTATCGCATTGACCTGGGCTGAATCCGCAACGTCGGCCGGCACGATGAGGCATCGGCGGCCCTTCGCGCGGACGAGCGCCGCGGTCTCTTCAAGTTGCGCGACGGTGCGTGAGGCCGCAACGATATCGGCGCCGCATGCGGCGAACCGCACAGCCATCGCACGGCCGAGGCCGCGTCCGGCGCCAGTGATAATCGCGACTTTGCCGTCAAGCTTGAATTGGTCGAGGATCATGGAACCTCCCAGACACGTGGAATGAAGCGATACGGGGGCCTGTGACGCGACGCTAGATTGAGCGCGCCGATTTTGACCGTGGCGTTGAGACCGTTGTATCCTGAAGCAGAGGTATCGTCGATGGCGCTCAAACTCGTGATGTTCTCCGACTTTATCTGCCCCTTCTGTTATATCGGCTTCGAAGTGGTGCGCAAGCTTAAACCGGAGTTCGGCCTCGAAATCGACTGGCGCGGCTTCCAAATCCATCCGGAGTGGCCGGCCGAAGGAATGCCAGCTTCCGAATATCGGTCGATGGATGAGGCCTCGCGGCGGGCCGTATGGGAGCGGATCCAGAGCATGGCGCATGAGGCGGGATTTTCGATGAAGCCGCCAGAACTTCTAATGAACTCGCGGCTGGCGCTGGAAGCGGCGGAATTTGCCAAAGAGGCCGGCGCGGGCGAGGCCTTCGAGGAGCGGGTCTATCGGGCATATTTCCAGGAGGGACGGAATATCGGCGACCGTGAGCTGCTCGGCGAGTTGGCGAACGATGTGGGACTCGCGCGTGACGAGCTAAGCCATGCGCTGGAGACGAACCGTTATTCGATGCGGCTTAAGAATACGGCGCTGGTGGCGAATCAGCGCGGGGTGAGCGGCGTGCCGACTTTTTTCGCCGGCCAGTTCCCGATGGTCGGAGCGCAGAGCGAAAGCGTGATGCGGCAATTGCTGACCCGGGCGGTGGAACGGCGCGATCGGATTCAGGCGGAATGATCGTGACGAATATCCCGAGTGAGTAGCAATCGGAAAAAACCTGCCGAGGAACCCTCTAACGGTCCGGAGGGCGGGCTGGATGACGAAACCGCTCAGCGGCTGGATTTGCGCGGAATCAAATGTCCGCTCAATTGGGCGTACGCAAAGGTAAAGTTGGAAACGATGCGGCGGGGAGAGGTGCTCGCGCTTCTAATCGACGATCCGCGGGGAGCGCGCGATATTCCGCGGGCCGCTGAAGCGGAAGGCTACAGCGTAATCGAAGTATCCGAAACAGGCCCGTTTTGGGCTCTAAGAATCGAAAAATAGCCGTCTGCAATTAGTAGCGGTTGATTGCGCCTTTTAATGAGCGGCATCGGCCAACTGGCGTCAGTCTGCTCCGAGTTTGACTTGTTCTGAGTCGAATTGCATGGCTGCGATTTGGCTTCCGAGCAGATGCCGCGCGCCTTCGTGGCAAGCGGCGTCGAATCAGCTTCGCCAACGTAGACCAAAGCTTGTGAGAGAGGGCATGCGGCTTGCTCATGGTGAGCTGTGCGGATGACTGCGCAGTAAACACCGGTGCGGATTGGGGATTTATGAGATATGAATGCACAGCAGACAAGCAGCCGCATGCCGGATTTGAAGGCACAAATGGGTGTAGCGGCTCCTTCAGCGGCGAAGGGGCCGAAGCCTGAAATGGCGGTGATGCCGGCACCTTCATCGGCCAGCGATACGCCGATGAACGAAATGTTCGAGCCGGACGGGCGGCCGCGTCCTGAATGCGCGAGGGTAGTGAATTATCTGCTGTCGATGGACCGGCAGAAGCTCTCGCAACTATCAGATTGGGCCCATCGGATGTTCCTCGAGATGGGCGTGACCTTCAACGTCTATGGCAATGACGCGGGAAGCGAGCGGATTTTCCCTTTCGACCCCGTGCCGCGAATTATTCCGGCGGCGATCTGGGCGAAAGTAGAGGCTGGCCTGATTCAGCGCGTGAAGATGCTCAATGTTTTTCTCGCTGACGTTTATACGCACGGCGAGATTCTCAAGGACGGGCAGGTGCCGCGCGACATGGTGCTGGGGTCGCCCCAGTTCCGTCACGCGGCGGTGGGAATCAAACCCCCTTCAGATACATTTGTGACCGTCGCGGGAATCGACCTGATTCGTGGAACGGACGGGCGCTTTTTCGTACTTGAAGACAACGTGCGAACCCCGTCGGGAGTGTCGTACGTGCTGCAGAACCGCTGGATCATGTCGCGGCTGATGCCTGACCTGATGCGCGCGATGGAAGTGCGCAGCGTCGAGCAATATCCCGCTGACCTGCTGGCTTCGCTGCGCGAGTTAGCGCCCAGCGGGGGCTCGAATCCGATGGTGGTGGTGTTGACGCCGGGACCGTTCAACTCGGCGTTTTTCGAGCATGTATTCCTGTCGCAGCAGATGGGAGTGCCGCTCGTGGAAGGTCAGGATCTGGTTTGCGTTGACCATAAGCTATTCATGAAAACGGTCAACGGGCTGAAGCGAGTCGACGTGATCTACCGCCGAATCGATGACGAGTTTCTGGATCCTGTGGTCTTTCGGCCTGATTCGCTGCTTGGCGTCGCGGGACTGACAGCCGTGTTGCGTGCAGGAAATGCGGTCGTAGCGAATGCGATCGGAACCGGCGTGGCCGATGATAAAGCAATCTACGCCTACACGCCGGCGATGACGCGCTACTACCTGAACGAAGAACCGCTTTTGCCGATTATCGAGACCTACCTGCTGCGCGATCCCGAGGTTCGCGAGACGGTGCTGCGCAACATGGAGCGCTACGTAGTCAAGCCGACTGGAGCGTCGGGCGGGTATGGCGTAGTAATCGGCTCGAAGGCATCTGAGAAAGAGATCGATGAGGCGCGTGCGCGCATCATCCGTGATCCTGAAGCTTTCGTGGCCCAGCCGATCATCCAGCTTTCGGTTCATCCGACGCTGGTGGATGATTGTTCGGCGATGGTGCCGCGGCACGTCGACCTGCGGCCGTTCGTATTGCTCGGCGCGAAGCCGCGAGTGTTAACGGGCGGATTGACACGAGTGGCGTTGCGCGAAGGTTCACTGATTGTCAACTCGTCCCAAGGCGGGGGCAGCAAGGATACCTGGGTGTTGGAGAACTAGTGCTAAGGCGAGTCGCTGATCATCTATTCTGGGCGGCGCGCTACCTCGAGCGTCCACAATGGCGGGCGCGGCTGGTAGACGTCAATTATCATCTGATACTTGAAGTACCGCCGCGGGACGCTGACCCGTGGGAGCCGCTGCTGGGAATCACTGCAGAGCGGGAGGCGTTTGCGCGCCGCTACGCGCGGGCCGACGAGGCGTCGGTGGTCAACTTCTTCACGTTCGACCGCGATAATCCATCGTCCATCGCTAATTGTATTGAGGCAGTGCGGCTGAACCTGAGTTCGATTCGCCATTTGATTCCTTCGGAGCTATGGCTCGAGGTCAATCGTCTCTATTTGAAGATGCGGGAATGGTCGCCGCAACAACTCGCGGCCGTCGGTGTCTCGTCGTTTTTTGCCGATTTGCGCGAGAGCTTTTATGCAATCACCGGGGTCATCGACGCGACGATGCGGCGCGATGCCGCGTATGACTTCATCGAAATGGGGACGATGATTGAGCGGGCGGACAATATCGCGCGCCTGCTCGACGTGAAATATCATTACCTGCTGCCCCGAATCGAGGACGTTGGCGGGAGCGCGGATATCCGCCAATGGGCAGCAGTGCTGCGCAGCGCTTCGGCGCTCGAAGCATTCCGGCAGATCTACGGCAATTCGATACAGGTTGACCGGGTAGTAGAAATGCTCATCTTTGACCCGGCATTCCCACGATCGGCGCGGTTTACCGCAGAGCGGCTGGCGGCAGCCCTCGAGCGGGTAGCGTCAGGCGGCGCTGAGAAGGAACCGCATACGGCGGCTGAGGGACTGACGGCGATGCTTGCGGGCAGGTCGGCGGGAGAGATAATCGCGGGTGGACTGCATGAATTCCTTCTATCAATGGAAAACCAATGTTCACTCATCGCGAATTCAGTAATGCATGAGTATATGTCACTCGGTTAGTTTAACTGGATGATATTCCGCATATTTCATACGACCCGGTTTGAGTATGAGGTGGCAGCCGTCAACTCGCAGAATGAAATGCGGGTCAAGCCATGGGAGCGGCCCGGCCAGCGCTGTCTTGAATTTGACTTGAGCGCCGACGCGCCAGCATCGATTCTGCCGTATCAGGATTTTTTTGGTAACGAGGCGCATTCGGTATGCGTTGGCGGACCGCATGAACGATTGACGATCGTTGCGCGCTCGGTGGTCGAGAAATACGACACGGCAGAACCACAGTATAAGGAAACAATCTTTGCACGATTCCTTGAGGACGACGAGCGCCGCAGCAAGAACTACTACGAGTTCCTGAACCCGAGCCAATATGTACCGTTCACTGATCGGCTGCGTAAGTTCTTCTGGATGGCGCATCCGCGCGAGAACGAGGACGTCGCCGAGTATGTTATGCGGGTAGTCGCATATGTCCGCGACCAGTTCGAATACGAAACCAACAAGACGAGCGTAAATTCGAGTCTGGAGGACATCCTCAGGAGCGGCGGCGGCGTGTGCCAGGACTTTGCTCACCTGACTACCGGAATACTACGGCTGGCGGGGGTTCCCGCCCGCTATGTGTCCGGCTACCTCGCGCCCAGCGCGCAGGACCCGTCGAGCGTGACGCAGCAGGCCAGTCATGCATGGCTGGAAGCGTGGCTGCCGGGGGCCGGATGGGTCGGATACGACCCGACGAATCGATGCCGGGCTGACCAGCGGCATATCGGGGTAGCGATCGGGCGAGACTACCGTGACGTGCCACCATTACGCGGGGTGTACACCAGTGGCGGATCGCATTCGACGATGCGAGTTGATCTCAACGTTGAGCAGCTCGGAGAATCAGACGCGGCCGCATACCGGAGTCAGCAAGCTCAGCAGCAGCAGTAGGGAGGCGGCCGCATTCAACAGCCTGATAAACTAATATATGTCACTCATCGGCGAGCGTAAGGTTGACTACTATTTGATTACGTTCGTTTGAGAGTTGGCGGGCAGGCGCAATGGGACATGATTCTGGCTACTCACTGCACTCGCTTGGCGCTATCGGATCGCATACTTTGGGACATGCGCACGGGCGCTCCAGCGTGCGCGATAGTCCCTCACGATCCGGAGGAAGCGTGCCCGAATTCGAATACGATTTAGCTGTAATTGGTTCCGGCCCGGCAGGTCATCGCGCCGCGATTCAGGCGGCGAAGCTGCGCAAGCGGGTTATCGTAATCGAGCGCAATCCGATCCTGGGCGGTGTCTGTATCAACAGCGGCACGATTCCAAGCAAAACGCTGCGCGAGGCGGTGCTTTATCTTTCAGGTTACCGCGAGCATTCGATGTACGGCGCGTCGTACCGGGTGAAAGAACGAATCACGCTGGCGGATCTATTGTTTCGCGTCGAGGGTGTGGTGCGGCATGAAATCGACGTCTCGCGCCATCAGTTGCAGCGCAATGGGATCGAGATAACTTGCGGGACCGCTTCGTTTCAGGAGCCGCATACGCTGTTGGTGCATTCCTCCGATGGGAGCGGGAATCGGCTCGTGACGGCGGCGAATATCGTGATAGCGGTCGGAACGCATCCGGCGAAAGACAAGTCGATGCCGTTGGACAGGCGCAACGTTTTTACCAGCGACGACATTCTGGAACTGAGCGACCTGCCGCGAAGCCTTACGGTGATCGGCGCGGGAGTAATCGGCTGCGAATACGCGAGCATGTTCGCGCAGCTCGACGTGCAAGTGACGCTGATCGATTCCCGTCCGCGGCTGCTGCCGTTCGTCGACCATGAAATCGCCGATACGCTGGCATACCATCTACGCGAAAAGCGCGTGACGCTGCGGCTTGGTGAGAAGGTCGAAGGGGTGGAGGTCATCGAATCCAACGGGATCAACCGGGTGCGTGTCCACCTTGGGAGCAGCAAGCAGATAACGACCGATAAGGTGCTTTCGAGCATGGGACGTGAGGGCTCGACTGCCTCGCTGAATCTCGAAGCAGTAGGAATCACCACCGACAATCGCGGGCGGCTGGCGGTGAACGAGAATTTTCAGACTAGCTTGCCGCATGTCTATGCGGCAGGCGATGTGATCGGCTTTCCGAGCCTTGCTTCGACTTCGGCTGAGCAGGGGCGGATCGCGGCGTGCCATGCGTTTGGCGTCCCAGCCGTGCATGCGCGGGAATTGCTGCCTTACGGCATCTACACGATTCCCGAAATCTCGTTTGTCGGGCGCAACGAAGAGGAACTGACTGAGCAGGATATTCCGTACGAGATCGGCAAGGCGCGCTACGACGAAATCGCGCGCGGCAAGATCGTCGGCGACAGTTTGGGACTCTTGAAGCTGGTGTTCCATCGCGAGACGCACGATCTATTGGGTGTGCATGCGCTCGGCGAAGGAGCATGCGAGCTGGTGCATATCGGACAGGCGGTGCTGTCGCTGGGCGGCAAGGTGGACTACTTCATCGGTACGGTTTTCAATTACCCGACGCTGGCCGAATGTTACAAGACGGCAGCCTTCGACGGCATCAACCGATTAGCCTGACAAGGCGCGCAGCGTACCAAGGAAACCAGGCTCAGCAGTGCGCAACCTGCTCGGCATCATTCAGCCCGTAAGCGGCACTCCAATCGAAGTATAAATCACCTCGGCATAGGTCTGAAAAGATCGACCGGGGAGGAGCTGGATCACAGTTTTGCTTTATTCAAAATAAGCTAACTGCGATTTCGCCTGCCGACAGTCGCTTGTGCCGGTGCAAAACACCCAATGCCTTTCGGTAGAAGGTCAGAGGGCACTATAGGTGTCTTGAGTCAGAAAAGTCATAACTGAAATTCCGACAATTACGAATTAGCTGTCACGCTCATCAATTAGTACAGCTTTAGGAATGCCGCACTCATAAAATGAGCCGGTGCGTAAGTATTTACTACTGACAATTGTCGCGCTGGTACTGGCCTCGCTTGGTGATCGGCCGGCCGGTGCGCAGCCGTCAGGCCTTCCGCTCGGCAGGTGCCGCTTCTTTCGGCCCCAACGCCACTATGGCCACTCAGAAAAAGGAAATAAATCAAACTAAACGCTGTGAGAATGCACGCAGAGGGAGCGTTGTTGTGTTTTGGCGCAATCTGAAGGTCAAACATCCTGTCATTGTTAAACTCTTGGCCGCCGGTGGATTCGTTATAATGTTGGCCGCCGTTTCAAATTTCGCCCAGGAAGCTGCGGCTGATTCGACTTCATCCCAATATATAGTTTGCTCCGGCCAAACTTACGCGCTTTGCGCTACTTCGAGCTGTTTTGTATTGGATAACGTCGCCTATTGTGAATGCGACGTGAATACGGGCGACAGTATCAGCCTTGCCTACGCCTTCGGCAACGGTGAGAACGTATGCTCTGTAAATGCTGCAGGTGCGGGTAATGGCTATATGATCAGCACGTTTAGCGTGCCGGATTCAGTCATTGCACCGGACGGAAACCAGGCCTTGTACACCTGCCCAGCCAATACTTCGGATGGTGCTTACGCACAGTGTGATGGAGGGTTTTGCTTCACAAGCACACAAGGAAAGTCGTTTCCCGGATTCAGCGAACCTCTTAGCGATAGTCAAATTATGTGTTCTTGCCCGATCACACTGGCCGACCCAGCTACGGCGCGGGCCGGCTATCAGATTGCCGGTCCCTACCCATGTCAAAAGTCCTTTTTCAAAAATTGCAAGCGCGCCGGCGCTAGCCGGAAAACCGGCGCGGAGATTCATGTCGGTGCACCGACAGGCTCGGCGCGGGTCCTGTCGCAACTGCTGAACGGTAGCGTTCCACCGCTGAACCGATGCCTTCCGTAGAGACTGCCGCGACTTTGACGCCGAGTGGTAATTGGATCGTCCTCATCTTGAGTCTCGAATTTGCCGCTCTTAAGCCGTGCGCTATCCAGCACTCCAGATGCGAGGAAGCACGCGATCCTTCCTGGCGTCAAGCGATTCGTTCGGCGAGGCCCGGGTTCTCCAGAGAATGTTCGGTTGGAGCCTCGCGCAGTTCCCTGCCAGACTCTGCGGGCGATCGTCGTCGCGGAAGTTTCCAGCTTGAGAGATCGCGTTTGAGCAATTGCTCCAGCTTGACCACTTCTGGCTGCAAATACTGGCGGAGCTTCTGTTCAAGCGCTGGATCGAGTGATGGATAGGGTGCGCCGCCGTTGAAAAAAACCTGAAATAGCGGCTCGCCTAAACGGATCAGCCGATAGAGGCGGCGGCGGATCAGAAATTCGCGCAGCTTGCGGGCGCGGCGAGCGCTGCGGTGGCTGTATGGCATTCGCTCGGCATGATTGATAGTGACGCTGGTGATCGGCGATCGGGCAAGGTCAATCGGCGCTAAACCGAGGAAGGTGGTGAGAGAGTCGAGATAGAGCTGCGGGGCCAACCGTAAGTCGTCGTATAGCAAAATGATCACGTTGGCGGCGCCAAAATCATCTTGCCACGCGCGGATGTGGTTAGCATAGCGTCCCGCCGAAATGATCTGATCATGGGTGAAAGCCGCCTCGGCAAAAGGCGACTTGATCAAACCGTGTTGCTGCCAGCGCTTGTAATGGGACCAGGCACGTTCGACTGGATCGCGCAGGGTACATAT
>DATJUF010000313.1:0-9923 GCA_035502655.1 Binataceae bacterium (SeqCode)
CGCGCTTCACCCTTCGGCGGGGTTCGCTTCTGCGTTTTGAAGAGAACGGCTGCTGTACGGCGTTGGAGCGCGCGCGCTGCACGCTCCATCGGGGACGGCCGCTCGCCTGTCGATTTTATCCATTGGGATTTGAAAGCGGCTCGCGCGCATCCTTTGTGCGGCTTGAACCAGCGATAGGTTCAGCAGGCGTCTACGGCACGGCAGGAACGGTAGCCGATTTTCTGAAGTCGCAAGAGGTTGCGCCTTATCTCGAAGCGGTCGAACGCTATCGCTCGCTGATTCCGCTGATGGGCGCGCGGATCGCCTTACTCGCCGACTTCGACCGTATCGAACCACGCGAGTTCTGGCGCCACGCCTTTCATGAGGCGATGCGCGAGGCCAACTATGATCCGAATCCTTTGATTAACGCGATCTTCGACGCCGGCGCCGCCGTTGGTCCGTATCATTACGATTCAGACAATGATTTGATTGGCGCGCACTTGCGAGAGATCGAAGAATTGATTCGTCGCGCAGATGATCCTGCGATGATTGCCGCTGCCGCGTTCCTGCTCGCGGTCAGCCTTGGCTATGAACCGGCCAAAGTAGCGGATGGCTAATGAATTAAGGTAGCCATTTCTGCAAATTGACTATTCGGGCTGTTCGTTGTCTTCGCTAGTGTTCCTATGGTGATGAGTCCTGCTGGAGGCTGAGGGAGTCATATCCTCTGCCGGTGTCGTCGTGGCAGCGTTACTCGGAGCGGGCGACGGAACCGGCGGTGGCTGATCGGCGCCGAGCGCCTGGATAATTTCATTCGCATGCGTGGCAGGATCGACGTTGGGATATACCTTGAGAATTTTGCCATCTTCGCCGATTACGTAGGTTATCCGCCGATCGAGTCCAAGGATCGGAATGCCATTATCGGCGCCGTAGGCTTTGGCGATCTTGTCGCCGGGGTCGAGCAGCAGGGGGAAGGGCAGATTGTACTTCTGGGCGAACGCTTTATGCTTATCCGCAGTGTCAATGCTGCATCCGAGAACCACGATGCCCCAGCCTTTCAGTTCCCTATAGCCGTCGCGAAAGGCGCATGCCTCTTTTGTACATCCGGGCGTATTATCCTTCGGGTAGAAATAAAGTACTACTTTATGGCCGCGATAATCGGTTAGCTTGACCGGCACTATCTGATCGCCCACGACCGCTTGAGTGGAGAAATCCGGCGCGAGGCCGCCTTCCTTGAGCAGGTCCGCCTTGGCTAAGCGCGGCCGCAGGATTATGAACAAGAATCCCGCGGCCACACCCAATATCAACAGGAGTAACATTTTCATCGGACCGCCGTTAGCGAATCTCGCACTATCCCGGACAACCAGGGCGGATTTGGATTCGGCTGAACTATATGAAGTGCAGCCATTCCTTGTACCGTATGTCGCGTCCGCGCAGCGCCGCGTGGAACGTTTCGATCACGCGCCGCGTAATCGGACCGGGCTTCCCCTCGCCAATTTTGCGATCGTCCAGTTCGCGCACCGGCGTAACCTCCGCCGCGGTTCCGGTCATGAAGGCTTCGTCGGCGATATAGACGACGTCGCGGGGAAACGGCTGCTCGACTATCGGCACGCCGGCGTCGGCTAGAATCCGCATCACCGATTCGCGCGTAATTCCCGCCAGGATCGACATCAGCGGCGGCGTTCGCACGACGCCGTCACGCACAACAAAGAAGTTCTCTCCGCTGCCCTCGGCTACATATCCGTTGACGTCGAGCAGCAGCGCTTCGTCATAGCCGTTGCGCCGGGCCTCGTAACCGGCCAAGGCGGAGTTGACATAGTTGGCGGAGGTTTTGGCCATCGGCAGCATCGAATTATGATGAAATCTGACGAACGAGGAGGTCTTAAGCCGCACGCCCTTAAGCGCGTCATCGCCAAGGTATGCTCCCCATGGCCACGTGGCAATCGCGACCTGCACCGGATTGCTGCGAGCGACTACGCCCATTTCGCCTGCGCCATAGAACGCGATCGGCCGGATGTAACACTCGTCGAGATGGTTCGCGCGCACCACGTCAGCGCAAGCCTTGATAAGCTCCTCCTGGCTGAACGGAATAGTCATTTCGAGGATGTGGGCTGAGTCGAAAAGCCGCCGAATATGATCTTTCAGACGAAAAATGGCTGAGCGCCCGCTATCGCCCTTGTAGCAACGGATGCCCTCGAATGGCGCCATCCCATAATGAAGGCTATGCGTCAGGACATGGATCTTGGCTTCGTCAAATGGAATCAACCCGCCGTCCATCCAGATTTTGTCGGTGCGCAAATTGTTAGCTGCCAAGATCACCCCTCATAGCTGCGTAGTCGGTTCCCGCTTGCGCCGCTCAACTTGGCATCGGTGACGCCGAAGCTTTAGCTGATGGCGCTGCACTTGCCCAACGATGAGAAATCAAGTTAGTCGAAGGCGACTGGATGGACAAGCTATCACTCGCGCGGGATAGCTAGCGGTCGCGCTGTTGGCCGCACTCGCAGGCGGTGGCGGCGTTCGCCTGGGTGTGATCAGTGAGGGCCGGCGATGCGTCGCTTGCTCCCGCTCCAGCGGTGTCCGCCTCGGCGAGACTCGTCGCCAGGCTCAACGGCCCTTCCATCGGCCGCCGCCGATGGCGCCGGCCGCCGCGCCGGCGTTTCCGCTTGCGTCCGCCTCCATTCTGGCCGTCGAGCGCGCTGGTGCGGCGGCGAATAACTCCGCCGTTTTCGTTCAGTTCGGTGAGGAACTGATCGAGTTCGGCCACCCCTATGCCGTTCACCGGCGCAACAAATTCGAGCAGCCGCCGCGCCTCCTTATAATAGGGCCGCCGCGCGATGCGCCGGACGTGGCGGGTCAACGACGTCATATGCATCAAGGCGTCGAGCAGGAGCCGCATCTGTTCACATTCGGCGCGAGCGAAGCCGCGGACTTGCAGATTGCGCACGACTTCCATGCGCCGTTCAGGATCGTTTTCGCGCCCCCGCGCCAGGTAAAGATCGGCGAACATGCATGCAAGAACCATCGGGCGCGACTGGTCCTCTTCCCGCGCGATCGCGGCGCCTAACGCGGCCAGATGGCGAACAGCCGGCGCCTGCTCGAACCCCTCATGTGCCTCAATGCTGCCGCGCAGATGGGCCGACAGCGGTTCGAGCAGCACCTTCAACAGCCCCAGTTGCTCCATCAGAACCAGCGCACGGGCGGCGCCGTTGGTTCCGATCGTACGGAAGATCTCTTCGACCATCCGGGGCCTCGACGCTTTGACCAAATCCCCGCAATGCCGCCGGATGGCGCTCGCGGTCGTGGCTTCGATTTCAAAACCGAGCTTGGCCGCGAAGCGCACCGCCCTGATCATCCTGACTGGGTCTTCGCGCATTCGGATGTCAGGGTCGCCGATCGTACGAATCAGCCGGGCCTCAAGATCTGCGACACCCCCGGTGTAATCGATTACCTGAAAGGTCCTCGGATCATAAAAGAGGGAATTGACGGTGAAGTCGCGCCTGAAAGCGTCCTCTTCAGGAGTCCCGAAGGTATTATCCTGCCGGATCATTGGATCGCTATCTTCGAGCGGTTCGTCACTGGGGCGCCGAAAAGTCGCGACTTCGATGTTCTGGGCGCCGAAAAAGACGTGGACGAGGCGGAAACGGCGTCCCACCATACGCGAATTGCGAAACGTGTCACGTACTTCGTGCGGATGCGCTGAAGTGGCGACATCAAAATCCTTGGGCCGCCGGCCCATCATAAGGTCGCGTACGCTTCCGCCAACCAGATAGACCGTATGATTCGCCGCGATCAGGCGGTAAAGAACCTTCAGTACGTTGGAATCAATATCGCGCCGCGATATCGGATGTTTGGAGCGCTCGAGAATCGATGGTTCCACGGCTTCAACAGGTTATGGGTCAACAGCGCCTTGACCCCCCTGCACGTGACTCAACCAGACCTAATGTAGCACGGACTCAGGGATTCTTCACCGCCTCAAACTATAGTCGAAACGAGCTTTATTGGAACGTTTTTAGATGCTCCGTATGCCCTTCGATAGGCAGCGCAGCGTAACCGGCACAGTGCCGCATCGCGCCTGACCTCGCAATCCCATAGAATGGCCATTATGCCTCGTCAGCGCCGCCGTACGATTCAAGTTATTAGCCATGGACCTTCATGCCTCGACGGGGTGATGGCAGCTGCCGCGATACGCCGCTTCTATCCTGACGATCGGGTTCTGATGACGCTCGCGGCTAACGGCGACAGCGACCGCATTATCCAATCTGTACGACCGCGAGCAGACGGTGGCGCCGAAGAGGTATGGATCACCGATCTCTCGTGGACCCAGGCCGAAACTGCAGGGCATCTCACAGGCGTCATCAAAGGTGGCGCGCGCGCCTATTGGATTGACCATCACCGGACGGCGGTCGGGCGTGCCGACGCTCCCGAATTCGAAGTACCGTTCACCGAACGGGTGCTTTCTGAGGAATTCTCCGCTGCGCTTCTCACCTACAAGTTCCTGGCTGCCAAGGCCGAGCGCGAGGGTGACTTTCAGCATCTCTCCGCCTATCAGAAGTTCGCCCCATTCGCAGCAATTGCCGACGATCACGACCGATGGATTCATCGGATTCCCGAATCTGCCGACTGGGCGCTGGCGGTGCAGACGCTCGGGGGGATCGAATCGTATCGCGAGATAATCCGCCTCAGCGAACCGGTGATGAGCCGCCGGCTCAAACTCGCGCTCGAAGCCGGTCTAAAGGCGATGGACAAGAGTTTCGGGATCGCGAAGGCCACGATGGTCGAGCGGGAACTGGCTAACGGCCTGCGCGTCCGCAGCGCCTGCTGCATGGGTTATAGCAGCGAGGTCGCGTCGCGGCTGTATGAAGGGCAGCATCGCACCGTAGTCGCGCTGTTTGATTTGCGCAGTCTCGGCGTCAGCCTTCGCCGCAGCGCTGATTGCGACGTTGATCTTTCGGAGTTGGCGCGATCGTTCGGGGGCGGCGGCCACGCGGCTGCGGCTGGCTTCGCCGTCGATGAGATCAAGCTTGCTCCGGCTGAGCGGCTCGCTGAGGTGTTGGGAGCCAGACTCACGCACAACTGAGCTATCTAATCCTAAAGCGCGCCATTCTCAATGGCTTATTATAAATTACTTGTTGGCCGTGGTTCGGATAAAAATGTCGCCATAGAAGTATCCGTCGCGCCTGCGCAAGCCTTCTGGAAATGCTGCAAAAAATTTGCTTTGACTCAGCCACCGATCAAATGCGAACTCCAAGAGATGCGATGGCGCCAGATTAATGCGGACTTCTCCAAACTGCGCCAGGTAGTCAAGGCATGCTCGAGTGGTCTCGATTTCCCGCTCTGTCAGATGGTATTCAAGAGATATTAAGGTGATCGGCTGAGTCAGGCCTCTCAGCAAGTTGAGTTCGTAGCCTTCAACGTCTATCTTGCAGTAGTCAGGCTTATCAAACTCGGTGATAGTATCGTCGAGAGTTGTCATATCAATATGCAGTTTGCCAGTCGGATCGCCAATCTTCGAGCAGGCTAGCTTGCCCGCTGGATTCCCGCAGATGTAATACAATCTCCTGCCGTTTCTCGCCGAGCACAGTTTGGCAAGTTCGTAACCTTTTTCCGTAATGGCGGCAGCGGGCTGTAAGTTCCCGCAAGCAATCAGGCTGGGGCTCGAATGCTACAACGGATGCTCCCGCTTGCAAAAAAGCCTCAGTCTTTTCACCGATGTTAGCTCCGGCATCGAAGCACAACGAGCCAGGTAGCAGCAGTTTCGAATAGAATGCTACTTCTTGGCGAAATTTTAATGATTGAGCACCGTCAAGCATACGGTAGACTATTCTCGCCGGCCGGTAGGTTCCGGTGGAGATTGCCATACGCTTTAGTAATCCGAAAACTCGCGGCTTTTGATTAAGATCCGATACGCTGGAAGTTTGCACATGATCTCCGCTGATGTTCTTGCCAACAGAGCGGATCGCAAGTGCAAAATGTAAGCCGCTTAAATGCGGAGGCTTGACGAAGCTATGTTATGGAATCTCGGCTGAGGATCTATCCAGGATGCGTGTTAAGAATTTCCACAGAGATACGGCAGCGTATCTACCTGGTCAGTTGACGCAGCCTATTGACTGCGCTTCGAAGCACTGGGACACGATCGAACCAACGGCCGGTGATGTCGCTTCGTGAGCTTCTCTGACTGGCAAGACTAGGCGCGGCAATCAGTGTCGCAACGTCTTTGTTCAGCGCGCGGAACATGTTTAGAGCACCGTCGAAGAATTGGGGACCACCATCAGGATGACCTGCCGGCCTCTGCATCACTTGCTCGAGGAAGGTTACCAGCCGATCCAGAATGGTGCGATTAACCGCGTAGAGATGCGCCAGCATCAGAGGTTCGTGCGATGGGATCCGCACCAGAGGTTTAAAAGTAGGAGGTTGGCTCGCGTGGCCGAGATAGAGTAAGTCCCAAGGAGTTTTGCTTAGAACGCTGACGATTTGGGCATGAGAGTCTATGAGTTCGGAGGCAAACTCGCAGTCGTCTTCGAGAACCAGAACATTTCTAAGCTTGCGGTCGCGTGCGTTCTTCAGGACTGTATAATGGCTGAGGAAGCCGCCGCGTGCACCTAGGCTTGGCCAATCGCCTTTGCGAGATGGCCGAATCGCGGGGAAGAATTCTGCTGCTTTCGCTTGGGGGGCCAAGCCGAGTTTTAGAAGCTCCTGCTCCATCTCTTTGCGACGGTCAACACGATCGGGAAGATTGATAATCGAAACGTGTTCGAAGTAACTCAGCAAAATAGAGGGTTTCGACTGTCCGAGGTCCATTGGCGAAACCAGAGGCTTAACCATATAGAAAATGCTTTATCAGGCTGGTGATGCTATGCCGCAGGTTCGACACTCCATAAATCGTGACAAGTGCCGAAGAGGCAATTCGACCGGTTATGCTTGGTGCAGTTCGTGGCCGCTGCAATTTCAGAATAGGAGAATTCCGTCCTTGAAGCTAGCTGTAAGAGCATTGGCGCGAAAGAAGGTAGAACTGTGTAATTATTATTCTCTCTACGAGACGTTTATGAAAATTCCAACCAGTGTTCGCGAATTAATGGGACGGGCGATCGTTGGCTCATCTCGCGACGCTTAGCCGGGACGGACGGCCGCAAGTCACGGTGGTATGGGTCTGAATTGAAAACGAAGGGTTCGTGGTCCGCCATCTGGCGACAAGAGGCGCCTTCAAGGTCAGCTTACAACCTCATTGCGCAAATCGGTGCGGATTATCAGGCCGAGATCGATGACGTAAAGTGCGATCACAATATTCCCAAGTTCAGCCGTAAGGGCGCCGGCCGGCATCAATTGAGTAACGCCCCACAAAAGAAATGCGCTGCCAAGCATCAGACGTTTCAGTAATTCCAAAGGCGGCGGCCTGAATAGCGCTTGCAATACGATATAGGACGCGCCAGCCAGCAACAGCGGCAGTGCCGATAGTGGTGCGATTTTCATTGAGACCCATCCGCGCACCGTCCAACGAGCAATATCGCTTGACGAGACTAATAATGGTATCGCTCCCACTGCTACAATCGCGATACAACTCGCTACAGCCAGAAATGCAAACAAACGCGTGAGTAATCGTCCGAATCCAAACAGAGCCGATCGCTCATCAGGTCTTTTCAGCCAACCTGAGGACCAGCGATGATGTATACCACGAGCCTGGCGCGAAACTGCATCTGAGGTGGTATCATCGCTCGCCTCAAAAGCTTCGTCTTCCGCTGGCAGATGCGAGGAGTCGGTCGGGTTCGGCATACTAATCACCTGAACGCGTATTATTACGAAAAGCTATTATGGCGGGGGCGCCAAAGGAATATTGCAAAATGCAAGCTTGCGCTGACTCCTGTCGGAAGCTGAAGAACCAGGATGGACGATGCCGGAAGATTCCAGGCGGTAGATGCGCTAATATTGGCGCTCGATGTGCGGAATAATCGGATATGTTGGGCCCCGTGACGTCTGCCCGATTCTGGTCGGCGGCCTCGAACGGCTCGAATATCGCGGCTATGACTCGGCAGGCGTCGCTATCCTTCTATCGTCGCAAAAGCTTGAAATCCGCCGGGCGGTGGGCAAATTGGGCAATCTGCGCCAGCGCCTGCAGGAAGAGCCAATCGAGGGTCATGCAGGAATCGGGCATACGCGATGGGCCACGCATGGCAGGCCGTCAGAGGAAAATGCCCATCCGCATCAGGCGGGACCGGTCGCCGTTATCCATAACGGTATCATTGAAAATTATATAGAGTTGCGCGGCGCCTTGATCGAACGGTGCCATAAGCTGCGGTCGGAAACGGATACTGAGCTTATCCCTCATCTCATTGAAGATGAGCTCAAACGCGGACTCGATCTGGCCGAGGCCGTGCGTGCGACAGTAGCTCAATTGCGCGGCTCGTTTTCGATTGTCGTGATCAGCGAGAGCGATCCCGGCCGCCTGATCGCGGCCAAGACCGCCACGCCGCTGGTTTTAGGTTTTGGCGACGGCGAGAACTTTGTTGCATCCGATATACCCGCCATTCTCGAGCACACGCGTTTGGCGCTCGTGATGGAAGACGGCGAACTGGCCGATATCAGGGCGGACAGTATTCGTTTGATGACGTTTGCCGGTGAGCCGATAGAACGCGCGCCGCGGCGGATCGAATGGGATGCCGTAGCGGCAACAAAGGCCGGCTATGCGCATTACCTGCGCAAGGAGATCGCCGAGCAGCCACAGGCCTGGATCGACACCCTGTCGGGACGGAC
The DNA here is from genome assembly GCA_035502655.1 of Binataceae bacterium (SeqCode). Lineage (GTDB taxonomy): Bacteria > Desulfobacterota > Binatia > Binatales > Binataceae > DATJUF01. Next base: position 8,722 of record DATJUF010000313.1, read on the forward strand.
GAGCCTGGGCATGTGCGACGTCCGTTTTGAATCCGAGATGCTGCCGCCGGGGGGCGCAAAGTCGATTAACCGGATCGTGATGGTGTCGGCGGGAGCGTCGTGGATCGCGTCGCTGATCGGCAAGTTCATGATCGAGGAGCTCTGCGGCCTGCCTGCAGATGTGGATTATTCGGCCGAATACCGCTATCGCAACCCGGCGATCGGCGAGCACACGATGATCGTCGCCGTGTCGCAATCGGGTGAGACCGCGGATACGCTCGCGGCGATGGAAGAAGGGCGGCGGCGCGGCGCCTTTGTGCTGGCGCTCACCAATACGGTCGATTCGTCAGTAGCGCGGAAAGCCGGCGCGCGACTTTACACGCGCTGCGGGCCGGAAATCAGCGTTACCACTACAAAATGTTTTCTCACGCAGATCGAATGCTTCTACCTTTTCGCGATTCATCTGGCGCAGCGGCTGGGGCGGATCGGCGAGCGGGAAGCGGATGAACTGCTGCGTCCGATGTTTGCGATCCCTCAGCAGATCGAGGCGGTGCTTTCGCGCGAGCGGCAGATTCAGAAAATCTCGCGCAAGTACGGCAAAGCGCGCGACTTTCTCTACCTGGGACGCGGGATCAATTATCCAGTCGCATTGGAAGGTGCGCTGAAGCTCAAGGAAATCTCGTATATTCACGCAGAAGGCTATTCAGCCGGCGAGATGAAGCATGGGCCGATCGCGCTGATCGATGAGGAGATGCCGGTAGTCGTGATAATTCCCAACGACAATGTTTTCGGCAAAACCCTGTCGAATCTAAAGGAAGTAGAATCACGCAACGGCCGGATAATCGCGGTCACTGATAATCGCACGCCTGAACTTGAAGAGGTCGCGTGGGATATCATCGATATACCGGCAACGAATCGGTTCCTGATGCCGGTGTTGACGACAGTGCCGTTGCAACTGCTCGCGTATCATATCGCATGCTATCGCGGGACGGATGTAGATCAGCCGCGGAACCTGGCGAAGTCAGTGACAGTGGAATAGCCGCTCACGGGGCCGGCAGTCATCTTTGCTGGCCATTTCAGCAAGCAGAAATCTCAGCACTAAAGCAATTATCTATTCGCAGTAAAACGGCGAATGCAGGAGCCGCGGCACACTCCTTGCGGTTCCAACATCCGACTCGTGCGTAAATAGATATGCGCGAGCCGTTCAGTTCATCAATGAATTA
>DATJUF010000314.1:0-6763 GCA_035502655.1 Binataceae bacterium (SeqCode)
ATTACGCGTGACATCGCGGCTCCGACGGAGGCCATCGGCCTGCTGCATGAGGAACAAATTGCGCCGCGACAGATCGCCCTTTATAAAGTACAAATCCACCAGGAGTTTATTCGAAACTGGCTCGAGCTTACGAAATGCAACGAGAGCTGGACGTTTGATGAACTCTGGTCCGTCCGCGAGGAATGTATCGCCGCACTTGCCGCTTCCGTCTGAGCTAGGCGCGAATTTTTCTTTAATTAAGGTGTTACTTTAAAATGCACCGCGATTAGGGGGTGACAAAATATCCCCCTAAACGATGCCGCCACGATTCGGGTATCGGCCTCGGCAATCGATGCCTCAAGATGATCGAAAAAATCTACTAAGTCAATTGATTAAATGTCGACTCTGCGGTATCTTCGCATTTCTCGATTAAACCAATCGAGTATTAGGAGTGCCGCCATGGTCAAAATGCCCCGTCTTTTAGCCCTCTTCAGTCTAGGATTGATTCTGGTCCTGTGGGTGTCCGCGGTGTGCGCCCAATCGACTGACCGCAGCGAATTGGATCAATTTCTCAAAGAAACTGCCGTTCAGGGTCCGCCGCCGCCGGTCGGAACGAAAATTACTATGGCTAACTGGCAGCAATACAAGGCATATCTGCCGTTTGGGATGACCAAGCTGTTCGAGGGTCAATATCAGTGGAAGATGCCGCAGGATGTCGAAATCGACATCGGCCCGGCGCGCTATGGGAATTTGCCTGCTACCTGGACTGAAGCGACTGAAAAGTATGCTGCTCAGGATAAGGTCGAAGTATTGCCGAACGGCCACTATAAAATTGACAACTATCACGGCGGGGTAGTCTTCCCGGACCCGCAGGAGCCGCATAAGGGCTTCAAGATTCTCGCCAACGTCTTTTTCGCGCATGCTCCGGCGATCTTCGGCGCCGGCCCCAACAATTATTCAGCGATCTGGTTTGTCGATCGCTTCGGGAATGTTTCGGAAGACACGTTCGATTTCATCTATCGCCAAAGCGGATGGAACACTGACGCAGGTTTCCCGCCCGATGAAACCTACGCCCCCGGCACCTGGTACACCGAATGGTTCATGGAGGAAACCCCGGAGCAAGCTCGCTACACCGCTACGCTCTCGCTCTACTTTAAGGATCAGGAAGCCCATCCGTATCCTGACAACTACGTTTATGTTCCCGCCCTGCGGCGCTCGCTGCGGCTTTCGGCGTCCGCCCGGTGCGCTCCGCTATTCGGCAGCGAATGGACCAATGATGACGCCAAGATCAACGGTTTTAATGGGGGTACGGCGATTTTCGATGCCGATTACCTCGGCGATCGCAAACAGATCGAACTAGTCCAGCTCAACGGTCCTAACACCGGATCGTTCCCTGCCGACTACGATATGCCACTGGGCTTCCCCAAACCGTCGTGGGGCAAATGGGAAGTGCGCGACGCCACGGTAATCGATGCCCATCGCATTCCCAGCGCCGCCGCGGGCTACTGCTACGGCAATCGCGTGCTGTGGGTCGATAAGGAATTCTGGCTGCCTTATTGGGTGGACGACTTCGACGCGAATCATAAGCTGTGGAAGGTCTTTGCTTACGAAAACGGGACTGCCGACGTGCCGACGCTGGGTCACGTATGGGATGGAGTGGCCTCGATCGGGTGGGACCTGCAGAACACGCATGCAACGATATGGTGCCCCTGGGCCAACCCATCGCACCTGGGCCATTGGCTGAACCGCCTCACACCGACTGACTATCAGAACGGGATCAAGTACGGCTCGCCAGCCGGTTTGATGGAAATCCAGCGCTAGGAGATAGCGCGGCAGTTAGTCAGTGGGCTGATAGCCGGAGCTTCGGCCATCAGCCTCTGACGCCCCTCTCATTGGAAGGACTTATGACTCATCGGCAACTCCATTTTGGCTTAAATGTCCTCTCCGCCGGGATGCATCCAGCCGCGTGGCTGGCAAAGGAATCGGACCCGCTGGGTTATATCAAGCCCGAACAGTGGCTACGGCTAGTGCAGATTGCCGAGCAAGGGACCTTCGATGCGATCTTTCTGGCGGATGAGCCCGGTTTGAATCTAGGTCCCGACGGCGCGCTTCCTGGCCCGTCATGGGCAGCACTGGATCCGCTGGTGCTGTTATCGAGCCTGGCCTCGATCAGTAGTTACGTCGGTCTCGCAGGCACGCTCAGCACCACCTATGAAGAGCCCTACAACGTGGCGCGGCGCTTTGCTTCACTCGATCACGTCAGCCGCGGGCGGGCCGCGTGGAATGTAGTAACGACGGTCGACGCGACTGTGGCCGGCAACTTCGGCAACAAACCGCATCCGCCGCGTGAGGCGCGTTACGCGCGCGCGGCTGAGTTTATCGAGGTAACGCGGGCTTTATGGGATAGCTGGGACGATGAGGCGCACATCGCCGACAAGGCATCGCGGCGCTTCACCGCGCCAGGAGCTATTCGCCCAATCAACCATCGGGGAGAGTGCTTTCACGTTGATGGACCGTTGAACGTTCCGCGCTCGCCCCAGGGTCACCCGGTGCTGATTCAGGCGGGCGGATCACCGGCTGGACTCGATCTCGCGGCACGCTATGCCGACGTGGTTTTTGCCGCTCAAGCTTCATTGGAAGATGCACTTGCCTACACGAAAGATCTGCGTCGTCGTACTGTCGCTCATGGACGGCCGGCGGACGCGATACGCGTGATGCCGGGACTCTCTTATGTGCTGGGTGGAACGGAAGGCGAAGCGCAAGCGCGCAACGCCGAACTGAACGAACTAGCCGGGGAGCAACGCAGGGAGGGGCTCGCCTGGCAGATCAGCGTCGAACCCGAAGTTCTCGAGTGGGATAAGCCGTTACCCGAGTGGCTTCTCAACACGAAAGAGGCTGCATCAGGCGCTCAGGGAGCGCGCGATATCGTCCTGAACCTGGCCCGCCGGGAGCGGCTCACCGTGCGACAGATTCTGGATCGCATAATTACTTGGCACCGGCTTGTGGTTGGCAGCCCGGAACAGCTCGCCGACACGATAACTGAGTGGTTCCTCGCGGGCGCGGCCGATGGGTTCAATCTAATGCCGGATGTGGAACCATCCGGGGCGGAAGTGTTTGTCGAACACGTGGTCCCGATTCTGCGCCGCCGCGGCATCTTTCGTCATGAATACCAGGGCACCACTTTGCGCGAACATCTGGGCTTGCCGCGGCCGCAAAGGCGCCAAACCGTTGCTCGAACTCATGTCGAAGCATCAATCGGCACAGCCTAAGGAGAACCGGAGGTCTTTTGATTGACGGCATCCAAAAATCTATCACTTGAATTGACATTGGTAGAACCTATGAATTATCAAGAGCAGGCTCACCACGCTGTCTCGCCAATTACCGAACCAGCGATCCCTGACGGTGCAGACAACATAAACGGGCTTCTGACCGTACTGCTTCGAAACGTCTCGACGGAGGACGTAAAGGCGCATCAATGTGCTCAACTTAGCCGGCGCAAAATGAAAAGCCGTCGTTCCTGGATCCGCGCAGTGTGGCTCGTTTTGAGCTCGCGTGTTCAGCGTGTTGTTTACCTGAATCCTCCTCAACTTCCGGAGAAATAAGACGTGCGTAAAGAAATTCGCCTCAACGCCTTTGACATGAACTGCGTCGGGCATCTCTCGCCCGGGTTGTGGACTCACCCGCGCGATCATTCGGAAAACTACAAGAATCTTAATTATTGGATCGATCTGGCCAAGATTCTTGAGCGTGGCAAATTTGACGGCCTATTCATCGCGGATGTACTGGGTGTCTACGACGTTTTCGGTGGCAATGGCGGGGCCGCGCTGCGCCGCTGCGCGCAGGTTCCGGTTAATGATCCCGTGTTGACTATCCCGGCGATGGCTTACGCGACGCGTCATCTTGGTTTCGGCGTGACCTGTAATTTGTCTTTTGAGCCGCCGTATACTTTCGCGCGGCGGATGTCGACGCTTGATCATCTTACTAATGGCCGCATCGGCTGGAATATAGTCACTGGCTATCTGAATAGCGCTGCCAAAGGCTCCGGTCTTGATGCTCAAAGCGCCCACGACCTGCGCTACGAGATCGCGGAAGAATACGTCGAGATCACTTATAAACTTTGGGAGGGAAGTTGGGAGGACGACGCTGTCGTGCGCGACAAGAAGGCGCAGATCTATGCGCGCCCAGACAAGGTCCATGCGATTAAGCACCGTGGCAAATACTATCAGATCGATGCGATTCACTTGTGTGAGCCGTCGCCGCAGCGCACTCCCGTACTTTATCAGGCGGGAGCTTCGACACGTGGACGAGATTTCGCCGCAAAGCATGCCGAATGCGTATTCGTATCTGGCCCTTCGCCCAAAGTCCTGGCACCCATCGTTGCGGATATTCGGCGCCGCGCGGCTGCACATGGCCGGGATCCAAAGGAAATTCTGATATTCGCCCTGGCAACGGTGGTCACAGGCGATACCGAGCGGGCGGCGCAAGATAAGTTCAACGAATACCGGAAGCACATAAATCTCGAGGGAGCGCTGGCGCTCTTCTCCGGATGGACGGGTATCGACTTTTCGCAGTATGCCCTCGACGCGCCACTTCGTTTCATCAAAAACGACGCCGTGCAGTCCTTGGTCGAAGCCTTCACTATCCGTGATCCGTCAAAAATCTGGACTGTCAAAGAAATTGCTGAATACGTGGGAATTGGTGGACCCGGCCCCGTGATTATCGGATCACCAAGGACGGTCGCTGACCAATTGCAGTCATGGATTGATGAAACTGATATTGATGGGTTCAATCTGGCGTACGCGGTAACGCCGGAGACCTTCAGCGATTTCGTCGACTTGGTCGTGCCCGAGTTGCAACGGCGAGGAGTCTATAAGACCGAATACCAGGAAGGTACGTTGCGAGAGAAATTATATGGTGCCGGCCGTTCGAGGCTAAAATCTGATCACCCCGCGAGCTTAGCACGGCTCCCTAGCTCATTAAGCACCAAGAATTACGGGAATGCTCGCAGTCCCGCGCACGCTGACAGTTCAACGTCGCCCTAGCGGGGGCCAATACCTGGTCGACGCTGCGCTCTCGTATAACTCCGGGAGATTCCCTTTGCGATCTACCGCAAGGTCGATCAACTGAGCTAAAGGAAAGGAACAACATAATGAGTGATCCAGGATTCTTCGATAACCGTGATGTGCAGGTGCGCCCGGTCGCGGGACGAATAGGCGCCGAAGTGACCGGCTTGCGTCTCAGTGGAGACTTGGACCGAGACGTTATTGATGCCATCCGGCAGACGCTTTATCGATTCAAGGTGCTGTTCTTTCGAGACCAGGATCTGGACGAAGCCCAACAGGAAGCTTTTGGACGCCGTTTTGGAGACCTCGTGCCACACCCGACGATTCCATCGGTCAGAGGAACTGAGTATGTGCTCGACGTCGATGGCGCCAAAGGTGCGCGCGCCAGTTTGTGGCACACAGATGTGACCTTCGTCGATGCTTATCCGCAAATCTCGATTTTACGGGCGCTAGTGGTGCCCGAGTATGGCGGTGACACAGTTTGGGCCAATACAGCCGCCGCTTATCAATCGCTGAGTCCTAACCTACGAGAGCTGGCGGACAAGTTGTGGGCGGTTCACACTAATAAGTCGGATTACGGAAGCTCCTTTCCAACGCGCACTGCGGAGGGTCTCAAACGTTACCGGGAAGTGTTTCAATCAACGGTATATGAAACGCACCATCCGGTCGTTCGAGTTCATCCGGGAACCGGTGAGCGCACACTCGTGCTGGGTCACTTCGCTCAAAAACTCCTCGGCGTCACGACAGCTGACTCCGCTCATCTATTGGCGCTCCTGCAGGGGCATATCACGCGTCTGGAGAACACCGTGCGTTGGCGCTGGTGCGTGGGCGATGTCGCCATGTGGGACAATCGCGCCACCCAGCATTCCGCAGTCGACGACTACGGCGATAAGCCTCGCATCCTGCGCCGCGTTACCGTGACGGGAGATCAGCCGATCAGTGTTGATGGTCAACGAAGTATCTTGCGCAGAAAGGATGTGAGCGCATCAATCGACGCTGCTGCTGCCGCCGACTGAGATGCGGCCCGTTTCACCGGAAGGAGTGCCCATGTCTAAGCGCCTGATCTTCTGCGCGTTCACTATGAACACCGTTTCCCACATTTACCACGGGCTGTGGCGGCATCCGGAAACCCGGCAACTTGAATACACCAACCTGGATACATGGGTTGACCTCGCGAACTCTTGGAACGCGGCCAGTTTGACGCGATCTTTCTCGCGGATGTGATCGGCCTATACGGAGACTATCGCGGCGGCTGGGAGACTTACGTGCGCGAGGGTCTCCAGATTCCAAGCAACGATCCGTCCGTGTTGATTTCTGCGTTGGCCTACGCGACTGACAATTTGGGCTTAGCCTTCACAAGTTCCATCGTGCAAGAACATCCTTTCAATTTCGCGCGCAAGGTGTCGACGCTCGATCATTTGTCGAAAGGAAGAATCGCGTGGAACATCGTGACCAATGCACTAGCGAACGGCTCACGCAACTTTGGTTTGGATGATCTGACCGAGCACGACGAGCGCTACAGCTGGGCCCACGAATACCTTGAAGTCGTTTATAAACTTTGGGAAGGCTCGTGGGAGGACGATGCACTATTGCAGGATACCGCGAATGGTATCCATGCCGATCCTGCCAAGATTCACAAAATCTACCATCAAGGCACAATTAGATGGCGCATTTTGCCAGCCCCGGAAGCAGACACTCTGCCTAACAATTCATTCTTCTCG
>DATJUF010000315.1:0-10462 GCA_035502655.1 Binataceae bacterium (SeqCode)
GTCAGTTACGCTTCGACGGATCCCATGCCCAATATTGTGCAGTCGCACCCGCATCCACGCGCAGGTCCGTGCCGGTAATCATCGCCGCTTCATCTGACGCGAGAAACGCCGCAGCTTTCCCATAGTCGCGCGGACTCGGCAACTTCTGCATCGCGATGCGGTCGCGAAACGGCTGCAAGAGTCGCTGAAATCCCTTCACTTGTTCGGGGTTCGGTCCTTTGCGGCCCCATCGCACGGCGCGCTCGATCGATTCTGCTGGATCAGTCGCGGTTGGAGTTAAGCTGTTCACGCGAATGCCATGCGCGATCAATTCCATCGCGGCCGATCGCGTAAAGTTCAGCAGCCCGCTCTTGGCCGTGCAGTAAGCGATATTGTTCGGCTCACCCTGATGGCCGGCGGTGGAGATTATATTGATGATGCTGCCCCGGCGGCCTTGTTCGATCATCAGTTTCGCGATGTGCTTGGTGAACAGAAAAGTGCCACTCAGGATGATCGATAGCTGCCGCTGCCACTCATCGAGCGGCATCTCGATGACTCCTTTACGGTTAAAAATCGCCGCGCTGTTAACCAAAATATCAACGCCGCCGAAGGCCTCGCGCGCCGCGGTTACTGCGGCGATCACCTGCTGCTCATCGGTAACATCGCAAGTTACGGCGAGGGCGCGCGCTTCGATGCTCTTCAGGTACCGCGCACAGTCCTCGGCATTTTCGGCGCGCGAATCGACGCAGATGATCGCCGCTCCTTCAGCAGCCAAGCCTTCTGCGATACCGCCGCCAATGTTAGTGCTGGTCCCGGTAATCAGTGCAACTTTTCCGGTGAGTTTCATTTCAGCCTCCGCGATATCAGCTCACTGCGGCGGTGGCGCTGCCAGAAAACATTTAGAGGAATTGAAAATCCAGGTGCCGATGAAATCCGTCTCCGCAGGCTTCCGCCCCAACTCAGCCAGCGCCCCCGCCAGGCACATCCAGTTGAGGATTTCCTGCTGGCCGCTCGCTTCGACCGCCGACGCTGGATAGCTACGCCAAACATCATAGTTGCCTGCGCACAACGCCTCGAACAGCATCTGATCTGCGGGGGTATCTGGATACAGGTAATAGTTCTTTTCGACTAGAAAAGCGTGAGACCACCCTGACGATGCGAGCAGCGCCACTCTCCAGGGACTGGCGGCAAGCACCCGCGCGGTCGCGGCACCCAGATCGAACAAGCGCTGCGGGGCCGGCGCGGGCGGATCGAGTTGCGCCTCCGGCGGTGGATTATCAAACACCGGCAGGCCTCCGCGCTGCGCGATAACCTTGCGTCCGTAGCAATTGATCGCGAATGGAACTATCGGATAAGGAAAACCCTTCCGATCATAATCGAGGTAGAGAACTGCGTTGGCGAACGCATGGCCCAGGGGATGATGTAGCGGCTTGTAGGAATAGGCAGTGTCGAACCCTGCCTCAATCAAGCCCTTGGCAAGATATTTTGCCGCAGCCACATTCCCGCGCGAATGAAACTTTTTGTCCGCAGGCTCATTCCAGATGTTGCTCGCCCCCGGTCCGAAGGCCGCTGGCCCGAACTCAAACGATTCATGCGCGTAGATGCAATATGGTGGAATGACATCTTCGCGGAAATTTTCGTACTGATCGTCGCCCCAGATAAGAATGAAGTCGGGACGAAACGCGTCGATTTGCGCACGTGTTCTGCGCAAAGCCTCGACCAGCCGCTGGCGATGAGCACGTGCTGAGGTGACGCCTTCGTCCGCGCCCCACTCCTGACGCATCGCTTCGGGCCAGTTCTCGGCATGGCGGAGTTTCTCCGGTAAACGCGGATTTTCCAGCATCCGCTTGAGAATCCACGCCATTACCTTGTCCTGTCCGGCAAGCGGTGGATAGTGAGTAATTCCCAGAGCCAGAATTTCACTCATTTGGCGCCTCCTCCAGTTGGTCCGCGCGCGTCCACGGCAACAAACGTCATTAACTAGACAGATGCATACTCTGTGCGGGATTCGCTATTGGTTCGCGGCTTCACGATCCCTTTCTCTTGCCAGCGAAAGATAGTAACGGTTGAGCCGATCCAGATGCTGTCCCATCTCGGCCACGGCCGCCTCACTCTCGCGCGCTTCGAAGTGCTTGATAAATCGCCGCCGCGACGGCAGCACCCAGGGATTCCGCGTCTGCCCGATCGCACGAATGAAATGCGTCATCACGTCAATCAGCGCTTCCATCACGATGACCATTACCGGATTCTTTGTGGCCCTCGCTAAAATACGGTGAAAATCGAGATGGATCGCCGCCTGATCGTAAAAGTCCGCCTTCGCCCGTCCCGCCTGCTCGGCCGCCACGATATTCTGCTTAAGCGCTTCGATGTCATCCGCGGTCGCCCGCTCACACGCCGCACGAACCGTGATCGACTCGATCAGTACGCGTGCCTCGGTCAAATGCTCGGGCTGGATCGCTCCAAGATGAAACATGTCGCGCAGGCCAGTGACGACAGCGCCACCCGTGCTCTCGCATACGAACGCACCACCACTCGCACCCTTTTGCAAGCGCAGCAGGCCGGAGTTTTCCAGCGATCGCAACGCTTCGCGCAGAGTGTTGCGCGAAACCCCGAACTGTTCGGCCAACGCCCGTTCCGGCGGAAGCCGATCGCCCGGCCGCAGCCGCCGCTGCGACAGCTCCTTGCGAATCTGATCCGCGATCTCCTCGAACGCGCGCGGCGTCCTGATGGGCTGAAATTGCGCGCGGCTCAACCTCCGCACGCTTCCTCTCTTTCCGTTAGAACGCGCAGCAGCACTATCCAGCGGGCCCTTCGGCTTTATATTAGCCTCAATGCTTTGATTCATCGGTCCAACCATTGGAGCATCGACCGATATCTTGAAAATGTCAAGGCCGCACTGAAAAGGGAGTGATTCGGATTCCGCGCGTGGATACCGCCTTCGTTCAGGAGTTACGCAACGCCATATTCGCGCCCACCGGCAAGCCGTAAAGAAACTGCCGCAGGCGAAACCAAACCTGAGCCAAGCCGCAGTTCATCAGGCCGGCACAATCCTTCCCGAGGCGCCGGCTGTCAACTTTTCGCCCGCGTTGATTTCTCAGTTGACAATCGAACGAACGCCAGTCAGATCATTCAGCACTATGAAGCTGTTAACCGCCGCGTTCGCTCTGACCGCTCTCTTCATGCTGGCTCCGCGCATGAGCTATGCTGATAGTGATCAGAATTGTTATAACCATCCATCCGATCATTCGGACTTCTGCTATTGTTACCGCCATCCGAAAAAGTGCAACGCGCACTGGCGCCGCAACCACCCGGACTGGAATCGCCGCCCCAGTTGGTATCATGAGGCTAATAACAGCCACGAATACAACCACAATCATCCCGACAGCTATAACGGTGGTGGCCATTACCACAATCATCCTGACTATAATGGCCAGCATCATCAGGGCCCGCCCTCCAACACCTACCAACAGCAATATCATTGATTTGCTGAGATAGGGTTCGCTTGTGAACCCATACTTCGACTGAGTCCGCGATCGGGGATCTGCTCTGAGGGCAGGGCTCGCGCCAGCACCTGCGGAGCTAGAATTTGCGCTGCCGGTTTGAATTTCTCTTGGCGCTGCTGCGATAATCAGCGCCAAGCTTGCAGCGCTTAGATTCGCCGCAAAAAAGCAGGGAGAACGCCGATGCCCGCAGCGCATTTTTTTGCCGATAGTCCCGCCGAACTTGGCCTCAATCCGGACAAGGTGCAGGCTCTCTTCGACCGCGCCGAGCGCGAAATCAAGGAAGGCCTATTACCCGCCTGCCAGCTAGCCATCGCCCGTAATGGCAAAATCGGCATGATGCACACCTTCGGGGAAGCCGTGCAGGGCGGCGTTAAGCAACCGGCCACCGACGCCACGATCTTCGTCATCATGTCGGCGACGAAAGCGGTCACGGCTTCCGCGCTATGGCTGCTGATCCAAGAAGGCAAAGTGCGGCCGCAGGATCGGGTTGCCGATTACATCCCGCAATACGGCACCAACGGCAAGGAAAGCACAACGATCGATCATCTGCTGACTCATCTCGCCGGGATTCCATTCGCTCCCTTCGCGCCCAAGGAATGGAGTGATCGCCCGCGGCGCCTCGAGCGTTTCGCGCAATGGCGCCCCGAGCATCCGCCCGGCCAGAAGTTCATCTATCATGTCGCCGCCAACTATCTACCGATTGCTGAGATTATCGAGCAAGTCAGCGGCAAGGACGTACGCGGCTTTATTCGCGAGCGCATCGCCGAGCCGCTAGGGCTGCCCGGCCTCCGTCTTGGTATCGATGCGGCGGCGGCCAAGCGCGCCGCGGACTTGATCTGGGTGGGCGAGGCGGCCAAGGACGAGGACTATCGCAAGCTCGGCGTTACGCCGCCACGCGCTGGAATGGCCACCATCGACGAAGCCGCGATTCTCGATTTCAATGACAACGCGACCCGCGCAGCCGGTTTTCCCGCTGGCGGATGCATTACCACTGCTGGCGACATCGCACTTTTCTACCAGGCCTTGCTGAACCAGGGACGCTCCTATGACGGGAAGCAAATCTGGCAGCCCTCGATGCTGGATGAGGCGCGCAAAATCCGCACAGGCAACCTGCTCGATCCCGTACGCGGCATGCCGGCTAATCGCGCGCTAGGCATCGTCATCGCAGGCGGCGACGGCAAGGCGAATCTGCGCGGCTTTGGCAAAACCAACTCGGCCAGCGCCTTCGGCCATCCGGGGTTTGGCGGGCAAATCGGATGGGCCGATCCCGCGACTGGTATCTCCTTCAGCTATTTGACCAACGGCTTCGACCGAAATGATTTGCGTGAAGGCCGGCGCAGCGTGGCCCTCTGCAGCCTCGCCGCCTCATGCGTGATGCCTTAATCGAACACCCAGCGGGCATGATAGTGGGCTTATAGCAAGGCCCGCTATAATGCACTTTGGAGACTCACTATTGGCCGATTCCGCGTTGATCGCCCAGCCACCGCTCGTCAGTGTCATAATCGCGACCTACAACCGGCCGAATTATTTAAGGCATGCTATCAAGAGTGTCTTGAATGGCATCTATCAGAATTTTGAGATCGTTGTTTCCGATGACTCTGCCTCACCAGCAACTCAGCAATTGACAGAATCGTTTCAAGACCCGCGCATCCGCTACAGGTGCAATCAGAAACGGCTGGGGAGTGCGGGGAATCATCGCGAAGCCGTGAAAATGGCAGCCGGAAAATACATTGGATTACTCAATGATGACGACGAGTGGGAAAGTGATTTTCTCTATCGCCTCGTCCCTATAATGACCTCCCATCCGGAAGTAGTCATCGCATTCACGGACCATTGGGTGATCGACAGCCAGGGAAATATCCAGATCAAGGCGACCGAAGAGTGTACCCACCGTTTCAAACGGGACGGACTCGCAGCAGGCCTTCACTGGCCATTTTATAAGCTGGCCCTGATTGATCAGAGTATTCCGATGGTCGCAAGCCTACTCCGCACCAGCGACCTTGAATGGGACGATACGCCGCTCGAGTCCAGTTCGATTTATGACTTCTGGGTCACCTATCTAGCCGCCCGGACTCACAAGGGCGCCTGGTACGTTCCTGAGCGGTTGGCTCGCTATCGCGTCCACGACCGCAATCAAACCGCCGGCGGCAGCCTCGTTAAACCTGCCATATATGTCTATTCCCGCTTACTTGCGGATGATCGGCTCGCAGAATTGCGTCCCGAGCTCTTGAGCCGGCTGCGGCAGGTGCACTTCGGCTACGCAACGCTCCTGCTCAAACAGGGACTCGCCAAGGATGCGCGTAGACATTTGTGGGCGGCAGGGCCGAATTTTCGTGTCTTTGGTGCCATGTGCCTTTCGTATGTGCCGGCCGTTTTGAGATCACTGGTCTTGTCCGCCTCGCCTGGCCAATCTGGAGAACAGCCTATTGCCTCTGGCACATATCCAAACCGGCGAAGCAGTGATCTATCTGCACTATGAAATCCCCCCGAAGCATCCGCAAGTCGCTTGATACCAGCGGCTTCGCTCGTATAGTTCGGCCAACTGCTTCTTCGCGAAACATGGCTATCTGGCAATATGCTCGCGTAGGACGTACATAAGGAACGTTCTCCAAGTGGCCCGCTATAGCTCCGTTATTCATTGAGATTGTGATTCAATCGTCTGACGGTCGCCGATGCGTATCGCTTTAGCCACTGCCAATGCTCGCATCACCGGTGGAGCCGAGTCATATCCAGATTCAATCATCCCGATGCTGCACGAGGCCGGTCATCAGACCGCGCTAATCTGCGAATATGACGCGCCCCCGCATCGCCGTCGCATCAATACAGTTCAAACTGCCCCGCTTTGGCTGGTCAGTGAGACAGGCTTGACCTCGGCACTTGAAGAACTAAAGCGATGGCGGCCAGCGGTGATTTTTTCGCAGTGCATGCCAAGCGCCGAGCTAGAAATGCAACTGCACAAAATCGCACCCACCGTAAATTTTATCCATACCCAGTATGGCCTCTGCATCAGCGGGGCCAAGATGTTCAGCTATCCGGTCCCTCGGATCTGCCACAGGCCGCTCGGGAAACTCTGCCTCGCGCACTTTTATCCCCATCGATGCGGCGGCTTGAACCCGCTGACGATGCTGCGCGACTATCGCACCCAAACCGCCCGGCTCGGCGCTATGCGATCAGCTCACGCGATCGTCACCGCCTCCGAATATATGCGTCTCGAACTGCTCCGCCATGGTTTCGAGCCGCGCAACGTGCATACGGTCGGGCTTCCGGTGTTCGACTCTACAGTCACTTACCCATCGAAGATAAATGACAACTCCGTAAACCGGCGCACCCCTGAAGCCGTCAATCATGGCCTGTCGCCGATTCCCCACCGGGTCCTGTTCATAGGCCGTCTAGAAAAACCCAAAGGCGCATCGCTGTTGATCGACGCGATGATCGCCGCCGCCGCTCTACTCAGGCGGCGGCTCACCCTGACTTTCGCGGGTGACGGCCGCGAACGCGGCGCTCTGGAAGATAAGGTTCGGCACCTGTCCGGCGAGGATCTATCAGTGAATTTCGTCTTCACGGGATGGTTGGAGCGTGAACAGCTTTGGGCGCTGATCGACCAATCCGACCTCCTCGCCGTCCCCAGCCTATCACCGGAAACGTTCGGACTGGTCGGCGTAGAAGGAGGATTGCGCTACCTGCCGGCGGTTGCCTTCAACGCGGGCGGTATTGCTGAATGGCTCAAAGATGGCGTCAACGGCCGCATGGCTCGAAGTTGCCCACCAACTGCAGAAACTTTCGCCTCGGCACTGGCCGATTGCCTCAGCAATCCGGCGAACTATGCGCGTTTGCGCCAAGGCGCACGTAACATGGCCCTGCGGTTCAGTCCTCAGGCGCATCTCAAGAAGCTGCTCCCAATCCTCCATGAGGCCTCTAGCGGCGAGGTGTGGAGTCTTTCTCACTCATAACTTGCCTGCGAAGGCGCCCAGCCGGGCCAGCGTATCCGCCACCTCCGCCGCAGCGATCCCGCGCAGGCAATTGTAATGACCATAGCGGCAAGTCCGTGCCAGGCAGGGACTGCACTCAATCCGATGATAAACAACCGCCGCTCGCCGCCCCTGCGGTCCCGTCCGATCGGGATTGGTCGATCCGAAAATTCCCGCCGCAGGTATCCCGAGCGCCGCCGCGAGATGCATCGCGCCCGAATCATTCCCGGCAAAGCCTGAACATTGCGCCAGCAGTGCGATTAATTCACCAATCGAAGTCTCGCCAGCCGCGGCTATGACTGGCATCCTGGTTTGCGCCGCAATCGCCTCACATTTACCGCGCTCACCCGCACCGCCAATCAGCACACACTCTGCGCTGTAGCGTTGGCCGATTAAATCGATCAGTTCTGCGTAATACTCCTGCGGCCATTCCTTCGCCGGGCCGTAGGCCGCAGCCGGGGCGATCGCGATCAGCGGCGCATCTGGCCGCTTGCGCATTTGGCTGAGCCATTCGCGCATCCGTTCGCGTTTCTGCCCTGCCACTTCCAACGGAAGATCGATCACCTCCGCTTCCGCTATTCCATTACCAGCCTCGCCTACCGTCTGCCGCACCAATGCGAGCCAGTCCTCACTCTGATGGCCCGCCTGGCCGGCCGTTCGCTTCTTACGCCTCACGCGATCGGTTAATAGCAGCGACCGCCCGTCCGCCGCATACCCAGCCCGCCGCGGCACACCCGCCAGCGCGACCCATAGCGCCGAGGCGAAGCTGTTGGGGAAAAGCACCGCCAGATCAAATCTGCGCGCGCGAATGCCACTGACTATAGCCAGTTGATCGCGCAGGCCCTCGGCCCCGCCACGCACCCGGTAAGGAATCATCTCCGCCAGCCACTCTATCCCATCAAAGAAATCACCGAGTTCGCGCCTGACCAGCACGCTTACCGCTGCCTCCGGATAGGCCCGCCGCAGCATCCGCAAGGCTGGCAAACTCATCACCAGGTCGCCTAGCCAGTTGACTTCCTTGACCAGGATCCGCTTCGGCTCCGGCTTCATTTTATCGCGCAGAAATCGAAATGCTCATCAGCGCCGGTTGCGGCGGCCGCATCACGACCATCGCCAGCACTGCCGCCTACTCCACTGTACGGCCGGCTGGCATTGACTTTTCCACGGCCAATAAATTGAATACGGCGACCCCGCCGGGATCGCCGTATTCAATTTCGCTCACTTGGTCAGAGCTGCTATTTGCCGACCACGAAGGCGCAGCTCGTCGTGCCGCTGCCGCCAATATTCAGTATCGCGAACTTCTTCGCCCCTTCTACTTGATATTCGCCGGCATTGTCAGTCACTTGCCGCCATGTGTCGAGCAACTGACGCACGCCAGTCGCACCCACCGGATGACCCGCGCCGATCAGCCCGCCGCTCGGATTGACCGGCAGCTTGCCGCCGAGTTCGATCACACCCTCTTCAATCGCCTTCCACGATTCGCCCGGCTTGGTGATACCGAAATGGTCAATCGCCATATACTCCGACGTCGTGAAGCAATCGTGCGTCTCAATCCCCGACAGTTCCGCCACCGATCCGACGCCTGCGCGCTTGAACGCATCGACGATCGCTTGCCGCGTATGCGGCAGCACATATTGATTATCCCTGCTCTCCGCAATCTTGGTATCGAACTCGATTGCCGCCGTATGATGGCCCCAGCCGAGTATTCGGGGCAGATCTTCAAGCTGCATCCCGTTGCGCTTCGCGTACTCCGCCGCGAACTTCTCCGACGCCAGGAATACCACCGCCGTCCCGTCGGTGACCTGCGAGCAGTCACTCACTTTGATTCGTCCCGCGATCACTTGGTTGAACTTGCTGGCCTGCTGCGCGTTACTCTCGCTCATGAACCAGTTGCGCGTCTGCGCCAGCGGATTGCGCCGGGCGTTCGAGTAGTTCACCGCCGAGATATGCGCGAGATGCTCATCCTTCAGCCCGTAGCGCTTGTCGTACTCGTCGCCGAGCCGCCCGAACAGCCGCGGGAACGGATAGTCCTTGCCCTTGCATTCCCGCTCGTACCATCCCGCGGTGCCGAGGAAATCTCCCCCGGTAACGCTATCGACCGTCTTCATCTGTTCGAGTCCGACCACCGCCGCGAGGTCGTAGCGTCCGGCCTCGATCTCGGCCGAGGCCGCCAGGATCGCAATCGACCCCGACGCACAGGCCGCCTCGTGACGGCTGGTCGGCAGCCCCGCAAAGACTTCGTTGGCCTCGAGGAAAAACGCGCCGAGTTGTCCCTGCTTCGCATAGAGTTCGGCCGCGAAATTCCCGACATGCGCGGTCTCCACCTCTTGCGGATCGATCTTCGTATTGTTCAGCGCGTCGGCGACCGCCTCACTCATCACGCCGACGAAATGCTTGCCTTCCTTGGTCCAGTTGCGGGCGAAGTCGCTCTGCGCTCCGCCGAGGATATAGACCGGCGCCTGTTTCATTACTTCTCTCCTAATCTAGCCCACGAAGGTGCGGCCGTATTCCGCCACTCCTCCGCTGAACAATCTTACACCGTTGCGGCAAGCCTTTTCGACTACCGGCGGCACGGCCAGCCCGTACTTCTCCAGCATCGACGCAACCCGCTTCACGCCAATCAGGTCGGCTATCGCGCACGGCGGCGTCCAATTGAAGCCATAGCTCATTATCGTATCGATATCGCCTTGGCACTCGGCCACTTCGCCAACCAGATTCAGCGCATAACTGATATATCCCAGGATTGCCCGCTGCGCGATTTCCGCCTCTGGCCCTTCAGCCTGCGCCAGCACTGCCAGCGCGTCGCCATAGCGCCCGACGCGGTTCAGCGACTTCATCCGTTCCACGAACTCAACCGGCCGCGGCGGAATGAACGGCTGATAAGTATTACTTCCGATATCCAGCACTTCGACCGTCCGTCCCCCCGCCCGCCGATAGAAGCCGCCCGCGCTTTTGTCGCCGAGCCACCCCTTCGCGATGCCTTCATCCATATATGCCGGCAGCTTAAACCGC
>DATJUF010000316.1:0-2710 GCA_035502655.1 Binataceae bacterium (SeqCode)
GGCATTTGGACGACGAGGCGTCCGCCCGCCTTGAGAGCATTGAAGCAAGCGGCGAAAACCGGCTGTTGATCGCTGATCCATTGCAGGGCTGCGTTAGAGAAGATGACGCTATAGGTATTGGCGGCGATGAGGTTGCGCAAATCGTCGCGAACGAAGCGAACGCGATTGCGTAAATTCTCTTCGAGGCTGGCGCGAAGCTTGAGGGCAGTATCGATCATGGCGGGCGAGGAATCGATCCCGGTGGCGACGCCGCCGGGCGAGCGGCGCGCGAGTTCGATCGTATGTTCGCCGGTGCCACATCCGAGATCGGCGATGTTCTCGTTGGGGCCAAGCTCGAGACGCTTGAAAATTAACTCCACCGGCTCGCTGCGGTATTGGCGGAAGCGATGGTAGAGCGCGGGGTCCCAATCAGTCATTGGAAATCTTCCGGTTCGGTAGCTCTCGTCTAGGCGTTGCCGCCAGCCGGTTCGGCGGCATTAACCGTGGATGAAAGCGTGGTCCCCTCAGGCGCCATCTCAGCTTGTGAGCTGTTGGCAGCGTCAGGCGCAGAGGCTGGACCGTTCGCGCGATTTACTTTCGGCGGATGGATGTAAAGCTCGGAGGCTTCTGGACGGCTGGTTGAATACGGGCGCGGCGGACGCATCGCGTATTGTACCTCGCGCAAGTGATCCTGGTATTGGCGGCTGACGTTGTAGACTTGGCTGAACTTGAACAACATCTTGAGGAAGTTGGTCTGGCCGCGCATCAGGAGCTTAACTGCGATAGCGCTCGCGTCTTTCAGTCCCTGGAGGCCCAGATGCTTGCGATTTAGCACGTTCTGAGTATTGACCAATTCCTCGTAAAAGCGCTGAAGGGGCAGGCGGGTCGGCAGCACCGCATGCTGGATATCAAACAAGCGATAATCCAGGGTGGTAAGACGGCGGGATTCGGTAAACCAGGTTTCAGTGCCCGGGTAGGGCGTGGCGACAGTTAGATGGACAACCTCGGGGACCGTAAGCGCCCATTCGCGCACGATGGCGAAACGGCGTTCGTCCCAATCCGGCTCGGCGATGAGATTAATCGCGACGCACACCCCAATTTCGCGCGCGATCTCCAGCGCCTTGGTATTGACGCCGGTCGAAGAGCGCTTGCGGTGAGCCTTAAGGCCTTCCTCGTCGATCGCTTCGAGGCCAAGGAACATATATTCGAGGCCTAGGCGGCGCCAATAGGCGAAAACTTCCTTGTTACGGCAGAGCACGTCCGCACGGGTTTCCAGATAGTAATTTTTTTTAATTTTGCGCTTTTCCAGCTCGCGGCCGATAGCAAAGCCATGCTCTGGATGAATGAAGGCGACGTCATCGACGATAAAGACGTTGCGCTCCTTAATCGAAGCCAGGTCCTCAGCGGCAGCTTCGGGGGTCGATTTGCGGTAGCTGCGGCCGTAGAAGGTCCAGGCACTGCAGAAGGAGCAATCCCAGGGACATCCACGGGTGAACTCGACTGAGGCACAAGGGTCAAGCACACCGATGAAATACTTGTGGCGGCGGCGGCCGAGATAGCGTGCGGGAAAGAACCGGTCGAGGTCGTCGAGCATCATCGGGGCAGGCCCGCGTCCGCTGGCGGTGACAATACCGGGGACGGCAGCCAGCTTCGGATCGCCAAGCGCTTCGAGCAGCAGGCCGATGACCGCTTCGCCTTCGCCACGCAGGACGCAGTCAATCGCGCCAGCCCCATGCTCGATCAATTCGTCAGCGATAAAAGAGCCGCTATGGCCACCAACAAAGACATAGCAATCCCTGCGTGCGGCCTTGATGGATTTCGCAAGATTAATTACTTCAGGAACGTTGGCGAGATAGTTAAGGGAGAGGCCGACGGCCTGAGGACGGAAATCCTCGAGTTCGCGGATAAGGTCGGACTGCTTGAAGATTTGCAGATCGATTAATCTAACCTGATGGCCAGCGGCCGCGGCGGCCGCCGCGGCCCGCTCGACCCCAAGGGGTTCGAGCCGCAGATAGATTTCGCTATACATTAATGGGCTCGGATGAACGAACAGAACGCGCACTAAAGTTTTCCTCTTGCTCGTAGCTTCAAGACGGACCGGCGAGCATAAAGCCGGTTGTTGGAAAGCGATTAAACCTGACGGCTGAATTGCGTACGGAGCCGCCGAGGTTCAAACGAGGTCCAAGTGCGTCAAGAAGGCGACTGACACGATAACGTCATAAACTTAGCATCATCTGGTAATGGATGGAGCATGGTAGAGAGATTTGATTAAGGGGCCATCCTTGACAGGCTGCGCGGTTTCGCGGGAAGCTTTCGAGCCATAAACCGGCAATTGCAAGAGTATCGGGAGCGCGGCGAAATGCGCCGGGCCGGAACTTTTGCCATTTAACTACGGTTCATCGGCCAATCTTTGACCAGGCCGACTACTGGAGAAGGCATGCAATACACCAAGCTTGGCAATACTGGAATTACCGTTTCGCGGATCTGTTTCGGATGCATGAGCTACGGCGGAGGGAAGATGCCGGCGTGGTCGATGCAGCGTGACTGGGCGCTCGACGCCGATCAGGCGCGCGAACATTTCGCGATCGCAGTTGAAAGCGGGATCAACTTTTTTGATACGGCGGACGTATACTCGAATGGTGGCAGCGAGGAGATCACTGGGCGCTGGCTGGGCGAGATGGCCGCGCGCGATGAGATCGTCCTCGCGACCAAACTGCATGGCCCGATGGGA
>DATJUF010000317.1:0-11455 GCA_035502655.1 Binataceae bacterium (SeqCode)
GTTACGCCGCGAATTGGACGAACGGGCCGCGAAAGAGCGCAAGCCTAGGTCGTTCAACCGCCTTCTCTGTGCGATTGATTTCGAATCTAACTCGCTAAAGGCGCTGGCTCTTGCGAAGCAGATTGCATCTGAAAATGACGCAGCGCTTTACATTATTCATGTCTGTCCCGCGGTGGCCATTCCGCTCGCCACTATCTCCGCGGCAGAGGACGCTGCTCGAGGCAGGCTTCAAGGGGTAGCTACCAGACAGCTTGGTACCGTGCCCTACGAACTTTTGGTTACGACCGGCGACGCGGCCGAAAGAGTGACTACGGTCCAATCGGCACTGGGTATCGATCTCATCGTGATGGGTACGCATGGCCGACGCGGAATTCCGCGCTTTTTTCTGGGCAGCGTAGCAGACAGGGTAGTAAGAACAGCTTCATGTCCGGTGCTGACGTTGCGGGGGGAATGACCTGAGTCTGTGTTGCGGTTGCGATGCTGGCCGGCTGCTCGGGCGCCTCGCCCACCGCTCCAGCGTATCCGCTCTTCCGCGCTCAGTTTAAACGGTTTGCAGGGATCCCATACCTTGACTCGATCAGACAAACAGGCGTCTAGCGCTGATTTCGAAGGAGCTATTAAGTGAAGAACACAATGCGGGCTGCCGTAGTTCATGAGTTCGGCAAACCACTGAAGATCGAAGAACTGCGTATCCCGGATCTAAAGCCGGAACAGATGCTGATTCGCACCGAAACGTGTGGTGTTTGCCATACCGATCTCCATGCCGCGAATGGCGATTGGCCTATCAAACCCACGCCGCCCTTCGTGCCTGGACACGAAGCAGTCGGAGTTGTCATCGAGGTCGGCGAAGCCGTGCATTCATTCAAAAGAGGCGACCGAGCGGGAGTGCCGTGGCTTGCAAGCGCATGCGGGAATTGCGAGTGGTGCATTACCGGTTGGGAGAGTTTGTGTCCGCACGCGGAGTTCGGGGCTACACCGTGAATGGCGGCTTCGCTGATCATGTAATCGCGGACTCTCGTTATGCAGCCAGGATTCCAGACGGCTTGACCTCAGCGGCCGCGGCACCGATCGTCTGCGCGGGAATCACAACATACAAGGGACTTAAGCAAACCGAGGCGCGTCCCGGACAATGGGTGGCGATCGTTGGCGTAGGAGGTCTGGGACATCTAGCGGTGCAGTATGCCAAGGCGATGGGTTTGCAGGTGATCGCGGTCGACGTTTCGGATGAGAAGCTCCAGCTTGCTCGAAAGCTAGGAGTCGTTCTGACGATCAATTCGAGAACCCAGGATGCGGTAAGTGTCATCAACAAAGAAGTGGGCGGCGCCCATGGCGTGTTGATAACAGCACCGTCAGTTGAAGCCTTTCATCAGGGCGTTGCGATGACTCGTCGCCGTGGCACCTGCACGTTGGTGGGCTTGCCGCCGGGTGAATTTCCCTTGCAGATTTTCGATACCGTCCTGCGCGGCATTACTATCCGAGGCTCGCATGTAGGCACACGGGCCGATATGCGTGAGGCACTCAGCTTGGCTGCATCACGAGGCATCAGCGCCAGCGTCGAATTGCAGCCGTTGGAAAAGATCAACGAAGTGTTAGATCGGCTTCGGCACGTCAAAGTTCAAGGACGCGTCGTTCTTGATTTCGCCCGTTAGAGGAAGGTGCTTGTTCAACATCTGAAGATTGGAAAAGAGAACAGGAATGAACCGCGAGGAAAGAATATGGCCAGGCGGTCGATGGCCGCGGCGGTTGCCATCGGCTCGTTGAAGATGCGCTCCCATTCGCTAAAGATCAGATTGCTGGTGATCATGACTGAGCGGCGCTCTGTTTGACGTAGCCGATGTCGTCCAAAATCAACAGCTCGGCGGCATCGAGCCGGCGCAACAGGCGCGGCAGCGTAAGATCACGCTTGGCGGCGAGCAGTTCCTGCACCAGTTGATAGGCGGGCTGGAATAGCACTGCGTGGCCCTGCGCGATCAGCGCGTGGCCGAGTGCGGCGGCGGCGTGGCTCTTACCCACTCCGGGCGGCCCGAAGGCCAGCAAGTTTACGGCGCCTTCCAGGAACTCACCACGCGCCAGTTCGCGCAGCTTGCGCCCCAGCGCTGGTTGAACGAGGTTGAGGTTGAGAGTCTCGAACGTCTTGCCAGGCGCAGCTGGGAAGCGCAGGTGGGCGATTTTGCGCTGCTCGCGCGCTTCGGCCTCCATTTCCAATACCTCCAGGACCAAACCCAGCACCTCATGCTGCCCGGCCTGCTCCAGCCGCCTGGCTAGTTTGCTGGCCGCCGTAGTCAGATTGAAGCGGACCAGCGGTTCAGGGCATAACGCCTTTTCCACGCCCACCGCGCCGCGGCTCGCCGCCAAATGCAAGATCTATGTACTCGGCGTCGGCGCGCTCGCCCAGGCGGCTGCGCAGCGCATTGTAGGCGCGGCGGAATACAAGGCTCGGGAACAGTTCCTCGCGCCAGCGGTAACGGGCGAAGGTCCCGGGTTTACGCACCAGCGTCCAGATGATGGGCCGGTAGTCGATATACGCCTGCACCTGGGCTAGCCGTCGCGCCGCAAGGCGTCTGTGACACTTCCAGACGCCCCAGCGGCCGTGTTTGGCGACGATCACATTGAGGGCCTCAATCACCGGCTCGTCGCCTGCTGCTCTCTGGCGGGCCAACCTGCGTTGCCGGCTATTTGCGCATGGACGAACGATACCTCCTTTCTAGTACAATTGACTCGCAGACTCGTCTGCCGCTTCTGAGATTTCTGTGGAATTTCCTCCGCGCGCTTTAGAATGTGAGAGTCATCCAGCAGCTATACCTTACGGTCGCAGCTGCTCGTGCCGACCTTCGCGGTGTCGAAATGGCAACTCATCGGTATCGACTGATTTCAGTCCGCGCAGCAAGCGGTCAGAGTCGATGCCGATAAGATCGCAGATGTTCTGAAAGCCGAATGGGCTTCGCTGTTCCTCGCGCGTGAGTTCGAACCAATTACGTACTTCCTCGAAGCGCTTTCGCTGGATCAGATTCGGACATCTTCTATTGGTCAGATAGGTTCTAATCGCGTTCTCCAGCACCGCCCACAGAAGCCGGTATTCGCCCTCGGTGAGTGACCGGCGGTTTCGGTTTGTATGGTTATACTGAGCTGGAAGGATCAAGTCGTTGAATTGTTCGAGAGCGAATTCAGGTTCGAGAGTGAATTCCACCGTCCTGCTCATCGCGATCTCCCTTCTGCAGTGAATTGTTTTGCTTGCGTGAGCGCAGCCAGACTTGCTCTTGTCATTCCCAGTCAGCACATGATGTGCCAGCGAATTACTTGGATTATCAAGACAAGGTGCTGAAGCTATGGGACGATGGTGCCTCACCTGGGACATGAATTCCTCAACAATCGCTCGGCATGCAATCCGTTTGCGAGAAGGGGTTTTCTAGTAGATCTTCCTGCAGTGGTTTTTCTTTTTCTCAACCTAAATGCCCCGCGATCAGCAGATTCCGCGAAAGAGGTTGCTTTGGCATGAGAGTAGCTCCGACAAATCCTGGGGATTGCGAAGATGCCAGTAAATGTGGTTAGAACGACTGAAGAAGAGATTTTGTGGGAACGCGCAAAAGCTCGAGCCAGCGCGGAGTATCCCGATGTGTCGGGCGAGCGCTTCTACCGGATAGTCATGGCTATTTACAAGAAGATGGCTCATTACGAACCGCATTCAGCCTCGCATGCAAAAAGATAGCGGCTGCGGTCCGACTGTTCTTGAGGTCAAGTTCTGGCTGCTTCCGGTGCCGGATAAACCGTTTGCGATGCCAATGCTAAGTTGCTTTCGGCATGGAGTTTGACATGAAAAATCGCGGAGCCGTCCTGATCCTAGCCGGCAGTATGATGCTAGCCGCTTTCGCGTCGCTCGTAATCGTCATAAAAGTCGCCGGCAATAACATGGAGCTTGGAACTCAATTAGTGGCCGTGAGCCTCCCAACCGTTGGCGTCGGAATACTGGTAGCTGGACTTTTGCGCTGGTTTGAATCTTCATCGCAAACTTAAGGCAAGATCGGCCTTCAATTAGCCCCGCGCGGTACTGAACGTTTAATGCCACAGTCGCTTCGTAATAAATCTGGAAACAGTCAAGGTTGAAGGACAATGAATCGACTAGCCAAAGTGATTTTTTATGTAGTGCTAGGCCTGGCTGTTGCATATCTGTGGCTGCACTTCGAAGCGCCTCGCTGGAACCCCTTCAATATGAATGACTGATAAACACATCAGATCGTAAGCTAGCCTTGAAGATGTTGCCGATACTCTGGGCCCAGGATCGCGCTGCCCTGCTGCTGGTTTAAAGGACTAATTTTGCTTGGTTGTTCTCATGAAACAGCAGCCGTTTAGCGGCTTCAACCAACAACATATATGCTGCCGTAGCTGCGGCAAGAAAGGCGAAATATTTCCCTGGCAGCGGCGCGAAGCCAAGAATGCCCGCAAACGGGCTGTACGGTAAATAAATCCCCATCACCACCACTGCAAGACAGGTTGCGATCAAGGGCCGGCTTGGACAGCTGCTCAATGGATTCTTCTTTGTACGAATCACAAACAATACCAGTGTCTGGGTTGCCAGCGACTCGACAAACCAGCCAGTATGAAATTGCGCTTCGCTCGTGCGGAAGACCTGTAACAACACATAGAAGGTCAGAAAATCGAAGAGAGAACTGATAGGCCCGATCAACAGCATGAAATTGCGAATCAAGCCAATATCCCAGCGTTGAGGCTTTTGGAGGTACGTTTCGTCGACGTTGTCGGTTGGAATGGTAATCTGCGCGAAGTCATAAAGAAAGTTATTCAGCAGGATTTGCGTAGGTAACATCGGTAGAAAGGGCAGAAAAAGCGACGCCCCGGCCATACTGAATACATTCCCAAAGTTCGAGCTTGTGCCCATCAGCAAATACTTCATGACGTTACCAAAGGCCTTGCGCCCCTCGATGATGCCATCGTGGAGAACGCGCAAGCCAGGCTCGACCAGAATAACGTCGGCCGCCTCGCGCGCGACATCAACAGCGCTTGACACTGAAATGCCAACATCAGCTGCGTGAAGTGACGGCGCATCATTGATACCATCACCCATGAACCCAACCGCGTGGCGGTTGTGTTTGAGGGCCATAATAATCCGGTTTTTCTGGACCGGAGAAATGCGCGCGAATATGTGCGTCTCCTCTGTCACATGGCCTAGCGCCGGATCCGTCATCCGATCCACGTCATCACCGCTAATAATTTGACCAGGCGCAATTCCTACCTGCGAACAAACGTGGCCAGTAACGAGAGCGTTGTCGCCGGAGATGACCTTGATTTCGACTCCATCCTGCTTCAAGGAAGCCAGAACCTGCGCAGCATCAGTCAACGGCGCATCCGAAAAGGCTAAAAATCCGGCCAAGATCAGGTTGCGCTCGTCCTCCAATGAATAGTTCGCACGCGTAGAAACATCGGTGTAAGCCACCGCAAGCGAGCGGAATCCCTGATCATTCAGCGCCCTGCTGGTGCTTTGGATGCGCTTGGAAGCTTTCTCATCAATAGGTAGCTCTCTGCCTTCGATCTCATAACCTGCGAGTAGTGGGAAGATCCCTTCTGGACCGCCCTTCGTGACGAGGACACGCCGGGACTGCCGCTCCACCACGACCGAGAGCCTCCTGCGCTCGAAATCGAACGGAATTTCGTCGCACTTGGTATAGTCCTCGGCTTTTGCTGGGGGCTGTTGGAGAATGACCTCATCGAATGGACTGCGGATACCCGTTTCAAACTTGCTATTGAGATAGGCGAGTTCCAGCGCGCGGCCGGATGGATTCCCGAAGCCGTCAACCGACTGATCGATTGACATCGTTCCAGCTGTGAGCGTTCCGGTCTTATCGCTGCAAAGAACATCCAAACTACCCAGGTTCTGAATAGCGGAAAGATGCTTGACGATCACCTTTTTGTGTGCCATCGCGACGGCACCTTTCGAAAGCGTGACCGACGTAATCATGGGCAAAAACTCCGGCGTCAAGCCGACTGCCAGCGCAACCGCAAATAGGAGAGATTGGAGCGGATCGCGGTGTCGGGCGAGACTGGTTACCATCAGGAAGAGGACGAGAAAAAAAACCGTACGTGCCAGGAGATGGCTAAACTTGCGCAAACCCAGATCGAACGCGGTCTCTTCCGGATGTGCCGCTAGGCGCGCCGCAACGTCGCCAAAGGCGGTCTGTGCGCCGGTCGCGACGACCTCTGCTATTGCCGTTCCACTAACGATAGAAGTACCCAGAAAGACCATATTGCGCGCGTCCGCCTTGGTCGAGGCAGGTTCTCCAGTCGCTGCCTTTTCAGCCGGAAGCGATTCGCCCGTCAGTGCGCCTTGCTGAAGGTAGAGATCACGAGCAGACAAAAGGCGCCCATCTGCGGGAACCAGATCGCCGGCAGAAAGCCGGATTACATCTCCCGGCACCACCTCGCGCCGCTGAATTTCCTTCCACTCGCTGCTGCGCAGAACGGTGGCCGTCGGCGCAACTCGTTCGCGCAGTCGTTCAACCGCTCGTTGAGAACGATAGGTCTGAGCCAAGTCGATAGCCGCGCTCAGCAAAACGATCGCGCCGATGATTCCGGCATCAACTGCCTCGCCCAGGAATGCCGACGCGGCCGCGGCAATCAGCAGGATCAACACCAGCGGATTCATGAACTCGCGCCAGAGATCGGAAAGAACGGAATGGTGCTGTGCCGATGCCAGCTCGTTCGGTCCGAAGCGCTCTAGTCGAGCCTCGGCTTCTTCTGCCGTCAAGCCGGCGATCGTGACCTGGGTTTCAGCAGCGTTCGACGGCATAATCACGTTTCCCATGCGGAAATGTGCGAGGATGCTTCAAAGATTCGTGCAGTAACGGCGCCAAAGATGAAACCGCCAACGTGTGCCGCGTAAGCGACGCCGCCCGCCTGCACATCTGCCACCACCCCAAACTGATTGAAGAGCTGAATGATAAACCAAAATCCTATTAAGAGCGTCGCGGAAACAAAGGTAACGCGAACGAACCAGCCCAGCAGAAGCAGCGTGCGTATCTGATCATGCGGATAAGTCACCAGAAAGGCGCCCATCACACCCGCAATCGCACCACTGGCGCCCAGATTGGGAACCTTGGAACCCGGCATAAGTACGATCTGTGCGAGCGAAGCTACCAGACCACTAAGGAGGTAAAAAATCAGATAACGTGGCCGCCGCATGGCGTCTTCGACTTCCGGGCCAAATGCCCATAGGAACACCATGTTTCCTATAATATGCAACCAACTGGCGTGCATGAACATAGCAGTCAAAAGCGTGAGCCAGTGGTGACCCGCGACTATAGCGGCGGGGATCACCGACCAATGATCGACAAATGTGTCGCCGCCCCACAGTTCCATTACGAACACGAACACATTCGCAACGATGATTGTGGCGGTGACCGCGGGGAAACGCCTGGGCCGCCGAGATGCGTCGCCTAATGGGATCATACCAGCCACTGAGTCTTTCTCCGTTTCTCTCGAACAATGAACGCTTCAACAAAACACTGCCATGGACCGCTACTCGCCCCTTACTTCCCCACCGACATTTAGTTGTGTGCGTCAAGTTCAGCAAAAAGATCTACCGCATAATCCAGCGCCGCCCTTTCATCACGTTGCTCCAGTTCTTTTGAAGGCGGAATTCGATGAACGATCTCGCGGCAAGTTTTCTCCTGGCCCGAGCCAGATTAACGTCCCTCAACACGAACGGATTTCTGCGGAACTGATGCCTATGTCTTCTGGCGTTAAGACTATCAGGAAGTTGGTGTCGAAGCGGTTACGCTTCGCTTCGACTAACACTTCACGGGCGTGCGTTGAAGCAATTTTGATTTCAACCTCCACCCTCCAGGCCGCCATCAGACCCAGATCGTAAGCTTCGTAGCTCTTGACCGCGCCATAGATGACTGCATCGGCTCCCAACCATCTGCCCAGCTCTCATTTGTAAAGGACAATACCGCGATCCGTGCAGGAGCATGTTGAAGATAATCTGATGCAACCCTTGCTTTAATTTGACCCAGATCGACCTCGACGAGGTGATCAAATAACGATTTTCGTCCGTGCGCTTCTACTCCGTATTCTTGCCGGAAGCAGTACTGTGGTTTCAGATGCGTTGATGGAGCAACCGCTAACAACACCCAAGAGCAACACGAACCATAGACAGTAATACATTCCGCACTCCCGGAGATTCGGATACAGCCGACTTTTCAGAACCCGCTGCAGTACTTGTCTTCAATCCGATGACGGCAGCACTCAAGTCGGTTTCTATGCGCACCCCTTCGGTTAGTCCTTGGTGCGGAGGACCGGCAATTTGAGGAGACTCAGGAAAAACAGACTGCCGGCGATGACTACGATAACTGGACCGGAAGGTCGGTGCGCTAAAGCAGCTATCCAGGTGCCCAGGACGGTGGAGGCGAGCGCGGCCACGACTGCGATCGCAAACATGCCGTCAATGCTTCGGGCGAGACGCTTGGCGATCGTTGCAGGGATAATGATGAGAGAACCCATGAGCAGCACCCCGAGATAACGCATTCCTAGTGCAACAGTCACCGCGAATGCGATAAGAAAAGCGAGGTCCAGGATTCTGACGCCAATATCCGAAGCGATCGCCACCTCCGTCGATACAAGCGAAATGAGTAGGCGATCTCGTGCCTTTAAAATGAACCCGGCCACCGCCAGGGCGGCCACCAGACCGAACAGTGTTTCCGCTGGCGTTGCGCTGCTGGGTCTCCCGAACAAGGCGTCGATCAGTTCTTCGCCCGTGGCAGTAAGACTGCCAATCGCAAGCGCAACCGAGAACACGACTCCCGTGATCGCCTCCGTCGACAGCTTTGTCTTGCCTTCAATTCCCCAAATCAACACGCTGCCCGCCAACAGTGCGGCTAGCGCACCGACAAGTGGATTGATTCTAAGCACGAGAGCCAGACCGATCCCCGGCAACGCGACGTGCGAAAACGCATCAGCGGCGAGCGTCATCCTTCGCATTACGGCAAAGCAGCCGACGAGCCCGGCCGCAACCGCCATAGTTGCGGACACGATTAGCATTTTAGCATCCATCGTCGTTGTGAACATGAAAGCTAATCGGCATTCCGTAAATTTCCGCGAGGCGCTCAGGGGTCAGAATCAACTCGGGTGGCCCAAGATAGGCGTGTTCCCGGGCGAGGCACAAAACGCTGGTGGCATAATGATGCACGACGCTCAAATCGTGTGAGATCAAGAGGGTTGTAACGCTCTCCTCTTTCTGAAGCCGGCTGACAGCCGCACTCAGTGTTTGTTGGCCGGAAGCATCGACGCCAGCGGCAGGTTCGTCGAGAAGAAGGACGTCAGGCTTACCAATCAGCGCAAATGCGACCAGCAGCCGCTGAAACTGACCTCCGGACATAGTACCGATAGGTTGACCCAACACCTCTTGCCCCAAGTCCACACGCTCCAGAGCATGGAGCGCCTCCTCTGTTGGCGCGTGTGCGATCGTCAGCTTGGCACGCAACAGGTCTCGTCCGGTGATCGGAAGATCTCGCTCAATATCGAGTTTTTGCGGCACGTACCCGAAACGCGTGCCTGGCGCCCAATGAATCGTTCCTACGTGCGGTATCGCACCAATCAGCGCCCGGAATAAAACCGTCTTGCCCGAGCCGTTCGGACCAATAACAGCAAGCGAAGCGCCACGGGCCACGGTGAAATTAAGATCCGCAAGGATTACCGTATCTCCGAAACTCACGTTGAGATGATTCACCTCAAGGACAGAATCGTTAATAGCCGGTTGTTGGCTGGTGGTTCTGCGGTTTGGAATTTCGGGGGCCATGAATTGATCCAGCGATACAGTCAAAGGGCCGAAGGGATATATCTCCGAGGCGAGCTCGTTTCGCGACCGATTGCAGGGACAACTTCCAACCGAATTCATCCCATCCGGTGATCGAAGCGCCGATGAAATAGATTCTAAAAGTAGTAATTCATCAATTTGGAGCCCTCGGATGGGACAGACGATTCCGATTAGGCCCTCCCTACCAGCCGATGTCGCATCATGCTAGTGAGACCCGCTGCGTCCCGATGCTTACAAGCCCCACTAGACTTGTAAGCATCGGGATAGGCCTTTTTGTAACAGTTCTTCATCAATCAGCTGCAATCACGCGTGGTTTAATGAATCTACGCACCGGCTAAGCTTTTTATGCCGCTTTTCTGGCCTGCGCGGAGTCAGCGTCGTGCCGGGCGAGCCATGCCTCAAGTGCTGCCTCCTCGGCATCATCCGCGGCCGCTAGCGCGACAACTAGTGCCGCTGCCGCATACCGTTCGGCTCTATCGGCGCGATGCTGCAGCTTGGTTGTCTCATGTTTCGCTTTTAAATCGGCGATCTTCTCGGTACCGGCGGCTCTGCGGGCTTCCATCCATTCTTTCATTTCAACTCGTGAAGCGGCGACCTTGTTGCGGTTTTGCGCGATGCGCTTCTGCACTTTATCCAGATAGCCCTGAACTTCCTGATCTACATGTTGAGCTTTCGCCTCAATCTTATTTTGGATCTCGTGAAGGGTTATCTCGATATTCGAAAGCTTGACGCGAAGATGTTCACAGAACTGATCAATTTTGTGACTCATGGCAGTACGCTCCTTGTGGTTCGGCCTAGCGAAGATAGGTAAGCAGGTGAATGTTTAAATCGCGAAGAATTAATCTGCACCCCAAAGCTTTATACTGAGGCGTGCGCTATGACTGAGGTGATGATTTCGTACAATGCTGTCATTCGCCAGTATATCTAAGGAGTTTCCTTGGGGGGCTTAGCCGTATCGAATTTCAGCGACAACTGCGCGATTCCGGCTGCGACGTTGAGGCCGTTCTGGCCCTCGATCGAGATCGGCTGAAGCGCGATCGAGTTTTTGAATCCTCCAACCAGAACATTGGCACCGGCACCCACGCCCAGCGCAGCACTTGCAGTCGCACCGCCGTAATGGCCCGCGAGTGAACCGGCGTCGAGAGTGCTGGTTGGCGCCACGACTGCCCATAGGATAACGGCCGAAGAGAGATAGCCAATGTCCGCTCCAAACTTAGTGATGGAGCCGGCGTAGTATTCGGTGTAGTTATTGTCTCTTGCGTAGGCGCACTTGATATTGCGCGAGGAGCCGAAGATAAATCCCCATCCGCTGGCGACGTGGCAAGTCAGATAGCCAGCACGGACAGTCCCATTTACTTGCGCATACGCGGAGGATGCATTTAATCCGATCGCTAACATCATTCCTAGCGCGATCACGAGGTTACGAACTCTAATCAGCATTGAATTTTTTCCTTGGTGCCTTATCCAGGCTTTCCATAAACGCGATCGCACAACCGATTCTTGCACTTGCGTGGCAAATCACCTGTAATCGGTTACTCGAATCTTCAGCCATCAGGCGGCGGCGCCCGATGGCATCGAAGTGATCGAGCCCCAAAAGGTGCTTGTCAGCCGCTGGCATAGGTGATGTTCAGCCGA
>DATJUF010000318.1:0-29732 GCA_035502655.1 Binataceae bacterium (SeqCode)
AGGTCGTTGGCGCTGAAGGAATTCGAGATGCCGGAGCATCCGTAGTTCAGTTCTTCTTGAATGAGGCAGGTTTCGAGAATGTTCAGGCCGGGGCCGCCGAGTTCTTTCGGTACGCCGAAGTTGATCAAGCCGGCCTGGAAGGCCTTGGCGCAGATGTCGCGGGGGAAGATTTCCTTTTCGTCGTACTCGCGGGCGCGCGGGATAATCTCCTGCTCGGTGAATTTGCGCGCGAGCGCTTTTAGTTCGCTCTGCTCGTCAGTGAGTTCGAATCCAATCATGTCTGCCAGCCTCGGAGGCGAAATGCTGTCTCGCAGGTTAGCAAAACGTCACAGGCGGTGTTAATCGGCTAATCAAGGAATGATTGGGCTTGAAAAATCCTAGCGCTATAACTAAGCCTGAGAAGCCGAGCATGGCGGCAGACGGCCGTTGCGTGCTACCGAATCAGGCGTAAGGAGAATTACCAATGTCAGTCACGTTGATCGCAAAAATCAAGGCCAAGGAAGGCAGCGAGGGCAAGCTTGAAGAGGCTTTCCACGACATGATTAAGAAGGTGCGCGCCGCCGAACCAGGCTGCGAAGCCTACGTGCTGCACAAATCGAATGACGATCCGACGCTGTTCGTATGGTACGAGGTCTACAAGGATCAAGCAGCCTTCGATAACCATCGGAAAACCGAGCATATGAAAGAGATGGGCGGGCGGATCAAGGATCTGCTCGATGGACGCCCGTCGGTCGAGATTCTAACGGAGCTCGATCGGAAGTAGGCACAGCGAAGCGGTTTGGTGTGAAAGGAGCGGCGCGTTTAGCGCCGCTCCTTTCACGATTGTCATGGCAGCAGCAAAATGCGTTATTGGCGCGACTGGCCACCGCTGTCATGCCTAAGAAGGAGGACTGGTGCGTGCACCAGTCCTCCTTCTTACGCATGATGAGCAGGCGGCGACGCCATCCGGCGCGCCGCCTGCTCAGCCTTGAACGGGCAGAGGCGCGAAGCGCGCGTGCCTCTGCCCGTTCAAGGCTGTAAACTATATGCAATCTCACAAAGGGGCGTTCCTCGATCGATATGCCACGGACGATTCTGATGGGCGATCCCACCTACTTTTCAGTGTTGGGGGGCGCCAACCCACACACCCGAAACGTACTCGGGATCCGGAAAGCAGTCGATGCGGAACGCGCCCGCCACCAGTGGCATCAACTCGCACGCACGCTCGTCGCCTACGGGGTTGAAGTATGCGTAATTGAGCCGCATCAGGGGATTTCAGGCTTGGTCTATCCGGCGAATGCGGGATTTCTGTTTCCATTAACGCGAGCAACCGACGCTAATCAGGCGGATATCGCGAAGCACTTTTATCTCGCCAATCTATTGCCCAGCCGCGCGGCCGAGCGCGAGGTGTACCGGCCATTCATCCAGTCGATGGGTTATCCAGCGTCTGACGTACAGGCACGGTTTGAGGGCGAGGCCGATTTTTTCCCAGCCGGCCGTCACATGCTTTTCACCTACGGCGCGGTTGAGCGCCAGCGTTTCGTACCGCGGCTAGGATTACCGCCATGGAAGCGCATTTATGGTTTTCGCTCGGATCGGCGGGCCCTTGAGGAATTACGCGGCTATATTCACGGCCTTCCGGTATTGCCGCTCGAATTGCGCCTCGAAGCGCACTACCACGGCGACACGGTTCTGTGTTCGTTCGGGCCGCAACGGGAATTCCTGCTGGCCTTCCTCGACGGGCTGACGGCAGCCTCGGGCGAGCGGCTGCGTCAGGAATTCGGCCGCAATTTGATTCCGCTGTCCGCACATGACGCTGCGATATACGCAGCGAACTCGTTTCAGTCCGACCGCGAGGGCAAATGGTATATGTTCATGCCCGAGGGTGTGAGCGCCGAATTGTTACAGGCGGTTCGCGAGCGAGGCGTTGAGCCGGTGCTAGCGGATGTGACTGAATTTCTCAACAAGGGCGGCGGCTCGATCAAATGCATGATCCTGGATTTGGGACCCAGCGCCGAGCAGCCATCCGATACTGCGGCAGTCGCGTTTCGCGCGGAACGTTCGTACACGCGGCTCTTTCCCGAAACGGATAGAGTCGAACAGCGCGCCGATGGCTGATCCACTAAGAGTACTTGTTGTATCACTTGTTGCATGTGTGTTCTTCGGCTACGCGGCAATCAATTGCCTGGTGTTCTACCGGCGTAATCGGCAGCGGGCGGCGCATTACTCTGGCAGTCCACAGGTTGAAGCTTTGGTGCGATCACCGCTCTATAGCTGGACTTTTTGGATTACCGGGGTGGTTGGCTTAGTGGGATTCCTGATAGCGTCGTGGCGGCTGGTGCTAGCGGTGAGCGTCATGCTGCATTGAACACCTTGTTTGCAGCGTTCATCGCACGATCACGCCATCGTTAGAGATATCTACCGCGAGCGCGGTCAAAGCGCTGAGTTCCTCAGGCTGATGCGCGCTTAAGTAATCAATCAGAAACGTACCGGCGAGTGCCTGCCTCAGTTGATCCGGCGGAACTGGCACAAAGCTGAGCCGTTTGAACCATCTGAGGTATGGCGGAGGCGTCAGAGTATATAGCGTGCGCGCACCACGAGTATGGGCCGAGACGCGAGCAGCCTTGACCAGAGCCTCGCCGGCGCCGCGCCGCCGCATCGGCTCGGCTACCGCGAGCGAGCGCATGAGGGCCGCGTCAACGCGCGGCTCAATCCCGGCAGCGCCGATTGGCGTGTCACCCTGATACGCCAGAAGGTAACAGGCGGCGGGCCATTCGAGGCCTTTCGTGATTAGCCCGAGTGCTTCGAGGATTACGCGGACCGGCGCTAGATCACGAGTCTGCTCGACCCTTAGTTCGCCTGGAGTGCGGCGCTGGTAGGCTTTCTTATGAATCATCTGAGAGTGGTCGCGATGCTTTATTTCTTCGGCACAGGAAATAGCTGCTCACCAGTTTCCTCGTTGACTACGGTGATTGCGCGGGCGGGGCAGGCGCGAGCCGCAGCGATAATAACTGCATCGGCCGCCCCGGTCTGATTGTAGACTTCTGACTTTTCGTCGCTGTCCAGTTGGAAGACGCCTGGAGCCATTTCAACGCAATCGCCGCTGGAGATACAGCGGGTTTTGTTTACGGTAGCTTTGAGTTTCGCCATTTGAGTCTCCGCGATAACGCCAAGTTGTAGGTACGGACCCGTTATGAACAATAGAATCGAGTCCGGTCCGCCGCAAGCAGCCGTGCGGACGCGTGTACGCCTCGTCAAAAGTTCGCGGATCTAGTAATTGGAACGATAGCGCTATGGGCACTATCACCGGAACCGGTATCGATATGATCGAGGTCGATCGGATCGAGCGTGCAATCGAACGCCCGCTGACGGGAGCCCGGTTTCGCGCGCGCGTTTACACCGAGGCGGAGGTAGCCTATTGCGAATCGCGTGGCCGCGCCCGCTACCAGAGCTATGCAGCGCGCTTCGCGGCCAAGGAAGCGGTGATGAAGGCGCTCGGCACCGGCTGGAATCGCAACGCCGGGTGGCGCGAGATCGAGGTTGTGCGCGAACGCGGACGGCCGCCCGGAATCCGGCTGGCAGGGAAGGCGGAGCAGTTCGCGCAACGCCGCCAGATCACCATCTTCCATTTGAGCATTACCCATACCGCCTCCCACGCGATCGCGCACGTGATCGCGGAGAGCTAGCGGTAGCTGTGGCCTCAGCTTCCGCCGGACGCTGGCGATGGACTCGCGGCTGGCGTGGACGGCGGCGAGGGTGACGGGCTTGGGCTCGGCGCAGCCTCTGAGTTGAGATTGGTGGCGGTGTTCTCCAAGTCGGTCACCCTCGACGGTTCGACTTGATAGACTGCGGGGTTCACGCTTGAAACCGCATAGCCGAAGGACCGCACGAGGCTTTTATGCCCTGCCGCAACCGCCTTCGGATTAGTCGACACTATCAGTTGCGAGAGTTTGATGGTTCCGATCGGCTTGCCGTGAAGGTCATTAACGCTGACTATGAGATTGGGCTTGACCATCCCGTACCTGAGCGGATCTGTCAGCGTATCGGCGACAACCGAAGTGCCCTTGAGATCGTGTAACTGGTCAAGCAGGCTCGAGATGACGGCCGGATCAGCGGTCGCGGTTTTACCGTTGGCGGAAGCAGTCCACTTGCCAGCCGGCTCTCGGGTCAACGCCACATCGACTGGCCCACCGGTCATACGGATGCTGCCGACATTGGATGCTGCGAGGGGCAACACGGTCTTATCGCGGTATTCGTCGAAGCTGTGGCTGACGGACTTAACCAGATAATCCGCGACCTCGCAGATCGGCTGATTACCTTCAGCACGCCGGGCATAGGTCTGATTATGCGTGGAGTCGGGCACCTGAAAGCCGAACAGCAGCGTCTCAGAGCGGTTATCGCTGCCGCCCTGGAGTGCGACGGATACCGACGGATGGGTCAAACCATATTTGTCCAGCGCCGCACTATTCGGATTGTCCTGGACAAAATCATTGGCTCTCGCCGCAGTAATCGAATTAAGCAGTTCGGTAATCTGATTAGGGTCGGCGGCATACTTCTTTGGCTTGATGATTAGCCATTTGCCATTCAGCTTGTCGAACTCGAAATTCGCGCCGTCTGATCGTGTAATCACGATCCGGTGCACACCGGCCGGCTTCAGGGTCATCAGCCCGTGGGAACGCAAGTCGTCAGCGCTCTTGACCACTTCACTCGGAAAAATCGAATCGACCAACAATATGGCGGGACTATTAGACAGTTTGATAAAGGAATTAGCGCCGACGGGAGTGTCTTTGCCGACGAGAATCGATGGCAGCTTGACGCCGTTGGCCGTCTTGACAGTAACCGTAACCGCAGGCTGCTCAAGTCCGAAGGGCGCTAGATTGGTCGGATTGGGATCGGCGGTGCCAACGACCTGAAGATTGGCGATCGCGCCCGCCATCTCGTCGGCCGTGCTGGTTTCGGCGCGGGTCACGATAGGTTTCGCCATCTGCCAGCTCTTGTCGCTGGCGCGGCGGATGAGAATGTGCCGGCTGGGCGACTCCAACTGAATACTCTGAATATCCGCCGGCTTGATATCAAACAGCCGATGAGTCTTGGAGGGTTCCGGCGTTCGGCTGACATAAAAGGCCAGGCCGCCGAGAATAAGCAGCGCAATAAATGCGATGACCGTGTTACGAATCGACATTTCGCCCCACCCCGCCCGTCAATCGCTAATTGCGGCGCTCATACCACACCGCGATACCGATAATCAGCAGCATCTCGGGTAGCAGCAGCACTGACATCACGAACACGATGTCGAACTCGGCGGTGGTCAGGTTGAAGCGCGAAGCGCGCAATGAGCGCGGGCGAATCGTGATGGAATTGGCCTCGCCAGCCAGCCAATCAACACAGTTCATAATGAAGTCGCGGTTGAAAAAGTTCCCGATATTCTGGTTGTTGGCGAAGTCAGTGTCGCCGAAAACCACTAGGCGGGCCTCGCCGTGCCCGTCCTTGAGCATCGCGAGCTTAGCGCTGACAGCGTCGGCCACTGGCACGGGACCTCTGCGATCCGACTTGGTAAAGGCGACGGACTGGCGCTTAAAGATACCCTCAAGGTCGGTCTCCGCCCACGAGGTATCGCTCGTGAGGGCAAGCGGTGTAACGGTCAAGCCTGCCGGCAGGCCAGTAGCTGGGTCAACCGTACGAACCATCGGGAAAACGGTCTGCTGGTTGAAGCCCGTGGTAATCGGATGAGGATTATAGGTTTTCACCAACGGATCGAGGCCGAGTGCGGGTCCGGCGAAGAGGCGGACAACCTGATCGACTACTACGTTGTTGCCCGCCACAACGCCCCACTGCTTCGCGAGGTTGTCCAAGGCAGTCTCGTCGACGGACTGGTCGGGCCGTGGTGGACGCAACATCACGAGCGCCCGTCCGCCATCCTTCAGGTATTGATTGATGGAATCGATCGCATGCGGCACCAGCGGCCGGGTCGGGCCCGCGACGATCAGCACAGTGCAATCGCTTGGGACCTTGTCTTCGGTCACCAGGTTGATGCTGTTGACCTTGTAGTCCTCGCCTTGCAGAGCGGTGCGGAAATCGCCAAACCCGTTGGGAGCCGTGGCCTCGTTAGGATCGGGTTCTCCCTCGCCGCTGGTAAAGCAGACGGTCTTGCTGCCGGAACTCGTCAGCTTGAGGAGGCCGTTGGTAATCGCTTCCTCAGTCATATCGGTGACGTTGGTGCCTTGCCCGTTTTCACCCCCATACTGAATATGAGTGGTGTTCATGGTTGCAACTTTGAAGCGCTCGGCCAGTTCCGGATGGCGATTGGGGTCGACCAATTCATAGCTCACCATCGGTGAGCCGTAGGCGTATTCTTCATAGAGGGCTTCGGCGACAGGGTCATGGCCGCCCTCGACGAAGCCATAGAACTTGACTGGCTTCTTGAGCCGTTTAATCACCTGCAACGATTGGGGTGAGAGGCTGAAGACTTTGTTGGCCGTGAGATCGTACTGGACGTGATAACGGCTGCCGAGATAGTTAACGGCGATCAGCGCGCCAACGAAAGTAAGGGTATAGATTGCAGCGTTAGCCCCATAGCGGGTGGCGCGGTGGCCAGTGATGGTTCCGACTGATCCGCGGATTGAGACGGCCCATCCGATAAGCGCGATTATGCCGAAGATCAGGTTGACGCCGGCAAACAGACGCGCGAATGAACCCGTGGTGAAGACGTAGGCAAGTACGCCGAAAAAGAACAGAACGAGACCGATCAGTCCTGATAACGCCGAACTCCGCTTCATCGCGCGCCCGCCTTAGCGCCACCGCGCCGATTCGACTGATCGCTGGGTCAAGAACAGCGAGACCAAAATTACGCTGAAGAAGAAAACCAGGTCCGTGGTATCGATTACGCCTCGGATCATGGTCGAGAAATGGTCAGGCAGCGACAGATATTTGAGTATCGCTCCGCCTGTGGTGTTGGCTGCGCCCACCCACGAAATTACGTACAGAAGGATCAGCAGGCCGAAGGAGCTGATCGCAGCGATGATCTGGTTTTGCGTCAGTGAACTGGTGAACAATCCAACCGAACCAAACGCTAGCGCGAGCAGCGCCAGACCCAGGTAACCAGCAAACATAACACCGACTTCGGGATTGCCAAAGACAATCAGAATCAGTGGAAAAATCCACGCCAGCCCGACCATGATCAAGATGAAGGCGCTGGTGGCCAGGAATTTGCCGGCCACAATCTCGCCGGTGCGGACTGGAGCCGTCAGCAGTAGTTCGTAAGTGCCAGTACGCTTTTCTTCTGCAAAGACGCGCATCGTAAGAGCCGGCATCACGATCAACAGCACGATTGAGAGGTCATGCAGCAACGGATCGATAACGCGGGTGTTGAGATTCATCTGCGCCAATTCTCCGGGCTGGCCCATCATCATCACGAGCTGAATCATCTCGTCGAATTGATGCAGCAGCGCAAAGAAAAAATAACCGGCGAGCAGCAGGAAGACTGTAAGCACGACGTAGGCGACCGGCTGGACAAAGTAGCCCTGCAATTCCTTGGCGGCGATAGTCAGCGTGTTACGCATGGCAGCACAAAACCCTCACGCACATGGCGGCGAGTTGACGGACGAAATAGCTCTCGAACATCATCGAAAAACTGATTGACGCTCAATCGCTATGTCCAGCTCCCACTTCTTCGAGAGTCTCTTCGGAACTCGCACCAGCCAAATGGCCCTCTTTAGCGATTGCGTGGAGGAAAACTTCTTCCAGCGAGGTATCGGCGGGCAGTTCGGAGAGCTTTTCTTCGAGGGCGACGCGGCCGTCGTTAATAATCACGACCTTGTCACAAATTTGCGACACTTCGGGCAGGATATGGGTCGAAAGCACGATTGTGCGATCACCCGAGAGGCCCTTAATCAGGTCACGAATCTCATGAATCTGACGCGGATCAAGGCCGATCGTTGGCTCGTCGAGTACCAGCACCGGCGGATCATGAATCAATGCCTGAGCAAGTCCCACGCGCTGGCGATAACCCTTCGAGAGCTGGCCGCAGATACGGCCGGCCATCTCAGTAAGGCCGCAGGTATTGACCACATGCTCGACGGCAGCCTCGACCTCGCTGCGGCGGACTCCGCGCAGCTTGGCGACAAAGCGCAAGTATTGAATCACGCGCATGTCGCCGTAGAGTGGCGGGTTTTCAGGCAGATAACCTATCCGCCGCCGCGCTTCGAGGGAATTTGCAAAGATATCAAGTCCGTCGATTAGCACGGTGCCGCCAGTGGCCGGCATAAAGCCCGTGATAATGCGCATCGTGGTGGTCTTGCCAGCGCCGTTAGGGCCGAGAAAGCCGAGGATCTGGCCGCGTTCAGCTTTGAACGAGACGTCATTGACCGCGATGAAACTACCGTACGCTTTGGTTAGGTTCTTAACCTCTATCATCCGTGAATAGAGCCGCTGTTACGGCTATCGAGCCCCCTCTCCCTGCCAAGGTAACCGGTGATGACATCCTGCTCGTGTCTGTTTCTCATGCAGGGCAATCAAATAGTAAAGCCGCACCTTCGCCAGCTGTCAACATGGCATGGGTTCAGGCGAGCGGCCGGCCAGGGATTGTTGAAAGAGGGGGCGGGCTTTCACTGTGGATAGGCGATTGGATAATCTGAAAGCCGTTCCCATGCCCGAAACACGCCGCACGCTCTACCTGATTGATGGCTCGGGATATATCTTCCGCGCCTTTTTCGCCCTGCCGCAAATGAACACTTCGCATGGATTGCCCACTAATGCGGTTTACGGCTTTGTTAGAATGTTGTTCAAGTTGCTGAAAGAGGCGCGTCCTAGCCATGTTGCGGTGGTCTTCGATTCGCCGCGAAAAACCTTTCGCGACGATCTATTCGATTCATACAAGGCGAATCGGCGGGAGACGCCGAGCGATCTAAGCAAGCAGATTCCCTATATCTACCGAGCGGTTGACACGTTCGGATTAAAGCGGCTGATGAGCGAGGGTTACGAAGCCGACGACGTAATCGGAACGCTTGCGGTCAGGGCCGCGCGCGACGGCTTCAACACCGTCGTCGTGACCAGCGACAAGGACTTCATGCAACTCGTCAGCCCGCATATCTCATTGTGGGATACGATGCGCGACAAGCGCGTAGGCGTACGCGAAGTGCGCGAGCGCTTCGGCGTCGAGCCGCGCGCCGTGGCCGACATAATGGCTCTAATGGGCGATTCTATCGACAACATCAAGGGCGTCCCTGGGATCGGTGAGAAGACCGCCAGCGCTCTGATTCAACATTACGGGAGCCTTGACGCGCTGCTCGCCCATCCCGAAGAGATTG
Organism: Binataceae bacterium (SeqCode); assembly: GCA_035502655.1. Lineage (GTDB taxonomy): Bacteria > Desulfobacterota > Binatia > Binatales > Binataceae > DATJUF01. Next base: position 9,285 of record DATJUF010000318.1, read on the forward strand.
TGCGGACGGCTGTGCGCGGAGCCAAGAAAATCGCCGGAGTCATCGAGCAGTATCGCGGCGACATTGAGCTTGCCCGCAAACTGGTGCGTATCGACACGGAGGTGCCGCTCGAATCGAAACCGGAGGATTTCAGCTGGTCAGGAGTCGATCAGAAGAGTGCCGTGGAAGTGTTGCGCGAATTGGAATTCGATTCGTTGCTGGCTGAGCTGACACCTGCAGAGAAGGATTTGCCGCCGCCCAGTGCCGTCGCTGAGAGACGGCTGACTACCGAGTCGATCGGTGATGCGCTGGGCGATTTGCGCAATTCTGGTACGGTCGCGCTGGATCTGATTGAACCGGAGGCGGCAGAAACTGCCACGGGCATCGGCACCGAACTGCGGCTCAAGGGCCACGGCGACAACCGCGTGTTTGTGCTCGAGCATGCATTGATTCCGGCTGCGAAAGCCTTATTGGGCGATAACCAAATCGGCATCATTTGCCACGACTTGAAACGCCATATCGAGGCCTTGAGCAACTACGGAATTACGCTTGTTGGCACCGCGTTCGATACTTTGCTGGCGGGCTTTCTGGTGAATCCGGGCAAGGCTGAGCCGTCTCTCACCGACCTCTATCATCAGCATCTCGCACCGCTCGGCGGAAATGCATCAGCCGGGACGAATGTCGAAATAATTGAACGGCTGCGGGAGGCGTTACTGCCGCAACTCGAACGTGATGGTCTCGAGCAATTATTTAACACGATCGAAATACCGGTGGCGCGAGTGCTGGCCGAAATGGAGCGCACTGGAATCGGTATAGACGCTGCGGCGCTGGCCCGGATTTCAGCGGAGTTTGGCGGTGAATTGGAGCGGCTGGAACGTGAATGCTACGAGTTGGCAGGGCAGCCGTTCAATCTCAATTCGCCGCTTCAGCTACGCAAAGTTCTGTTCGAGGACTTGAAGCTATCAGCCAAGGGGCTGAAGAAGACCAAGAGCGGCTTCTCGACTGATGCTGATACATTGGAGAAGCTTGCTGCGGTTCATCCACTACCACTGAAGTTGACCGAATATCGTGCGCTGGCGAAGCTGAAATCGACATACAGCGACGCGCTGGCAGCTTTGATTGATCCCATGACCGGCAGGATTCATACATCGTTCCATCAAGCGCTGACAGCCACCGGCAGACTCAGTTCGGCCAATCCCAATTTGCAGAACATTCCAACGCGCAGCGAAGCGGGACGGCGAATTCGCCGGGCATTCGTGGCAGCCCCGGGAACAATACTGCTGTCGGCGGACTATTCGCAAATCGAGTTGCGGGTATTGGCTCACCTCTCTCAGGATCCGACGCTGATCGAAGCGTTTGCACATGGCGAGGACATCCATCTGCGGACCGCTCGGGAAGTCATAGGCAACGAACACCAACTTGACAGCGAAGCTCGGCGCCTCGCGAAGGTGATTAATTTCGGGATCATTTACGGCATGGGGCCGCAGCGTCTCGCTGGAGAATTGAGCATTTCTTTGAACGAAGCCTCAAGCTATATAAAACGATATTTCGAGAGGCTGCCAGGCGTGCGAAAATACCTTGATGAAACGCTCGCGAACGCACGCGAGCGAGGGTACGTGACCACAATGTACGGGCGGCGGCGCTATCTTCCGGAGCTGCGCGGTCCAGACGGTGGTGCACGAGCCCAGGCCGAACGAATAGCGATCAATACTCCGATTCAGGGCAGCGCGGCGGATATAATCAAACTGGCGATGGTACGGTTGCACAGAATCATCAGGGAGGAAAAATTGGGGGCTAATTTGCTGTTGCAAGTACACGACGAGTTACTGCTGGAAGTAGCTGAAGACGCTTTTGCTGATACGCGGGGGGCAGTTAAGGCCGCTATGGAAGGCGTGAGCACGCCCGATGTCCCATTCATCGTTGAGCTGAAGTCGGGCCGGAATTGGGCAGAAATGACCCCTCTCACTTGAAAGTCGAAATCGCCGTGAATTTCCGCGCTTAGCCGCCGTCTAACCCTTTGAGTAAAGAACCCCGCCATGACGCTGACGAGACCGAAATCCTGCGGCGGGCGAGAGCAGGAGACTCGCAGGCGTTCAATCTTTTGGTGGAGCGCTATCAGCGACGGGTGGTGGGGGTAGCACAAGCGGTAGTACATAATCCTGATGATGCGATTGAGTTAGCTCAAGAGACGTTTGTACGCGCGTATGAGAACCTTACGAAGTTTGAATCGCGCTCGAGTTTTTCGACATGGCTCTATCGAATTGCAGCTAACCTCGCGATTGATTTCCGGCGCCGGGAAGGGCGTCATACGGTATTGCGCGGAGAGGAAGCTGAGACTGAACTCGACCGTTTACCCAGTCCGCAGGGGAATTCATTCCAGGAGACTGCCCGAGGCGAACTGAACAAACGGATCAATGACGCACTAGATGAGTTGACGGCGGAGCACCGTGCCGTGATACTGCTACGGGAAGTTGAGGGGCTGTCTTACGACGAAATTAGCGAAGTTTTGCAATGTCCGCGCGGCACTGTGATGAGCCGGCTGCATTATGCTCGCAACCGCTTGAAAACAATCTTGAAAGATTTGGAGAGTGAGTAAGTGACCGGTATGGCTCGATGCGAAGACATAGAGTTATTACTGGGACCTTTCGAGGACCACGAACTCGAGCCGCACGAAATGCAGGAAGTCGCCCGGCATACCGGCACATGTTCTGCGTGTGAGGGCGTACTGGCCGACTATCGGACGATGGCGGCAGCGCTGAGGGGTGCGCAGAAGATTCCCAATCTCGAAGGCTTCGCCAGCGGAGTGATGGCGCGCATTCAGAGCATGGAGTTGCCCGCTCCGGTGCCAGAAACGAAGCGCCATTGGTACGATAGCGTAAGCGGCTGGTTCGCCAACACTATCATGATGGGTGGATTGGCAGCAGCTGTGGCGGTAGCCACGGCGATAGTAATCACTCCTGAGATCGCAAAATTTCTGCACATACGGCAAGCACACGCGCAGCATCCGCAGATGGTTGCTTCGAATAGTCTCCAGACATCAGTGGCCAGGCAGCATGCCACTCTCCCCACAAGCCATAGTGTGGTGGCTAATGTGGCTAACGATGACCATTCGCCAGTACAGCCCGGAAACACAGCGAGTCAAATGGCGGAATTTAACTACGACGATGCGGGAACGGAGATTTCTTCACTGAACTCCGACAGTCCGTCGGTGGCAGTGTGGACGGCCCCCGAAAACAAAACAACAGTGGTGTGGGTGCCGGACCAGCAGCCCTGACAATATGATCTCGCGGCGCAGCCTCAGTCTCCTGCTCTTGGTGGCAGCGGCGAGTATCATAACGCGGCCGCGATCAGCGTTAGCCCAAAAGGCCAACCATCCACTAATTCAGATCGAAGTCATATCGGTTACTGCTTCGAACTCCTCGCTGGGAATGGATCCGGAGTTGAAGAAGATACCGATGACCAAGCTGCTACCATCGCTCTTCGCCTACACCTCGTACCATATGGATAGTTCGAAGACCCAGCGAACCGTATGTGGGCGCATGCTAACGTTCACTTTGCCAGCCAGGCACATTCTTCATATCGCGCCGCAGAAAATCGACGGCAACCGGCTGGATATGCGGATTGATATGTTCGACGGCGATCGCCCACGATTGGGCATGCAGGCGGTGATGGAAAATGGTGCAACGTTAATTCTTGGCGGGCCGCGCTACCCGCTCGGGATGATCATTGTGCTGATGAATGCAGGTATCGTCGGCTCGCTGCCACCCGCCCCTCCTGAGATCCGTATCCCTAGACAAAGGCTTCCACGGGGAAGCGCGTCGCCCATCGGCAATGCGGCGCCGCCAGCAGAACCGGCAGCACCGCCGGAACTCGGAATTCCCGGCGAAGTTTCAACGATTTCAACGCAACCGTAGGCGCCGTTAGCAAGTTCAATTGGCACTCCGAGGAGGCCTCTCTGCCATCTAGGAGGCTGAGAGAGCAAGAGTGTTCAGCGAGGCGCCATCCTCAGAGCTCCATCGAGCCTGATAGTCTCTCCATTGAGCATTGCATTCTCGACAATATGCCGGGCCAGAGCGGCATACTCGGCGGGACGGCCGAGCCGCGACGGAAATGGGATCTGCGCACCGAGCGCCCGCCGTGCCGGTTCGGGCAACGTAGCGAGCATCGGGGTGTCGAAGGTTCCCGGCGCAATCGTACAGACACGGATGCCGAGTGACGCGAGATCGCGCGCCACAGGCAGGGTCAAGCCAACCACACCGCCCTTCGAGGCGGAGTAGGCCGCCTGGCCAATCTGGCCGTCGAACGCGGCGATGGAGGCAGTGTTGATAATCACGCCGCGCTCGCCATCTCCATTAGGAGTGTTGCTCGACATCCGCTGAGCGGTAAGACGAATCACGTTGAAAGTTCCGATCAGATTGACCTGGATAACGCGGGTGAAGAGCTCGAGCGAATGCGGGCCGTCCTTGCCGACGGTTCGCTGAGCCTTGCCGATGCCGGCGCAGTTGACCGCAATATGGAGACCGCCGAACCGATCCACCGCTGCTGCGACCGCCTTCTCGATCGCAGCCGCGGAAGTAACGTCGGCCGCGACGAAGAGGCCTTGATTCCCGAATGAATCAGCTAATGTGGATCCCGCCGAGTCGGGCAAATCGATAATGACAACTTTGCCGCCGCCGGCGACAAATTCGCGAGCAGTAGCTTCGCCGAGTCCTGAGCCTCCGCCGGTGATCAAGGCGACCGCATTTTTGAGTTCCATCGCGACCTCTTACGTAGCACAGATGTGCTATCAGGCCAGCGCCATAACGGCGCGGCTAGCCAGAACTGCGCTGCTATGCGTCAAAATGATAATCGGGTACTAGCGCAAGGTCGAGACGAACTCCTTGAGGGCAGCGTTGAACTCAAGCGGCTTTTCGAGCTGGAAGAAATGGCCAACGTCCTTAACAATATGGAGTTTCGCGCCTGGGATGTTATCCGCCAAAAGCTGATTGGCGGCCACTGGAGTCGCCTGATCTTCTTCGCCGGCGTATACGACGGTCGGAACTTTGATCGCTGAGAGGCGGCTCTTGATATTCCAGTTGAAGACGCCGTTCGGATCAGCGAATGACGAATCGAAGACCTGACACGGAAAGTTGGATTGGACGAGGAAGTGGGATTTCATTACCTCGAGGATCTCCGGACGCTCGCGCTTGGTCTTGGCCGATACCGCACCTTCGAGCAGCCCACCGAAAGTTGCTTCATAATTGTTAGCAAAGGCAGCTCCTGCTTCCGTGGGCATGCCCTCACCGAGTCCCGTACCGCTGCTCAGAATAAACTGCCCGAGCACCCGCTTCGGATAATCGAGCGCAAACTGCATCGCGATCATGCCGCCGATTGAGTTGCCAACGAGAATCGCTTTGTCGATCTTGAGCGAATCGAGCACAGCGGCTACGTCACTCGCATGGGTCTGGATCGCATAACCACTGGCCGGCTTGTCAGAGCGGCCATGGCCGCGGTGGTCAATCACGATGACCTGATTGGTGCGGGCGAATGGGAAAACCTGGAAGTACCAGATATAGCCGCTGGTAGTCCACGGATGAAGAAAAACGATCGGCGTTCCGTTGCCATAAGTATCATAGAAGATCTTGACACCACCATTATCAGCATAGGGCATTGTAATTACCTCGCGAGCCATGGTTGATTTTGCGGTCTATTCTGTGAACGCAGGCGTCATCGCAGCACAAACTAACAAGAGCTTCTTCGCCCAGTTTCAAGCTGCGCGGCATAACGAGCTTTCGAACGCCTGCGCTCTAGCAGCGATGAAAAAGCGGTGGCCCGGCACGGCAGCCACCGCTTGATGTTCCAATCAATTTCTCACGCCGCTCAGCGGCCAGCAGCAGCGCTCGCAGCCTGAGGAACAGTGCCCGCCTTGATATGCGGTAACACCTCGTCGGCGAAAAGCTTGAGATTGCTCTCGGCCTCTTCCAACGGCATCCCGCCGTACTTGAACACACCCACGAACTCGGCCGCGTCCATTGTTTGCGCGATGGTGCGCAGTGTCTCGATGCAGCGCTCGGGCGTACCGAAAACTTGCGTCTTGCAGAACAGATCGCGGAAGGCTTGCGCACTGTTCTTGGTCGCTTCGGCCATTTTCACATGGTACTCGTAGCCTTTGACGTTGCGGAAATGCTCCGGCTCATCGTACTCGTAATGGCTGATCGCAGTGTCGGCATAGTTGCCCATCCACTGGTCGGCGCCAGCCTGTGCTTCTTTTTCGGTGCGTCCGCAGTAGATGAACGCGACGACGATCGGGCGCTTCGGAGTCTGGCCAAACTTGATACACGAATCGCGGAAGTGCTCATAGTCGGCAGCATGGCCTTCCCAGCCCTTCTGCGGAATCACCAGCATTCCCATGCCGAGCTTGGCCATGATGTCGCCGGTTTCGGGACTGACAATCGCACCGTAGAAGCGATCGGTCAGATTTTTGTGCAGCGGGTGAGGCCTGATGCTCATCTCAGGGATGTTGAAGTATTTGCCCGTGTACGAGAAACGATCCTGGGTCAGGCCGAGGCGGACAATTTCGGCAGCTTCGGTAAAGCGGTCCCGTGACTCGCTCATCGAGACGCGGAAGCCATCGTACTCGATGCGGCCCGAACCGCGACCGAAACCGAGCGTGAGCTCGCGCTCACCAGCGTAGAGATCAAGCATCGCGATTTGCTCGGCGACCCGCACCGGGTCATGCCATGGCAGTACCACAACCATCGAACCGAAACCGATGCGGGTAGTCCTGCCAGCCATGTACGTCAGAAACTGAAGGACGTCGGGGATCATGGTGTAAGGTGAGAAATGGTGCTCAACACCCCAGATCGAATCGAAGCCGAGCGGCTCGACCATATCAGCAAGCTTAAGGTCCTCGCGATAAAGCTCGTAATCGGGTTTTTGGGCGCGAAAATAATTCTGACAGAAGAAAGAAACACCAACTTTCATGCAATGATCCTCCTGAATTTTTGATCGTCCGCTCGCCGGAAGCGCAACGGACCTAATTCCAAGCTAAACGCGATGGGCCAATAAAATACCCAGCGTAACTCAGCTATAGGACCTTATGCGTAACGTTACAAGCGAAGCGGTTGGCGAAGGTTCTTGTCGGGCAACAGGTTCAGGTGCGGGAGCGCTGTTCGCGCAACAGAGCGTCGAGGCGGGCAGCATTTTCCGGACCGCTGTCGAATTCGTAGTCGAATTGGGGGATATGGCGAAGGGTCAGGGCGCGTCCTATCGAGCGGCGAATAAAGCCATCAGCACTGCGAAATCCGCGAATCGCTTCGGGCGCTCGCGCCTGCCCTTCAAGGTGAGAAAAGAAGACCTGGCCGCGGCGCAGATCGCTACTCATTTTCACGGATGTAAGCGTGATGCCGCGCAGCCGGGGATCTTTCAAGTCGCGCAGCAGCATCTGCGATAATTCGCGCAGAACCATTTCCGCGACCCGCTCGGGCCGCCGTCCATCGCTGGTAGCCACATGATGATCTTATCGCGAGGCGGCGGCGGTCTAAAGTGGTAAGTCCAGGATCGGTGGAAAACCTCAGTAGTTGAGAATCTCCAGCCGTTCTTCGCCGAGCGGCGCAAGCGCCAGTGATTCGATGAAGTTCACGACCTCCCGCAGGGCAGCATCAACAAAGGCCCGGTCACTGCCCGCCTGGCAAATCCCTAATTCGGCGCGTTGCCAAAGATCGTGGTCGCCGGATTCGGCGATTGAAACATTGAATTTGTTGCGGACGCGGTCTTTAATCGCTCGTAATATCTGACGTTTGCCCTTAAGCGAATGATTCTCCGGCAGAAATAGCGTGAGCCGCATCACCCCGACAACCATGACATCCTCATTCAGGCTCCGCGAACACGGACCGCTGGTGATAAGCCGCGGTCAAGCTGGGGGCTGTTTCTCTATGGCTGGACTCGCGCCGCGAACTGCTTCCGGCTTGGGTATCGCAAGCTTGCGCAATACGGCCTCAAGCTCATAGTCCTCGATTACGTCGCCGGGCTTGATATCGTTAAAGTTTTCCAGTCCGATGCCGCATTCATAGCCCGCCATCACCTCGCGCGCATCGTCTTTGAAGCGGCGCAGAGTCGCAATCTTGCCTTCCCATACGACGCGGCCATCGCGCACGAGGCGAGCACGCGCATTGCGCAACACCTTGCCCTCGACGACCATTACGCCAGCCACAGTTGTACCTTGAACAACGAAGGTCTGACGGACTTCGGCGCGACCAAGCGATTTCTCGCGATAGGTCGGGGCGAGCAGCCCTTCCATCGCCTCGCGGATGTCGTTAATCGCCTCGTAAATGATCGTGTAGAGGCGAATCTCGACATTCTCCTTTTCAGCGAGCTGGGCTGCTTTCGGTTCCGGGCGGACATTGAAGCCAATAATAATCGCCCTCGAGGCCGAGGCCAGTGTCACGTCGGTCTCAGAAATAGCGCCAACCGAGCGGTGCACGATATCGAGTTTGACTTCGCTGGTGGACAGACGCATGAGCGATTCCGCCAGCGCCTCGACCGAGCCGTTAACGTCACCTTTAATGATGACGCTCAACTCCTTAACTTCGCCAGCCAGCATTCGCTCGCTCAAATCCTGTAGCGAAATGCGGCTGGTCTTTTGCAGAACCCCCTCTCGCTGCTTGGAGCGGCGGAATTCCGCAACTTGGCGCGCCTTGGATTCCTCGGCGACACCAACGAACGAGGTCCCTGGTTCTGGCACAGCCGAAAGGCCGAAGATTTCGACCGGCGTCGACGGGCCAGCCTCGGTTATGCGCTGGCCCAGATGGTTTTGCATTGCTCGGACGCGGCCATAGGAGGTGCCGCAAACAAATGCGTCTCCCTGATGTAATGTGCCTTCCTGAATCAGGACCGTCGCGACCGGGCCGCGGCCTTTATCGAGTTCCGACTCAACGACGGTGCCGCGCGCGCTGCGATCGGGATTGGCCTTGAGATCCATCACATCGGCCTGCAGCAGGATCATTTCGAGCAGGCGATCGATGCCCTCGCGTGTTCGAGCTGAGACCGGAACTACGATCGTATCGCCGCCGTAATCTTCGGGAATCAGCCCATGCTCGGTCAATTGCTGTTTGACACGATCAGGATTGGCTTCAGGGCGGTCAATCTTGTTGATCGCCACAATAATAGGAACTTTGGCGGCCTTGGCGTGATTCAGCGCCTCGACTGTCTGCGGCATCACGCCTTCGTCCGCGGCGACAACCAGAATTACAATGTCTGTAACTTTGGCGCCACGCGCTCGCATCGCCGTAAACGCCTCATGGCCGGGAGTATCGACAAAGCTGATTTTACGGTCGTTGATATCTACCGTGTAGGCGCCGATATGCTGCGTAATCCCGCCGAACTCGCCTTCGGTAACGCTGGTATGGCGAATCGCGTCGAGCAGCGAAGTTTTGCCGTGATCAACATGACCCATTACAGTGACCACCGGCGGCCGAGTGACAACTTCCCCGGCGGCAACCTCCTCGCTCTCTTCAATTGCGGATTCGGCGTCGAACGCAACGTTCTCGACACTATAGCCAAATTCGCTTGCGACCAGCGTGGCGGTATCGACATCGAGAACCTGGTTTAGCGTTGACATCACGCCGAGGTCCATCAGCTTGCGAATAATCTCGCCGGCCTTGACACCCATGTTGCGGGCAAGATCGGCCACCGTGACGCCTTCGGTGATTCGCACGATGCGCTTGGAAGCCTTAGGCGTCGTGATCGCGGTCTTGCGCTGCTCCTTGCCGGGCAGGGCGCGGCGCTTCTTCGGGACACGCAAGCCGCGCATCTCACGTTCGGCCGCGAGATCCGTCGTGCCTTTTTTGACTACCCGCTTTTTCTTGATAGGGCGAGCGCCCGGCTTCAACTGATCGGGAGGCGGCAGACCCGGAACGAAATCAGGCTGGCCCGGCGCCGCCTGGCTTGGACTGACTCGCCGCTCACTCGGACGCACCGCCCCCGCTCCGGTCCGAGCGATGCCACTGGGAGCAGCGGGACGAGGAGGAGGCGTGGGCTTGCGCAAATCGATCTTGCCGAGAACCTTGGGGCCACGCGGCCCGTCATCCAATGAGGGCGCAGAGGCGTGAGCGCCGCCGGTCAGATTGATCGTCTTGCTCGGGTCCGTGGAAGCCTGCGGCCGCACTTCGGGGCGCCGCTGCTGGGACCCCGGACCACGGTAACCAATCGTCGGTCCGAGTGTACGCGTCGGCGTGCTGTCACGAGGTGGCTGCACCATCGGTGAAGCCAACGGCGGCGAGATTCGGGGCGGCTGCGCTGGCCGCGGTGGAAATGGTGGCCGCGATGGCGGCGTCTGCCGCGCAGGAGGCAGTCCACCCTCATGCCTCGCTACAGGCGCAGGCTTGCGAGGCATCGGCGGCGGTTCAACCGGGGTCACCTCAGCCGAGGCAGCCAATGAAGGCTTTTCAGTATTGTCAGTATCGCCGGCGACAGATAATACGGGTGCTGGCTCACCAGCATGGGCCGTTCCATTCGCGATGGGCCCAGTCTCCTCGGGTGGCGCAATAGCAGCGCCTTGATTATCCATTGACCTGGATTCGCTGTCGGGAGCTGCTTCACGGGGTTCGCCTGCAGCTTCAGGCGTGCTACTGCCGTTCGACGTGGAGGCTTCGACCGGTGCAGTTTCCAGAACAGGTTCCGGCGCAGGCTTATCCGGCGGAGCTGATTCAGGCTGAGCGCTGGCCGCGATCGGCTCCTCATGAGCCGCCTGGCTTACTGATTCAGGCGGCGGAGCTGGAGTTTCAACGGGCTCGAAAAATGGCGGCTCCGCCGGTTCGCCAGCTATTGGCTCTTCAAAAAAAGGTGCTGCGAACTGCTCATTTTGATCTTTTTCGACTTCAAAATGAAATGGCTCGTCAGCAACGGGCGGAGAATTCGGATCCGGCTCGGCATGCCGCCGACGCATCACAGTCGCATTCAAGCGTTTTTCCAGGACCTTGCCTGCACTGGTTTCGAGGACTGTCTCCCGTCGCATCAAGGCGGCGCGATGGGCCTGATCGTCGAGGTCCGCTTTGACGCGGTCTGTCTCTTCCTGCGATAGCAGGCTCGATTCGGAGTGCGCATGGGGCAGATGCAGGCGAGTACAGCTCGCCAGAACATCATCGACCGGCACTCCCCATTCACTCGCAAGGGTCTTTATCCGCTTTCGCGCCATTTTTACTATATTATTCGACTCCGGCCCGGCTAGCCAGCCGCTCCCGGATTAGTTCCGTTATAACACGCCTTTCGTCGCTGCCAATGCGCCGCTTGAGGGAACGGAATTCTTTCACGCGGCGGCGCTCGAAAGCCTCGAGGCAGGTTGTGCGGGGGTGTAGATAGCCGCCGCGCCCATTTTGGCAATTCTTCGAGGATAGCATCACCCGATCAGGTAAAGCGACCAGCCGAACCATCACCGACTGGTGATCACGCTTCATGCATCCCAGGCAAGTGCGGACCGGTAAGGAAGATGGCTGGTGCGCCATGGCGGTGATTTGATCGATAGATGTACCCGTTTACGCGATTTAATCCGCTCTGCTGACTTGAAACAATCCTATCATTTTGGGCACCGGAAGATCGAATCCGCGCAAAAGATAATCCCAAAGCGCAGGTTCGGTATTCGCGTGCTGTTCTGTCAGTACCCTTTAGGCAGACCCAGTAAGCGCTCCGCTATGATGCTTCGCTGAACTTCAGAAGTGCCCTCCTCTATCGTATTTCCGCGCGATCGCAGGAGTCCGTATTGCCAGCGGCCGTGGTCACCTGCATACGAAGAACTCTCGTCGAAGGCTGCACGCGGTCCCTGCAAAGCCAGAGCAAATTCATTCATACGCTGATTCAGCTCGCTCCACAGCAGCTTTGAAATCGAGCCTTCAGGACCTGGCGTACCGCCACGAGTCAGCCGGGAGAAATTGCGATAAGCGAGATATTTCATGGATTGCACATCGATATGAAACTGGGCGAGGGTCTGGCTCACGATGCGGGGGGCCAGCGGGCAGGTGCGGTCGCGTAGGGTGCGCTGGGCTAGTTGCGCTAAGTCTTCAAAAACGTTCTGAAAACGCATCACCGTGGCAAGTGACAAGGTGGCACGCTCGTTCATCAGGGTGGTTAGCGCGACACCCCATCCGCCATTGAGCGGCCCTAGCAGATTTTTGCGCGGCACGTGTACGTCGTCGAAGAATATTTCGTTAAATTCCGCTTCGCCAGTCATTTGACGCAGCGGACGCACGGTGATCCCCGGGCTGTGCATGTCCACCAGGACGTAAGAGATGCCGCGATGTTTCGGGGCGTCAGGGTTAGTGCGCACCAGGAGCATGCACCAATCCGCGATATGGCCGAGCGAAGTCCAGACCTTCTGGCCATTGATGACAAACTCATCGCCCTTGAGCTCGGCGCGGGTCTTGAGGCCGGCCAAGTCAGAACCCGAGACAGGTTCGGAAAAACCCTGGCACCATATTTCCTCGCACGAAAGAATTTTACTGATGTAGCGCTTCTTCTGCTCTTCGGTGCCGTGCTCAAGGATAGTCGGCGCGCCCATCGAGAGGCCCAATTCATTGAGCGGTGCGGGCGCGCGCACGCGCGCCATCTCCTCATTAAAAATGGCCGCCTCGATAATCGTCAGCCCTTGTCCGCCGTATTCGCGCGGCCATGAGATCCCTAGAAACCCCGCCTCGTAGAGGCGTCGTTGCCAATCGCGCAGTTGCCTGACCGACTCTTCATCGATCGCAAGTGCGAAGCCGCGGTCGGCCAGGCCGTTGGGCTTGTTCGAAGCCAGCCATGCATGCGCTTGAGCGCGAAACGCAGCCTCTTCGGGAGTATCGCTCAGGTTCATCGGTGTATGCTCTCGGCCGGCATCATGAGCGGTGACACTTCGCCACAGCGCTGACTCGAATCCCGGAACAGCCACTTACTACTCCAAAACCGTCAAAGATTGTAGTCCGCACGCCGCGTTTACAAAGATCTTCGAGATGCGAGAACTGGCCAGGCATGCCGTTGCGCATAATTGAGCAATGCGCCAAAACTGGCTTATGTGTATAAACGGCAAAGATGCGGCTAAGCCCAGGAGCTATCGCGGCGGTTGCCATTGCGGGCGGGTTGCCTACGAAGTCAAAGGGAGCCTCGAGGCAGTTGTTGTCTGCAACTGTTCGATCTGTATCAAGAAGGCCTACCTTCACTGGATTGTATCGCGTGATAATTTCCAGTTGCTGACATCGTGGAACGCACTCGCGACTTACGCATTTAATACTGGTACCGCGAAACACCATTTTTGTCCGCAATGTGGGGTGTCGTCATTCTATATCCCGCGATCTGACCCCGATAAGATCGATATCAATGTCCGCTGTCTTGAGGCCGTGGATGTGGCTGCAATTCCAACTACGGCGTTTGATGGCCGCAACTGGGAAGCAGCCCAAGCGGCCGGCTTGGCGCGGCGCAAGATCGAGCCGGGCTGTGATTCGTGACCAAATCGAGTTGATGACGGCGCTGAACTTGGCGCACGGCCAAATTATGTGTCTGGCTTAAGGAAGGTAACGGCAGTGGCTACTCTGGGCTTCACAGCAGTCGATTTTGGCGTGTTTAAGGTGGAAGGTTTTAACGAGCGCATGCAACAAATCTATCAGCATGTGCGGCCTAAATTGATTCGGCTCGGCGACGAACTTTCGCCGGAACTGGCCCGCCGTCTCCATGTGGAGTTTTTCCCTCACGTCGCCAAGCATGCACGCCGCACGGTCAATCCGCCGCCAGAAACCTGGGCGGCGTTTGGCCCGTCGCCAAAAGGCTACAAGCGTTACAGCTATCTTGCCCTCTGTGTCTCCGGCGCGGGGCTCCACGCGCGAGCGGTGGTCAAGGCGGAAGCTGATAATCGGCCAGAGATGGGGCAAATGATTACGGCGCGCGCCGCACAACTCGTCAAGGATTTCAAAGGCACCAGGATCGCGTTTTACGACGGCTGGGATTTCAAGCAGCTACCGCCGGCCGAGCCCGTCAATAAAGAGCTGTGCGCCTCGCTCTCGCTGGCCTTAAGCAAGAAGACCGGTGGTATCGATGTCGGTTTCGGCTGGGATATCAAACAGGCGATCATGCTCGACCGGGGTGAGTTGCTCGACGCATTTCACGAACTTGAGCCGCTCTACCGCCTCTTGCGGGCAGTCTGATTAGCCGTCAGGCGAGGAAACGGTTGGCGGCGAAAGTCGTGGTTTTAGGCGCCGGCGCCTGGGGAAGCGCATTGGCGATAACTCTTGCGCGCGGTGGCCACAACGTCACCTTATGCCCGCGCCGGATCGAACATTGCGCCGTTCTCAGCGCGGCGCGCGAGAATATTGCTTATCTGCCGGGCGTCGCACTGCCGCCGTCAATGCATCTCAGCGCCGACTGGCCCGCCTCTTTGCAAGGCGCCGCAATGGTTGTGATGGCGATCCCGTCAGGCTACGCGCGCGCCATGCTTGCTCCGGTGGCTGGGGAAATCCCACGTGACGCGACGATAATAAGTGTGACCAAAGGCATCGAGCGCGAATCGCTGCGGACGATGACCCAAATGATCTCAGAGCTGACCGGACGAGACGCAGGAATCGCAGTGCTATCCGGCCCGGGCTTCGCGGCCGAGATCGCGCGGGGAAAGCCAGCCGCACTGGTAGCGGCGGCGCGCGACGATAGCGTCGCCGCCAAGGTGCGCAATCAATTTGCAGTTCGCCCGCTTCGGACTTACAGCAGCAACGACGTCATCGGCGTCGAGTTCGGCGGAACGATCAAGAACGTTATTGCGATCGCGGCCGGGATCAGCGATGGCCTTGAACTAGGCTCGAGCGCGCGAGCCGCTTTGATCACGCGCGGGCTGGCCGAGATGACCCGTCTGGCCGCCGCAGCCGGTGCTCGGCGCGAAACACTGTCGGGTCTGGCGGGACTCGGTGATATGATTCTGACTTGCTGCGGTGAGCTTTCGCGTAACCGTGCACTCGGGCTCGCGGTTGGCAGAGCACAATCATTGCCTGTTCCCGCACCCGGCCGGCCCGTCGCGGAGGGGATAGCAAACGCAGAGTCAATCAGTGCGCTGGCGGCACGGTTACAGATTGAGATGCCGATTGTCAGGGCAGTGAACCGGATTCTCTATGAAGGGGCGCCGGTAATCGCTATGGTCGATGAACTCTTGAGCCGCGAGCTCAAGGCAGAATTTTAGGATAATGAAGAAGAGTGATGGCTAATAAAGGAACCTGTAAAGCAACTGATTGCGAGCGCGAAGTCATTGCCAAGGGCTATTGCCGCAAACACTACCGGCTATGGCAGCAAGGCGAGATGCCGAAGCCGCGTTATAAAATCTGCACCTTCGAGAAGTGCCGCAAGCAGCGCTTCAAGGGCAGCTTGTGCGAAGAACATTGGATCGCAAAACACGGCAAAAAAGCCGAACCAGCAGGTACACCAGCCGCGGCGAGCGCCTGAGTGCTCGTAACTGCACCGCCATGGCGGCGTGCCGCATTATCCATTCGGTTCGGGCAGGCGTTGAATTGTCTTTAGCGGAGGAAGTCCACGATGGCCAAGTTGATCGTGTCGGGCGCCGGTGGCCGGATGGGCCGCCTGATCGTGTCGATCATCCTCGCCGAGCGTGACCATCAACTCGTTGGAGCGCTTGAGGCCCAAAACGCGCCAGCGATTGGCAAAGATGCCGGTGAAGTTGCAGGGAGCGGCCCGGCAGGAGTGATTATTTCGAATGATTACAACGCCCTGGCGCGCTCCGATACAGTTACGCTTGATTTCACAAATGCTGAAGCCTCCCTGCAGCATCTGGAAATCGCCGCGGCCAACGGGGCAGCGATAGTGATCGGCTCGACCGGCTTCACGCCGGCGATGGAAGGGCGCGCCGCCGAACTTGCATCGCGAACGCGGACAGTAATCGCACCGAATATGAGTATTGGCATTAACGTGCTGATGAAGATCACTGCCGAAGTCGCCAAAATCCTGAGGAATTTCGACGCCGAGGTGCTTGAGATTCATCATCGCACCAAAGTTGACGCTCCTAGCGGCACCGCGCTGGCGCTTGGCCGGATAATCGCCGAGGCTCGCGCTACGGATTTCGGTGCAAATGCGGCCTTCGGGCGTGAAGGGATTACCGGCATCAGGCCAGCCGATCAAATCGCCGTATTAGCGCTTCGCGCAGGCGATGCGGTTGGCGATCATACGATAATTTTTGGCGGTAATGGCGAGCGGCTCGAGCTAACCCATCGGGCGCAAAGCCGTGAAGCGCTCGCACGCGGGGCGCTCCGTGCAGCGGCATGGCTCGAGCAGCAACCGAATGGGCTCTACTCGATGCGTAACGTGCTTGGTCTGTAAAAATATAACATGCTCTAACTAACACTGGAGCGGACCCAGCTATTCGGCCCGCTCCAAATAAAATACTTTAACGTCTCACTGAATCATCGGTGACTGCCCACGTGCACACGCTGGCCTTGATCACTTCCGCCTTGCACAGCCGCCCAGCGTCCGCTAATACGCGGCACCACGCGCGGATGACGGATCTCGTAAAAGGCGATGATTGCGGCTAATGCCGTCACGTTACCGCCAATTATATTCCACCAGCCGATTTCCTGCACCGCAGTCTGGTCAAGGAAAGTAACGAAAGCGACGAAGCACAGCTCAAAGCAGAAAAACAGAACGAGCGTACCGAGCGCTAGCAGCGGTTCATGTTCCGATGCCGCCATCAAGATCGACGCGGCAATACCGAATAGAATAAAGGCGAAAAAGTGCAGCACAGTATAGCCCAGTACCAGCGCTGCTGACACGGCAAAACCCTTGGGCTCTCTCATCCCATTAAAGATGATAGCGCCGAGCAAGGCCGGCGTGCGGAAAGGATGACCAATCGCCGCGTCGTAAATTAAGAACCAAGCGGCGACAATAACGCCACCGAGGATGCCCGCGATTATCCCTTCGCGCACGATCGCGACCCACGGACCGAGCAAATTCCTCGCTAAAATCGGCTGACGCCAGAAGAAAAAGCTGAGCATCGCGGCGGTCGCTAGCAGGTTGCCGCTCATGCCCTTCCAGATACTCACCGCCGCCTGCGCCGCAGGTCCGAGCATGACAATCACAGCGATAAAAAACACCTCAAAACCTATGGTGAAAATCAGGAGCGTACCAAACATCTCTGGATGATCTTCGGCGGCGTCAAGCAGCAAGGCCCCGACGATCCCGACAGCCGCAAACGCTAGAAAATGGACGATCGAGTATTCAATCACCAGGGTCCACGCAGCGCCCGTCATAACCGGCTGCCGAACGCCGTGAAGAAGAACCGCCGCTAGTATCGCCGGCGTTTCGAGCGGATGACCATGCACCGCGTCGAAGATGAAGAACCACGCCGCGATCACCAATCCGCCGAGAAGGCCTGCGATTGCGCCGTCTACAATGACTCGAGTTTTGGTTTGCCGCATTTGCAATCCTCCTGAATTTTGACCGCCTGTGAGGCCAACCTGCCAGTTATCGCGCAAGCACGACCACTTCCCAATGCTGCAACGGCAGTGCCATCGAGGACGCAATCGAGTTCGGGTGGATACGTGCCTGCTTCCACTGCTATAAGCCTGAGCTCAAAAATAAACAAGCAAAACTTATGAGGTCAACGGTGCATACCGCCGCATTCGATTAAATAACGAAGGCTTCGCTACAAATAGGAATAAAGGTTCAAGACGGCTTTGAGCCGGAACCTGCGATGGTGCGTGCGTCTAATATTGTACGAGGCGGCGCGGGAACGGCTTCAAGCGGTCGGATGAAACAGATGCACGGGTGCTGGAGTCTGCCGGTTGAAAGGCGGTTCTTCGGTGTCCTCATGCAAGGCCCAGCGGAAGAATATCCCGGTAACGACGAACATCACGTAGACACCCTGGCCTATCCACATGATTAGCCCGCCCAGCACTTGATCGGCCATCGGGGTCAAACCGAATGGATGGGGGCTGATATCGTAATAGATGTAGATGACCGACTCGGCCATTGTGATTGGGGCCGCAACGGCCGTCATCGGAATCATCAACATGAACAAATAGAGAATCTGCACCGGATACGAAAGGCGCGGATATTCCGGCAGAGGACTCAGCAAAGGCCACCAGAGAAGAACACCAACAATCAGCAAAATCGTGTGGATGCCGCCGTAGAATTGCTGCGAATGGCACACGCGATCGCATAGCGCCGGATAATGGATCAGAGTGAAGGTACCAGCAAAGAGCAGAAAGGCCAGGATCGGACGCGTAATGAGGCGCGCAAATGGCTCAACGAAGCGGTTCAGCAATACCGGCCGCACCATCCAAGCCGGTAAACCCAATAGAAAAAGCGGCGGAAAAACAAATGCAATGAGCATCTGCTGGAAGATATAAGCAGCAAAGAAACGTCCGCGCGCATACTCATCAATGGGCCCGGTCAAGATCACGAGGAGCGCTAATATGGCGCAGGAAAAAGCTAAACCCTGCCGGCGCGTGGGACGGCGATGCATAAGGAGAATCGCCACGGTATAGCCGATCGCAATTGCAGCAATAGCAATCAGGTATTCAGGCTCTGCTTCCCAATTCATAACGCTAATGGTTCGACGAAATTTCGAGGCTTTGCTTCAAGCGGCCGCATGGCGGCCGAGATATACGAACAATAGCATCAACGAAGTTCCTATCAGAAAAGCCAAACACAACGGACCGATAAACAACACCGAAAAGGTTATGCTATCGTAACGTAGATGCATATAGAACATCGCTACCAGGATAAACTTCAAGATAGCTAGGATAACAAGTAGTGGAACCAGCTCGGGCTGCAGGAATGGCGCGTAGAATACGCCGATCTCCATCGCGGTCAGCGCAATCAGGACAAGCGCGACGAGAATATAGACTTGCGCTCCCGGATGGTGGCTCTCCACCGCCTCGTGAGGGTGCGACCCGTGGATTTGTTCAACGGCTTGGTCGCTCATGCGTGTTTCACCGTCCTCATGAGATAGATCAGGGTAAATATGACCACCCATACAATGTCAACAAAGTGCCAGTATAGGCCGGCCACTTCGACTGCAATCGCCCGCTTGCTGTCTATTTTTCCCAGTAATCCAGTGATTGCCAGAACCAGCAGCCAAACTACGCCGATCAGCACGTGGAAGCCGTGGAAACCGACCAGGGTGTAAAAACACTGGCTGAACAGGTTGGTGTTATAGTGCATTCCCGACAGGTAGAAGCCGGTAAATTCAAAGACTTGGCCGCCAAGGAAGATCAAGCCAAAGAAGGCTGTTCCAAACAACCAGAAGGTGCCCCAGAATTTGTCGTTGCGCTGATAGCCGGCCAGCGCGAGAACCATCAACAAGCTAGACATCAGCAGGATGAAGGTACTGAAGGAGGTCAGTGGGATATTCAAAATGTCGGCATCGGGACCACCGAGATTGCGCGACTTATAAACCATATAGGTGGAAATCAGGCTAGCGAAAAAGACGCATTCAGAGCCGATGAAGGACCACAAGCCGAGCTTGCGATTATCCAGTCCGAGGAAGCTCTCGTGGACCTGATGCGGATTGTCCTCGCCCCAGTTGATGTACTCAAAGGACATGGATATCGCCCCGAAAACCAGCAGGCCAGCACCAATCAGGACCAGACGGTACCACTCGACCAGCATTCCTAGGCCCATCGTCATGATTCCAAACGCGATTAGAATCGGAAAAAGCGAAGGTGCCGGTATGTGGATTTTAGCGACGACTTCCTCATTCACTGGTTCCGGGAGATAGGTGCGGCCTTCGCCCTCGAGGCCTGAGGCCTCGACGTCGCCGTACTTCTCGACCCAGAAAGCGTCACGCGAACTTACGGTCGGAACGTCGGCGAAATTGTATACGGGCGGGGGCGAGGGTATCGACCATTCGAGAGTGCGGGCGTCCCAGGGATCTGCTGAAGCTGGCTCCCCATTCATCCAGCTCCAGGCGATATTCACGAAGAAAATCAGAAAGGCGATAGCAAGGATGAATGCGTTGATGCTCTCCCACTTGTTCCAGAAATCCCAGCCCATGTTAGGAGCATAGGTGTAGATACGCCGCGGCATGCCCCATTCTCCGAGAAAATGCATCGGGAAGAAGGTCGCATTGAATGCCCACGCGGTAATCCAGAACTGCCATTTACCGAGGGTTTCATTCATCATCCGGCCGGAGATCTTGGGGAAGTAATAATAGAACCCGGCCAGTATGCCCATCAGGACGCCGCCGAACAGAACATAATGGAAATGGGCAACGACGATGTAGGTGTCAGTCTGCTCAAGATCGATAGGCGCACTGGCGTGCATGATGCCGCTCAGGCCGCCAATCGTAAATTCGAGGATGAAGCCAAGTGCAAACAACATAGCGGTGGTGAAGCGCAGCCGCCCGCCCCACACCGTAGCGATCCAGGAGAAAATCTTCACTCCTGTAGGGATCGCAATCAGCATCGAGGTGATCGAAAAGGCACTGTCCGCCACTGGGCCCATCCCGGTCGCAAACATGTGATGGCCCCACACGCC